>JAWXBJ010000201.1:0-2813 GCA_034439955.1 Alphaproteobacteria bacterium
CATCGACGAAGGCGCCGTGCAGCGCGTGCGGCCCAAGGCGATGACCGTGGCGGTGATCCTGGGCGGTCTTGCGCCGCTGATGTGGTCGGACGGGACCGGCGCGGAGGTGATGCAGCGCATCGCCGCGCCGATGATCGGCGGGATGATTACCGCGCCGCTGTTGTCGATGTTCGTGATTCCGGCGGCGTATTACCTGATGCGGAGGCGAAACGGATTCGATCAACAAATGACGCGCAACCCGGAGAAACGATGAACTTCCTGCGCAGGATTCTGTTCGGCCTGGCGATATGCGGACCGGTGTTCGCACAGGGGCAGGTAACCCTCACGCACGTGCATGGCCTCGCCTACAGCGCCAACGGCAAGCAGCTCTCGATCCCGAGCCATCACGGCCTGGCGGTCTACGAGAACGCAAAATGGTCCAGGGCGCCCGGGCCGCAGCACGACTACATGGGGTTCAGCGCCACTGCCAAGAGCCTGTACAGCAGCGGTCACCCCGCGCCGGGCTCGGGGCTCGTCAATCCGTTCGGGCTGATCCGCAGCCGCGACGGCGGCAAAACCTGGGAGAAGCTTGGCCTGGAAGGAGAGACCGATTTTCATCTGCTTGCCGCCGGCTGGAACACCAACGCCATCTATGTCTGGAATCCAGCCCGCAACTCGCGCATGCGGGAGCCGGGCCTGCACTTCACGCTGAACGACGGATTGCAATGGAAGCAAGCCAAGGCCGCCGGCCTCGAAGGCGATCCGATTTCGCTGGCCGTGCACCCCCACGCTCCCGCAACCGTGGCCGTGGCAACCTCGCGCGGCATCTTCGAGTCGAGCGATTCCGGCGGGAGTTTCACGCAGAGGGCAGGCGGCGAAGGAACGGCCGTGTTCTTCGACCTGGACGGCAAGTCCCTCTGGTTTGCGACATCCGACCAGGAACCCCGGCTCGCTCGAGCGCCCATCCGGAAGGGGGCTGCCGCGCAGATCAGGCTGCCGAGCCTTGGCCGGGATGGCGTGGCCTACATGGCGCAGAACCCTGCGGCGCGGAGCGAGTACGCCATCGCCACGTTTCAGCGCAGCGTTTTCGTAACGAAGGACTCGGGAAAAAGCTGGAAGCAGATTGCCGGGCACGGAAAGACTCAATGAAGGAGTACTGAGATGTTCGGACACCAGACCGATGCAGGCCAGCCATGCCCGCCTTCGCGCAAGGTTTCGAGCTTGCGCAGGATTACGTAGTCTGGCGGTGCGACCCATGCGCCGCCATCGCCAAGACTGATCCTGCGCCGATTCTGCAGCGCCCAGGCGTGCAGCGGGTCGCGGGCGGCGAGATAGATATCGGCCTTGAACTGGCTCGCGTTGTGGATCAGATTGAACATGCCGCGGGTACCGCGCGCCAGTTCGAGCAGCAGGGTTTCGTCTGGCGGGACATAGTAATCGGCATCAGGAAACGCCGACCGCAGCGCTGCAATGTCCCGCATTCCGAGGACCAGGACTATGTCGATGTCCGCGGTCATTCGCGGTTCGCCGTACACGCTTGAGCAACGACACTTGATGTAGGGCGACCGGGAAATACGACTGCTATGTCCGCTTCGTAACAGACGCCCGCCCGGCCCCAAGGTCAAATGCGCCCTGTCCGCCACGTCAGGCGAACCCAGGGAGAGGCGAATTGAGAGTCAGCGGACTTAAGCGGTTCCTGTTGTTCACCACGCCCACGCAAGGCGGCCTGAAGAACTATGTCATGTCCTACCAGACGCGCGAGGAAGCCATCGCCATGGCAGAGAGCCTCAAGGCCAAGCAGGCTGTCCGCTGGCAGGTGATCGACAACCAGACTGCCGAAGCGGTGGCCGAAGATCCCGGGATCTGATCAGCAGTCGGGCAGGCCCAGCAGCATCCCGGCGCCCTCCCGATCCAGTTGGGTTGTCAGGTACTTGACGCCCCGATGCGTGGCGACCTGGAGGTTCGGTGTGCGGCCGTCGACATTCACGTAGTACGTTTGCTCGCCGGATTCGATCTCGGCGATCACGGCGGATGCGTCGCGCTTCCAAGGGGTTCCGTCCCTGGACACTCCCCCTACACCCTTGACCTGTCCGTGCGCCTCTTGCGCATGGTCCTTTTCGGTACAGCTGACCTTCAGGGCCATCTTTGGCCTCCTTTTAATCCCCCGCGCGAATTGTGCTGTTACAAATTGGCGACGTCTGTCGGTGTTTGGCCTACATATGTCCATTTTTGGCCAGAATCGTCGGCGGTCCCTTGATTCGCCCCTTCCCGGGCCCACCTAATCCTTGGGGGATGGGGCAGCCGGAGAATTGGAATTGGCAAAAAGGTCGCGCACCAAAGCGAAAAGCGTTTCCCGAGTCGCAGCTGCCGGTCCGCGAATCCTCATCGCCGAAGACAACGAGGACATCGGGCAGACCTTGCAGATGCTCCTGGAGTCCCTCGGCTACGAGGTCGAGCTTTGTCCAGACGGTGAGGCCGCCGTGCGCGCTTCGCTTACGTTTCGGCCCGACATTGTCATTTTGGACATCGGCATGCCGCGGCTCAGCGGATACGACGCAGCCCACCTCATCCGGAAATCGCACGCGAGGCGAACGCTATTGATCGTTGCAATCAGCGGATGGGCACGAAGCGAGGATGTTGCGCTTTCGAAGTCTGCGGGCATCGACGTTCACCTGAGCAAGCCACTCGCCTTCGATGCGCTGGTCGCGGTGTTGGACGACTTCCGCAAGCGCCTGCCCGCGGGGGGCTGATCGATTGCGCTTGCGACATCCGCAATTCACGTCACAGCGCGGTTGAGCCGGACAACCCACTGACCCTGCGCGAAGGCGAGGGCG
>JAWXBJ010000202.1:0-5531 GCA_034439955.1 Alphaproteobacteria bacterium
CGCGGCCCGGGCCGCGGGCGGAGACCCCTCGAAATCGGCATAGGTGTGAACAATGCCCGACCGGTTTTCCGGAACGCCCTGTTCGCGGATATGCCGCAGCAAATCCTTGGTCAGGCCGACATGCCAGTCGCAATTGGCGAAGCGCGCCCGCTTGTAGTACCCGCCATACCAGCCGATCGAGCGCGAGCGCCACGCGGCCGGCGCGAACTGGCCCGCCCGGCCCATCCAGAATTCGACGACATCGGGCTTGAAGGTCATGAGCGCCTTCGAAATGGCGGCCCGGGTAGGGAAAGGCCAGGCGCGATTGAATGAAGCGGCTGTCACAGTCACGCCGGCCGCTTTCATCCTGTCGCTGCGATAGCCGTTGTCGGGACGCGTCACCACGGCCTGCGGAATTCCGGCCTCGGCCAGCGCCAGAACGGATTCCAGCATGATGTTCTCGGCCCCGCCCTCGCGGGCGCCGGCCATGACGTGCACGACGCGCATCGGGGCGGGTCCTTTGGCGGAATGATGGCTGGTCCGGTTAACGCGTTCAACTCGCTGAAGCAAACAGGGGACGCCAACTGGAATTGTGTGTAGGGCAGTTGCGCTTGGACACGATTTGGATGCTTCCATCCGAAATGACCGTGCTCTAGCGTCCGCGCAGATCAGTGGAGACCAAGGGATGAGCAGCGGCTATCGCCTGTTCGGGGCGGAGACCTCGGCCTATTCGACCAAGATGCGCAGTTACCTGCGCTACAAGGGCGTCGAGCACGAATGGCGCCCCCGAACAAGCGACAGCGAGGAGGAACTGCGCGCCATCTCCAAATTCGCGACGCTCCCCGTGTTGGTCACGGCCAGCGGCTTCGCCGTCCACGACACCACCTCGACGATCGAGGCGCTCGAGGCCGACAGTCCGGAGCCGAGCGCGACGCCGACGGATCCTGCGCTGGCGTTTCTTGCATGTGTACTGGAGGAGTACGCCGACACCTGGCTCGCCAAGGCCGTGTTCCACTATCGCTGGACGCGCAAGAAGGATCAGCGGCTGGCCGCCCAGAGGGCCGTGGACGACTACTACACCAGCGACATGCCGGCGGATCGCAAGGCGGTCGAGGATGCGGCCATCCTGGCGATGCAGGGCCAGCTCAAGGCGATGGGGCTCGAAGGTGATCTTGGCGTTGTCGTCGAGAAATCCGTCAAGCGCTTCGTGAAGCTGCTTGACGATCATTTGCGCACGCACCGCTTCGTGTTCGGCGGCATGCCGACCATCGCGGACTTCGCGATCGCGGGACAGCTGATCCAGCTGATGAAGGATCCGACCCCGGCCAAGATCATCGAGAAGGACGGCGAATTCGTCGCCCGGTGGTGCGATTTCATGGCTGCCCCTGCGGCGGGGGGGCCATTCGCCTCCCTCGACGAACTGAAGCCGACGCTCGCCCCCCTGTTCGCCGGCGAGCTCAGCGCGGCGTTCCTGCCCTGGGCAGCCGAAAATCTCGAAAGTTCGCTTGCAGGCGCCGAGACGTTCGAGGTGACCCTTGGCCGCGATGTCCTAAACCTCGCGCCGCTGCGCTCGGCCGCGCGCTCCTTCCGGGAGCTGCGGCGCAAATTCGTCTCGGGCCAGTCGATCGAGGCTCTGAAGGCGTTCACCGACGAGACGGCTGCAACCGTTCATCTGCTGAGGCCGCCCTTGGCGGATCGTCCCGGCCGCGAGCCCCGCGAGGACCGCCATCGCGGCGCCCCCCGCGCCGAGTTAGAACGTGCCGAGGTCGAGCGCGCCAAGGGGGAAAGCGCTGAGGGCGAACCTGCCGAGGGCGAATCCATCGACGAAAATGCCGAAGCCGGCGTCTCGCGCGCCGAAGCGGCTCCGCGCAAACGCCGGCGCCGGCGCCGCGCGGACATGGGGCCGGAAGGGTCCGCTACGGACATGGGCGAGGCCGCTGCCGAAGAGACCGATATGGAGACGCCTGACGCGCCGGACAGGGAGGCGCCCGACGTTCCGGTCGTTTTGGGGCGCGGGGATTTCCCGCCCCCAGCCGACCTGCCGGAAGCTGAAGCCGATCTCGTCGCAGGGCCCGAGGCGGGCCAGACGGACGATGGCGATCCCGACAGGCCCGACGAGGACGACCCTCGCGCCGCAACCTGACGCGTCGCGACGTCCCGGTATTTTTTCCAAAGCAAGCCCAAAGCAGTCCTTAAAAACAGTCAGATGAATCTCGACAGTTTCCTGGCCGCTTACGTCACGCAGATCCTGCTTGCCGTGAACATCCTGCTCAGCCTTGCGGGCTTCAACAATCCGCGCGTGATCGAGGCGACCATTCTCGACGTCCACAGGATTCGCACCGGCCGTGAATACTGGCGGCTGGTGAGCTCGGGTTTCGTGCATGGCGACGGCATGCACCTCTTCATGAACATGCTGTCTCTGTTCTTCATCGGCCCCTTCGTCGAGCTCGCCGTCGGACCGGGCTATTTCCTGCTGATCTACTTCGCGGCGCTGGTCGTCGGATCGCTCTGGTCGGTGCTGGAGAATTTCCGAAAGCCGGCTTACCGCGCGCTGGGGGCGTCCGGCGCGGTCTCGGGTGTCACCACGGTCTTTGCGCTGTTCGCCCCCTTCGCGATGATCATCGTCTTCGTCGTGCCGATGCCGGCCATCCTGTTCGCGGTCTTGTACATAGGCTGGTCGGCCTTCGCTTCAGGTCGCGTGCAGGACGGGATCGGCCATGCCGCACATCTGGGCGGCGCGCTGACGGGCGTGGTGCTGGTCTGCCTCATCTGGCCGGCCGCGATCGAAAATCTGTGGAGCCAGCTGACAGACTTGATTTCTTAGCAAAGCCCGGTCGGGTCCCGGTATGAATTGCAGGCAGCCGGCTTCATCAGAACCTGTTCTTCCATTGCCACTCTCAACCGGCCGGAACCGCCAGCAAGCGACGCTGATAACTTCCCGGCCCAGCCTGGCGACAGCATGCAAACGGCGGCTACGCCGGTGGGATCGAGAGTTCGAGATACCCACCCAAGGCAAGGCTTTCGACGGCCTGAAACACAAGATCAGTTTGATTCCGGATCCGTCGCCAATTCGTTGTCGATAATACCAGAATCGCTATCCGCCGGTCTTTGAGGTTCTGTTGGTAGCGCAGATTCTGATCGGTGGTGACGATCGCTTCAAAACCATCCGCTTCGGCGGCTAACAGGAGATCGCCGTTCTTGAGCGTCTGCCAGCCACGTTCGAACGCGGTGGCGACCTCGTGATTGGTCAGGGCGTGACGAAGCGGCGCCGGCGTACCTTGATCGAACAGGATCCTCACAGCCGCTACGCAGATTCAAGGCTGCGTTGGGCGTATTCGAGCACGGCGTCGACCTGTGCCTGTTCGACGCCAGGGAACCATTCGAGAAATTCCGTAACCGTTGCGCCTCCTTCGATATTCTCGAAAAGCGCTTTCACCGGAACGCGCGTACTTTTGAACAGCCAGACCCCGCTGACTTTCCCGGGAATGCGCTCAACCGCAGGGCACTGAGACCAGTCAATCATACCCTTTAGAGTGGCGAAACCCCAACAAAAAGCAAGCAGCCGCACCAGCCTCTCCGACAAGACGAACGGCCGGCGCCACACGATCGCGCCGTTCCTCCATAACTCGTCGACAGGCAGGACCTCGCCACGCGCCGACCTGACGAAAAATGCAAAACGGCGCGTCCCTGGGGGAGGGAGGACGCGCCGCTGCTTCAAGCCCGTCCGTTTGGACCGGCGAGGGTGTCGTCTGGATCAGGCCGCTTTCAAACTCCTCGTTTGAAGGCGGATAAGTTCTCTACGCCGCGCTGGCGGTCTTGCGCACCCTGGTTTCCTGGACCGGGGCGTCGATCACCGACCCGGCGCCATGTGCGAGATTGCCGTTGGCGCCGGATGCGCCGATTGCGATCTTGCGGGGTTTCATCGCCTCGGGAAGCTCGCGCTTCAACTCGATGCGAAGCAGGCCGTTGCGAAGCTGCGCCCCGGTCACCACGACATGGTCGGCCAGCTGGAAGCGGCGAATAAAGCCGCGCTCGGCGATGCCGCGGTGCACGAAGCGGCGCTTGTCCTCGGCGCCCTCTTTCTTGCCGACGACCAGCAGCTGGCCTTCCTTGACTTCGAGATCGAGGTCGCCCTCGCCAAAGCCGGCAACCGCCAGCTCGATGGCGTAGGCGTTCTCATCTTCCGCCGACTGCTCGATATTGTAGGGCGGATAGCCCTGCACGCCATCGAGGCGCTGGGCGGCGTCGATCAGGCTGGCCATCCGGTCGAAGCCGACGACGGTGCGGTAAAGCGGGGAAAAATCAAACGTGCTCATCTTGTCTTCTGTCCTTGCGCAAGCAACAGGGCGTCTCGACGATCGAGCCGCCGGGGTCATTGGAATTCGGGAGAGACTCATGTCCTCCCCCGTCGGAACGAGGCCCGGATCGGCGCCTCGGTCACGGAGTTGGGAAGCCGTTCCGGCATGGTCAAGACGGCGGGACAGGATAATGTGCGTGCGCGGGCAGGCGCCCTGTCCTGGAGAATCACGCGTGAATTCAGATCGGCTCCCTGGACTGCTTGTTGCGCTTGCGCTTGTGGCCTCGTGCGGCGGCAAGACGGACGCGCCCTCGGGAGAGGCGGCGGCTCCGGCCGCCATTGAAGATCCCTCTGCGCCTCGCGGCAGTCTCGCCTGGGCGGCCGGAGGGGAATGGCGGATCGAGAAGGCCCGCGACGCTCATCGCCATCCGGTCGAGACTCTGTCGTTTTTCGGCGTCAGGGGTTCCGACACCGTGGTGGAAATCTCTCCCGGCGGGGGATGGTACACAGCCATACTGGGCCCCTATCTCAGGGAAGGCGGCGGCCGCCTTTACGCCGCCCATCTCGACCCCGCGACGTCCGATTATGCGCGCGCCAATGTCGAGGCTTTCAAGGCCGTCTTCGTCGATCGGCCGGATGTCTTCGGGACCATCGACCTCACCATTGGCTCGCGCGAAAGCCCGGGCCTTGCGCCGGACGGTTCAGCCGATGTCGTGCTGACATTCCGCAACGTGCACAACTGGATGGCGGGAGGGTATGCCGACAAGATATTCGCCGACGCCTACCGGGCGCTGAAGCCCGGCGGCGTCCTGGGCATAGAGGAACACCGGCTACCCTCCGCCCGCGACCAGAATCCCGCCGCCGGCACGGGCTATGTGCAGGAGGCCTATGTCATCCAGCTGGCCGCGGCCGCCGGGTTCAGGTTCGACGGAGCCTCGGAGATCAACGCCAACAAGAAGGACACGACCGATCATCCGCTTGGCGTCTGGATGCTGCCGCCGACGCTCAGGAGTTCGGCCGATGGCGGTCCACCTCCGCCCGGCTATGACGCTGAAACCTACAGGGCGATCGGCGAAAGCGACCGCATGACCCTGAGATTCGTGAAGCCGGCCGATTCACCGCCTACGCCGTGACGCCCGGGCGGGCGCCCCTAGGGCCTGTGGACATTAGGGATTCACAGGCTGCCCGAACGCTGATTCAAACTTCCTTTTGGGAGGTTTGCAATGCGACGGGAACGCTTTGTCATCACGGACCG
>JAWXBJ010000203.1:0-14679 GCA_034439955.1 Alphaproteobacteria bacterium
CACTCGGAACCATCAGGGCGAAGCGCCCCAAACTGGCGATCGCGATCTACCACGAGATCGAGCATTTCTGGGACTATCCCGCCTACCTCCTCGATCATCTCGAAGGCTATCGGTATTATGTCCGGCAATATGGCTACAGCCGGTTCGAAACGCTCCTATACGCCATTCCCGACGAGGATGACGCCAGCCGGTCGGGTGGGGAGCGGCTCGCGAGACCTGCAGCCGGCGCCCGGCGCCCTTCGCGCATCGGAGATGCGTCTTTTGTTTTCTATTTTCGTGACCGGGCAGACACTCCGCGCGTGATGTACAATGGCACAAGGCGAATCCTAGCGAGGTTTGCCGGCATGGATTGGTCGACTGCGGACTTCAGACCGGCGCCCGAGATCGATGCTGGATCGACGGTCGTCGGAGTCGTCGAGCGCGACAGTGGTCTCACCGTCTTCGCCACGCACACCTACGCTGACTCTGCGGTCCAGCTTATCGCGGGCGCAAGCGCCGACGGCGTGGATATCGACTGGCGCGCCTCGACCGGTGTATCGGAAGCGGCTCGCTGCCATCTGGTTCGGACTCATGACGGCGAGCCCCGCGTCCTGATACACGAAGCGGAGATGCGGGCCGCGCGCCTGTGCCGGTTCGACGGCTCGCAATTCGTTACGGAGTTCGACCTGCAGCTTGCTGAAACACCGGTGGACTGCAGGTTCGACGCCGATGGCGTGCTTACCGTGCAGGCGCTTACGGCGGAACGCACCATCGTCGCCTTGCGTATTGGATCGGCCGGGCGTCTGGAAGAAGGCGAGCCTCTGGCGTTGCCGGAAGGCAGGGTCGCGGGGCCGGTCGTCATAAGGCGGCGGACTGCGGCGGGCGTCGAGCGGGTGCAGGGCATTGCGATCGAGCGCAAAGCCAACGGCGATGTGCTTGTCATCGAGGTGACGCCGCAGGGCGTCGCGATGGTGGATTCGATCGAGCTGGATCGGCGTTTCGAAATTGTGCCCCTTGTCGGTGATTTTCTGGTCGGGAACGACAAGCCGGGCCCATGAATCGATCCGCACGTCAGATCAATCGGCGCAATCGGGCGTGGAGCAGAGCGCCTAGCGTGAAGCTGTCAGTGATGTCTCCACGGAGGACCATGCCGTCAACGTCCTCAAGTGAAAAGCGATCGACCCTGGATATGCCCTCGCCAATGGCCGGGGCGCCTACTGCCGACAGGCGCGCGACGTAAAGGCGAACGCCGAGGCCCATGAATCCGCTGGCGCCATACATCAGGCCAAGTTCAGTGACGCCAATGGCCACGCCCCCGATCTCTTCCTGAAGTTCAGCGCGGACGGTTTCTTCGAGGCTCGCGCCGCGCTCGACGCCCCCGCGCGGAATTTCCCAGGAACTGATCCGCGTGGGATGGCGATAGTGCCGTACCAGCACGATCCGATCCTCCATCAGGGGCAGGACCGCAACGCCTGACGGTTCGCCTTCGAGGCGCATCGTGCGATGGTGAATGCCTTCTGACCCGTCAGGAAAGACGACGGCGTCGCGCAGCACAATGAGATAGGGATCCTGGTATTGAACTCCGACCTCCGCCCATTCGGAGGGTTGCCCCCGCGCGACGTAATGATTCCCGGTCTCGGCCTCTATCGCTCGAATATGGTCCGGATCCAGAACGATTCTGAAACCCTCGGCCGGAACACGGAACCAGTGCGGGTGCGAGGCGGCGATGGCGAAATAGGCGGCTAGTCGATCAGCCCTCCCGGCGCGGCTCATGTCGGCCGCGAACGCCTGTCGCGCGGGGCGTTGGCTCCGGCGAGGCGCGCGGGCGGGGCCGGTTGCGGCAGTTTATGCAGCGCCGCAGACAAGCCGGAAGCCGGCTTGCGGAACGTGCCTGAGAGGATCGTGATGAGGCTCCGCCCCGATGGTCTCGATGATGCCTGCTTCGTGGCGAAAGCTGCGGCGACGCCGATGAGGCGGGGAAAAGCGCCAAGACCGGGTCGGGGCGCGCCAGGATCGGCGAGGTAAGGGAGCGCCTTGAAGAATGCAGCCGCGTAACGCCGCTCTCCCAGCGTGGCTTCGTGACGGGTCACCTCCGCATCGCTGATCTGTCCGAGGACGGACAAAGATGCCTTCAGCTGCTCGTCCATCCAGGCCGGCCGTCCCTTGAAGCTCGCATCGTGAAGGACGATCCTCACGCTTGCGCCATCGGCCAGCGCACCGGACACGCGATGCAGAATCCCCGCAACGTCAAGGCTTTGCGGAGGCCGGATATAGATCAGAACCGCTTGTGCATGAGGCGGTCCCGACAGCGGCCAGAAGCTGGCCGGCGTCAGCTCGAAGGGATGAACGCGAGGATCATCGAGGGGGAAAGCCTGGGCGACCCAGCCGCCGATTTCGGCAACCGTCAGCAGCCGCCCTTCAGTGCCGGTATCGGCCCAGACGTTCTTGGCGATTGCGTCAAGTATGGCCGCGGCCGGCGCATCCGGATGCAGTCGGCTCGGAGCATAGGGTTTGCCAAACAATTCGGTCCGAAGCCGGCCTCGCGCCAGCGCCTGACCGTCGGTCGAGGCGGCGCGGGCGCGGTGACGCTCGTTGGTGGGATGCCTGAGATCGTCAAGAGACAAGTTGAGGTCGAGTTCAGGCGGCAGGCGCTGCCCCGGACGCCAGTTTTCACGGTTGATGTTCCAGGCGGAGACGCCGAACAGCCAGTAATACTGCCCGCGATGCGAACGCGGCGGTGGGACGTCCGCCATGAACCCGTCGAAATAGCTCTTGAAATCCTTCTGTGCCTGCGCGAGGGCGGCGTCTGTCGCGCCTGCTCCGGATCGAAAGACGACTGTCCGTCGCGCCGTGTCGAGATGCTCGGCCGTGAGCCATTCGCCCATGCAGGAGCGGCGCTCGCCCTCGTCAACCGGAGCAAGGGAGATAAACTCGTTCTCGCTGTCGCGGGGCTGCAGTTCCAGGATGAACGCCTTGTCGCTATCCTGGATCATGTGCTGCGGCTCGCCCGGACAGAGTTCCGGCACGAAGGCGTAGTCGCAGGGTCCGTTGATCGAGGAAATGGTCCGGGTCGGCTTCAGGCAGAACATGAAGGCCTTGAAGAATCTGCCGAGCTGCGTTTCATGATCGACGCGCCAGAGCATCTGGCTCGGCATTGAGGTCCAGCACACAGGCTGGTTGGCGGTTTTCGCGACATGATGCGCGTGCATGTGTCGAAAGGCGATGTCGAGCAGCCCGCGTGACGTAACGGAGAGCGCGTGCGAAACTGGGTGCCGCCGGGACCGCAGAGCCATTTCGCTCAGTTCCGCGACCGAACGCAGCGTGCCTGTGATGATCGCCTTGTGGCCTTCGGCCATCAGCTCACCGAGGTGGCGGAAAGCGCCGTCGGACAAAACGAAATCGGCGTTCCAGAACACGAAATGCATGTTCAGCATCTCGTCCCCGAACAACGCAAGCCCCCGCGTGAAGGCGAGGTGGAGCGTCGTCGAATACTGGCCTGGAGCGATCAGATCATCGATCGGCACGTAGCGGATGGCGGCGTGCGAACGAACTTTTTCAATGGAGGGGAGGCCCTCGAACACTGCCTCGTCCTCGGCGCGGGTGAGGATGACGATTTCCACATCGTGCTTGCGCGCCAGATCAGGCAGGTTCCCGGGAGCCAGGAACGAACCAAACCCGAATGTGTCGAGACGGGCGATGAAGGCGTCGCCCCAAACCACTGTCAGTATCTTGACGCGAGGGCGGACCGGGGCGACAGCCATTGCGGGTTTCACTGCTCTACACGTTACTTATTGCAGGCGCCGCAGCGCACGAACGCCGTAGGCCCTAGCAGAAAGCGGTTTCCGGTCAATTGCTGCATCGGCCAAGCGTGGAAGTCGCGGTTGTTCTTTTCGCAATGTTGTCTAGACGGGTGGAAGTGGGGCGGAACGTGATGATTGCGTGACGACGTGTACAGAGCTGTTGCCCCAGGGGATTCGTACCTTGTCTGATTTGGCGTTTTTCGACTGTGTTTTTGTCGGTTATCCCAACGAACTCCCCGGCCCGGAGCCTTACGTTATCTTTGTCGATGGACAGGCGCAGCCCTTCGCCCAGCGCCTGATCACGGCTTGCCGGGGTGAGGCAGGCTTTCTAGGCGTCGTGCGGGACGTGACCGACATTCCCGCCGACGCTGTCGTCTTCTGCGAAGGACCCGTCTGGGATCGTTGTGTTGAGATCCTGACCCAGGCCGGCGTGCGCGGCGATCGCGCCCGCGTGCTGTTGTACTTCGATCAGGACGCGTCGGGCTTCTGGGACTTCGCCATGGCCTGCGGCGAGAAGCTGCCGGACGTTTTTGTGAACGGGGTCACTGCGGACAACGTCGACGCGCTGGCCGCATTTCTGGAATTCTGGTCGGGGACGCGGTTGGCGGAAGGTAGGTTGCTGCCCTCTGGCCGGTTCTACACGCGCGATTTCATGCCGCTCCAGGTGGAAAAGGGCGCAGCCATCACCCGCGTCATGGCCGCAATGGCTGATGATCAAAGTCGCGCCGAATATGCCCGCATTCTTTTTGGATCGGTGGAGCAGGTTTTTACAAAGTTTTCGAAAATCGTGTTCGGACCCCAGCAATACATGGACATCGTCAGGATCGAGCCCGGCGACGTCGTCGTGAACATCGGCGTAAGCCGCGGCTGGGAAGTGCCCTATTTCCTGACACGCCTGAAGGGTGCGGGGGCGCTCCATAACATGGATCCGAACATTGCTTTTGATTCCAATCCGTTTGCTGGGTTCTTCGAGCGCTTCAAGTCGATGATGACCTGTCACCGCATCATTGTCGGCGACACCAATGGAAAGGTGACCTTTGGCGTCAAGGACGCCAACATGATCATGTCCGACATGAGCGTCGCGAGCCAGCATTACGATGGCGAGATGATTGAGTTCGACAGCCGTTCGATCGACTCACTGATGAATGACGGTCTCGCCGATCGTCTCGACTATCTGAAAATGGACGTCGAGGGCGGGGAGCTGAATATCCTGAAAGGCGCCGTCGAGACCATTCGCAGGCATCGGCCGAAACTGGCCGTGGCGATCTATCACGAACCTCATCATTTCTGGGATTATCCCTCTTTCATTCTTGATACGTTCGAAGACTACCGTTTCTACCTGAGGCAGTACGGTTACAGCCGCTTTGAAACATTGCTCTACGCCGTTCCAGCCGAAGCGGTCGCGTCTTCCTCCGGACAGGAGCGTCTTCTCGGCGGCGGCATCCAGCCGCCAAAATCGAGTGTCGGCCGAAGACCGCTGGTTCTGGCGCATCTGCGTGATGCGCGAGGCGCTGAACGCGACATCTATGACGGCAAGAAACGCATATTGACCCGCATGTTTGGCGTCGACTGGGCGACCGCAGAACTTTCCCCTGGTCCTCGGGTCGAAGCCGACGACGTGTTCGGAGTGGTGGAGCTTGCCCACTCCACTCTTGTCTTCACACGCCACGACTATGGCGATGGCAGGCATGCCGTCACTGTGGGATCGAGTATATCCACGATCGACATCAACTGGGTGATCTCCCAGAACCTGCCGGGCTATGTTAAATGCATTCTCGTGAGGCCGGAGAGTTTCGACGCAGTCTATTTTCTCGTTCACCACCCCGGGGAAAAGTTCTGCGATCTTTATCTGTTCAAGGCCGGCGCCATATCCGGAGAGTGGAGTTTCGGACTCGATCTTGATCCCGTGTCCGCGCGCTGGGAGAATGGCCGGATCCTGATCGTTTGCGCAGGCTCGCGGCCGGGCGAATGGTTCGAGGTATTTGCAACAAATGACCGCCATTCAACGGGCGAGAAACGGATACTGCCCTTCAATGCAGAAAAGATTGAAGGCGTTCTGACGCTCAAGTCCTTTGTCAACGGTGAGACGATCTATGAGGATGCTCTTGGCGCGCGATCGGGGCAGGGGCCCCTCGAGATCTACAGACGATCGGGCCAGGAATATGCCAGGGTTCTGGAAATGAAGTGGGATGCGCGGTTCGTTCTTGGGACCACTTACTGCCTGAAAGGAGATCGAGACCGCGCGCTCTCTCCGGATTAGCAGACGGCAATGCCGGTCTTCCATAACGGGTTCGGCGCCCCTTGATGCGGTTGCGACGGCGCGAAGCTTGGCTTATAGGCGTGACGTTGTACGCGGCGCGGCCGAACCGGGATGTCGCGCGCGAAAGCTTCAGTCGAAGGCGAGTCCGCTTTCCGTCCGCAAGCCGATGCAGACAGTCGGAGAGTCCGGTCGGGCCAGGCAATGGTGCAGCACCTGAGGGTGGGGTTTGAGCCATGAGAATGCCAACGATGGACGACGTCGTGACGCTCGATGTCCCGGCGCTGGAGGGGATCGAGGCGCTTGCGCCAGACCAGCTGTTCGAGGGCGGACTACGTCATGAGGAGGCCTTTGGCGGCGCTGCGGGATTGCGCGCCGGACCAGCCATTACCGAATCCGAGCGTCGCCGGATCCAGGATTTGATCCAGGCCCATCTCGTCCACACGGCCAAGGCTTTCTCGGCTTCCGCCGCCACAGAAGTGCGCGCCGTGGACCTTGAGAATTATCACGAAATTTCAGACAGGCTTGACCATCGTCAGCTGCTGTCGAAGGCCGGCCGCATCATGAATGACGAAGCCGTCCAGGAAATGAAGCGGATGTCGTTTTTCGACTATGCGCGCGAGGCGTTCGGCCCGGAGACGTATCTGTCGGACGAGGAAGGCATTGGTCACGAACAGGTGGCGATGCGCATGGTGCGCCCACAGCGGCGCGAGGACGTCGGCTCCCTCCATGCCGATGCATGGTTCTGGGAGCATTATGCCTGGGCGCCGCCTGCCGGCGAGCATCGCACCAAGATGTGGATGGGCGTCTGCGTCGATGCGGCCCGCAACGGGCTTCGCCTGGCGCCCGGCTCCCACCGGCGGCCGTCGCCATACAGGGTGGTCATTGAGAATGGCAAACTCGGTTTTGCCCCTGATTTCGACATGGGCGAAATCGGCCTGGGAAAATTCCTGGGCAAGCCGGGCGAGCCTGTTCTTTTCAACTATCGCACCCTGCACGTCGGCTCGCTGAATACGGCCAGAACCACGCGCGTCAGCATCGAGATAACGCTGATGTATCGCGGCTCGGAGGCGCGCACCGCCGCTTGATTCCACCTTCGTGTGGACGCGCAGGCAAGCGGAAAAAGGCGGTTCGGGCGCTTTGAATACTGGTCAGCGTGTCTCGCCATGCGCCGGCCCGGGCGAGAAATGCCGCTGCGCCGCCTCGCGGCAGAGATCGCGCATCGTCCGGAAACGCCAATCGAGGGCGGCTCCCAGACGATCCACAACCATCGAGGTGTTGAGCGGTCTTTTTTCGAGGAAGGGCAGATCATGCAGGCTGCAGGGCGTCAGATCGACGTGGATCGAAGGCTCGACCTTGCGAATTTCCTCGATCAGCATCGCCAGCAGGTCATGGCGGCTGAAGGCTTCGTGCCCCGCGACATGCCAGACGCCTGTCGCGCGCCTGTCACACAGGTCCACCAGGGCGCGAGCGATGTCATCCACCCAGGCGGGACAGAACACCTGATCGGTCGCGCAGCGTTGGGGCTTTCCAGCCTTTATGTCGCTGACCCACTGGCCGATCACCGAGTGCGTGTCGGTTTCCAGGCCGACCACCTTTGACAGCCGCACTGTCAGCCACGGCTTGGCGATCGTCCCAAGCCACAGCTCAACCGCGCGCTTCTGCACGCCGTAGCTGGTGCGCGGAACCGCCTCATCGTCCTCGGAATAGCCGCCGCGCACACCGTCGAAAACATAGTCTGTCGAAAAAAAGACCGGCACGGCGCCGGCGCTGAGCACGTCCTCCAGCAGACGGACGACGCTCACAATGTTCACGGCCATGGTTCCGGCCGGATCGCGCGCGCAGCGTTCCGGGTCGATCGCGCCATAGGGCACGAAAACATGCGACACTTCCGCGCCCACCCGCTCGATCAGGCTCGCCGCCGATTCCGTCATCGCGACAAAGTGCGCGAGTCCCTCCTTCGGCCGCGAGGCATAGGTTCCATGGCCGCGCTCGCCCAGCCGGTGCAGCAGTCGCTGTCCGACATAGCCCGATGCGCCAATCACGATGGCTTTGCCGATCAAAGACGCACCTTTGTTCCATTTTGGACGAATGCCGTCGCCACAGCTTGCTTTTCACCCTTTTGATTGCCTAAGGCGGTGAAGCCAAATACTTTCTGCGTTGGGGACTAAGGGCGGCTGCACATAAGTTGCGGGGTTCCGGCCGTTGGTTCAGGCCTGAATCAACGGTCGGGTAGACACGATGGGTGGGCGACATGAGCACGGCGACGCGAACTGGCAGAACTGGCCCGGGCCTGTTTGGACGCGCGTCCGACATCCGAAAACGTGTTGCGGCGCGGATGAAGGGTGGCGCGGAGAAGTCGGTACCGCGCACACGGGACGAAATTCGAGCCCAGATCAAGGCCTATCAGGCCTCTCCCTCGCCGACGCAGAGGATACCGCTCCTGGCGCTGGGCGACTTGCTGCTTGATCAGCACAACGACGCCGTCGGCGCGGTGGAAGCCTATCTTTTCGCCTGTGATCGCGATCCGATCGCAAAATGGGAATTCGGTGAGCGTCTCCTCGTGGCCATTGACGCAAGGCGGATCGCCGGGTCCGAACTCGAAACGGTCGTTCGGGCCATCTCTACGCAACGGGAATCGGTCATCGTTCCGGACCTGTGGCGAGGCATAGCCCGCTCCGCCCTGAATCTCGAAGACCTCGCGCTGGCAAAGTCGGTCCTGATCCTGATCATGCCCCAGGGCGACCCCGAACTGCTGCACGAACTTGCCGAAATGGCTCGTGAGGGAGGCAAGGCATGGGCGTCGCTAGATGCCCTGGATGCGCTTGGGGCACGGGTGGACGCAGGTACGTACTCGCCGGGTATGGGTTTCTATCTGAAACGCGGTCATGCGCAGCTGGAGGCGGGCGCCGTCGCCGCCGCCGTGGCCTCCTACGCCCGCGCTCAGGCCGCCAATCCGGAGGCGAAACTTCACCTAGGCGGTCACCTGCTTACCTCCCTCGACAGGCTCAATCTGAACGCCGAACAGCTGCGACTGCTTGTCGTGGAGCTTGATTCGGCGGACTGTCTCGTTCCTGATCTTCGGCCCAGGTTCCTGTTGGCGCTGATCGAATCTTCGCGGTCTCACGAGAATCTTCTGGCCGCCGATCAACTCGTACGACTGATCCCCAGGCGGAATCTGATCGAGATGGCCGACCAGGCGCTTGGGGTGGCCAAGCACGCCGTCGCTCTCTTCTGCTATGAGGAAGCGATAAAGAAAGAACCGCAGGACGTTCTGACCCGCCTGCAGATCGGAATCACGCACTATCTCGCGAACGACCATCAGGCGGCGGAAGCGCATTTCTCGACCCTGATGACGCTTCAGGAAGCGGAGCGCCAACGCTGGGGCGTCGATAAAATGCCGGTGAGGGTGATGCACTGGACCTGGATCCAGGCGTTCGGCCACATCACGTGCATCGACACCTACATCAAGGCCATGAAGCTCGGCTGGCTTCCGGACCACACGACCTATCTCGGTTTTGACCGCACGAACCCGCCCGCTGGCTGGCGTCTCCTGACGTATTTTTCCAAGTATCTCGAAATCGTGGGTGCGGCAGGCGACAGCGGTCCCGCCATCGACAGGATGATCTTTGGCAGCGACGATCAGGGTCTCAACGCCTACCAGAAGGATATCCGCCGGGCTTCGCTGATGAACTTCTTCTGGGCCCTTCCGAACAACGAGGGGCGGATGCGCTATTTCGGCAATATCGGATCTGACGTTCAGCGCGCCTGGAAAGCTGAGGGACGCGAGCCGCTGATCAAGATCGAGGATGACGAAAGGGCCCGCTTCCGGACGGTCATGGAACAGAGCGTCGGCTTGCCCAGGGACGCCTGGTTTGTCCTTCTGCACGTCCGGGAGTCCAGCTTCAAGCCAGGTTGGGAAACGCACCACCAGTACACGCGCAACGCGGTCATCGACACCTATGACCGTGCGATCGAGCACATTGTTTCGCAGGGCGGCTGGGTGATCCGCGGCGGAGACCCGTCCATGCGTCGCCTGCCGCCGCGCAAGAACGTCATAGATTACGCCACAAGTCCGATGCGAAGCCCGGAGCTGGACGTTCTGCTGTGCGCCGAATGCAAATTCTTCCTGGGCACGAATTCAGGCTTCAGCCTGGCGCCGCCGCTGTTCGGAAAACGCTGCCTGCTGACAAACTGGAGCCCGCTCGCCAATCCGAACTGGTATCCGGACGACATTTTCGTGCCCAAGCTGGTGCGCGAGCGCAAGACGGGCCGCTATCTCTCCATCCAGGAGATGTACCAGTCCAAGGCGGGCTGGAGCCAGTTCTCCCGCGATTTTCAGACCGACTGGGAGAAAATCGACAGTTCATCGGAGGATATTCTCCTGGCTGTGAAGGAAATGATGAATGAGCTGGATAACGGCGTCCGGCGCAGCGACGAAGCCCTGCGGCGGGAGGCGCGTTACCACGAGATTGTCGAGCGGAACGCAGGATACATCGGCAGCCGGCTAAGCGACGGGTTCCTTGAGCGGAATGCATTCCTGCTGGATGAAAGCGGCCGTACCCCAGGCGCGGGCGAGGCTGCGCCTGCTGGTACAGGCCTCCGCCAGATCAAGGGGGCGCCGTCAGCGCAAGCCTCCCACGACCGCTCGTCGAACGGCGCGCCGAGAAGCAACGCCACATGACTTTGTTTGGCGCTGCGGTCGCCTGCTGTCGCCAGCAAATGTAAAAGGGTTTACTGCGCGTCGCCATGAGTAAGGTTCGAACCTCCGCGCGAGCCCTCGCGGCCTCCAGAAAGACAGTGTCTCCCAATCAGGCGGACGCCGTCACGCTGATCGCGCCCGTCTGGGGCAGCCGCCACATTGAACGGTTTCTGGATCTCGTTCTGCCGACCTGGCTGTCGCCGGGAAACGCCCCGGCCTTGAGTAAGGATCCGGGCCTAATCGTTCGGATCATGACGCGGGCGGCCGACATCGCGAGGCTTGATGGAACGGACGGCGTCAACGCCCTTCGCAAGGTATCCGAGGTCGAGTTCTCGACGATTGACGATTTGCTCGCGCCCGATTGCGTTCCGGTAACCCTCACGCTCGCACTCCATCGCGGCATTGCGCGGGGCGTCGTCGCCGGACGCCCCCGGTCTTTCCTTTTCATCAACAGCGATTTCGCCCTTGCCGATGGGTCCCTGGCTTACGCGGCGCGGGCGATCCAGTCGGGTAAACGCCTGTTGCTTTCACCGAGCCTCAGGGTCGATGAGGAGAGTATCCGGCCCGCACTTCGCGCCCGGCTACAGGAACCGGCATTTCGCGGTTTTCCGCCGCGCGAGATGGTCGGCCTCGCGCTTCAACACCTTCACCCAACGGTCCATTCCAGCCGCATGGACCAGGCCTGGCTCAAATCCCGGCATACGCACCAGCTGTACTGGCTTCAGGATCAGGACACCCTTCTCGCGCGCGGCTTCTGCCTTTTCGCCCTTGGCCTCACCACGTCCGAGCCGCCCCCTCCCGCCGCCGCTTTCTGCGATTACGGCATGGGGCCGATGATCACCGGCGACATCGCCGCCGACATCGTCGATCACAGCGACAAGTTCCTGGCGCTTGAGATCGCGCCGCACGACTACGAGGCTGGCCTGTGTGATTTCGGGCCGCCCGACACGGGCGAGATAGGCAGGCAGTTGCAGCAGTGGACAACCGAATTCCACCGCCGCCAGGCTCTGACGCCGCTGGTGTTTACCGCCGCCCCCCCTGATGCGCCGCAGCTCCCGGCTCATCTACCCTCTACTGCCGCGATCAGCGCAATCCTTGGTCAGCTTGGTCCGCCACAACCCATGAGCCGCCACCCCAACTGGCAGGGTGGACTTCTTGGCTGGCTGCGCAGCCGCGAGGAGATTGGAATCCTCTCAGTGCCGGTGGAAATCGACGCCAAGAGCGGACTGCCGGCTGCGCCGGAACGGGTTGCGCCGCGAGCGGCGCTTCGGACTGCGGCGAGGCGGTTTCTGGTCGGTGGAGCCCGGCGGGCGCCCTGGCAACCCTATCACACCCTGTCGCGGAACCTCGCGGGGCTTGTCGGGGAGGCTTCCGCCGAACAGCCTCGCCCATCGGCCCTGGGCGCAAGCCGGCTGTACAGCTTTCAGCCGCTCGACGAGTTCAGGAACCGCCACGATCCAGCGCCCGGGAGCAGCCTGATCATCGGTCTGGATCTCACCAACTGGAGTTCCGCGAGGTCGTTTCTCAACCAGGCGCGGCTCGCCGGCGTCGAGGGGCAGAAACAGCATTTCCTGTTGACCCATGCGGACGACAGCCCGATCACGGCGCTTGACCTCAGCCGCATCCATTCGGCCGCTGATTTCCTCGAGACCGAGGCGCTGCTCTTCTTCGACACCCGTCTCGATGCAGCCGCAGAGAAGGCTTATGGCCGCATTGCCGACGGGAATTGGTCTTCAAGACCCGCCTCGCTTGCGTTCGACGCGCTGCTGGCGCCGGTCTGGACCGCAGCCTGTCTCGCGAGCGGGTTGCTTTCCAGACTTCGGCCAGTTTCGTGGCGTCCCCGCGCGACGAATGTCGCGCTGCTGACGGGCCGCGTGCGCTGGAATGCGCGGACGCGGGATGGCGCTTGACCCCCCTGCTTGCAAAGCAACTTGTCTGCGTCTGGTTGAACGCTGCTTGCTTCTGGCGCGATGACAGGTCGGAATTTCGAACGGAGAGACCAGATGGCGGATGACACGACGCGCGACCCGGTGAACGCGCACGGTTACGAGATCCAGAAGAAGATCGGCCCCACCCGGCTTGGCGTCCACAAGAACTGGGAATGGTATGACGACCCCAAGCGGGTGATGTTTTCCCTTTCGCGCTACAAATTCGTCTCCAAGATGTTCGAGGGCCGCGAGAACGTGCTCGAGTTCGGCTGCGGCGACGGCTTCAATGCGCCGATCGTGAAGCAGGGCGTGAAGAAGCTGACCATCAGCGACTTCGATCCAAGGTACATCGCCGACGCCAAGGAGCGGATGCGCGACAAATGGCCTTATGACGCCTATGTCGTCGATATCACGAGGGACCCGATTCCAGCGGGACCCTATGACGGGATTTATTCCATGGATGTGATGGAGCATCTTCCCGCAGAGTGGGACGATCTCGTGGTCACGAAGCTTTGCGATGCGCTCACGCCCGACGGTGCGCTGATCATCGGCATGCCATCGCTGGAAAGTCAGGTGTACGCCTCGCCCGCCTCGAAGGAAGGCCATATCAATTGCAAGTCGGCGCCGGACATGAAGGCGCTGATGCAGAAGTATTTCCACTCGGTGTTCATGTTCTCGATGAACGACGAGGTGGTGCATACGGGCTACCACAAGATGGCCCATTACATCATCGCGCTCTGCGCCCACAAGAAATAGGCGGCGCTAGGGCGTTTTCAGGCGAGCCAGGAACCGGCTCGCCGTCAGAAAAGGCGACCAAACAAGAATCTACACCAATGAATCCAGCGCAACTTCCTTCGATGAATCATGCTCGACATTCTGAAGCGCTGTGCGCTTTCGCTTCAACCGATCCGGCTCTACCGGCTGGACTGCCGCAGTCCGCCTGACCGCGCATCCGCTTCCGCCGTCGCCAGCGAAGCGGGATTGCCGATGTCACGATGATAGCCCGTGTGCTCATAGGCCTGGATGCGCCCGAGAAAGTGGGGAATGACCTCGGTCTGCAGATCCACGAACGGCGTGTTCAGGGCGCTGGCGAACGCACGCATTTCCGGCTCGATGAGGTAGACGGCGCCGTTCGCGAGGTCGCCCGGAGGGTCATCCACCTTTTCATGAAAGGCCTTCAACAGACCATGGCGATCAAGTTCCAGTATGCCGCAGGATTTTGGATCGTCGGTGCGGAAGCTCAGCATTGTCATGACGCAACCGACCGGCCGCCGGGCATGAGCCGCGACCATGTCCCCGACGCTGAAATCGGTGAGGTTGTCGGCGTGGGCGAGAAGGACAGACACGTCGCCGAAATAGTCGCTGTTGGCGACAAGGGTGCCGCCGGTTCCCAGCAATTCAGGTTCGAACACCTGGTCGATGCGTGACTTCCATGCCGAGGAAGCGATATGCGTCGCGACGCGATCAGCAAAATAGTGGGTGTTGACGAGTGCGCGTTCGATGCCGCTCTCGAACAACAGGTCGAACCAGTAGTCGAGAAGCGGCCGGCCGTTGATCGGCACGAGGCATTTGGGAATCGAATCCGTTATCGGCCGCAGGCGCGTTCCAAGTCCCGCGGCGAGTAGCAAAGCCCGCATTCATGGGTTCCGGTGCTGTCAGGCTGCGGGGCTCGCTTCAGGAACCCGGCATCTGGATTTCCTTGATGAGATCCTGGCGCTTCAGCGGCATGTTGCCGACGCGCGAGACCTGACAGGCGGCGGCGATCGCGCCAATATAGGTGGCGCTCCAGATATCGGCCCCGCTGCGCAGCGCCAGCGCGGTTGCAGCGTAGAGCGAATCCCCGGCGCCGGCGACGTCCTTGGGCGACAGGTTGAGCGCGGGCAGGCGATCCACCATGTAGCCGTCCTTGCCGCGACCATAGGCGAGCAATCCCTCGGACCCCAGCGTAATGATCACGTTGGTTGCTCCGGCCTTTCGCTGAAGTTCATCCGCCAGTATCGACAGGCCCGCCTC
>JAWXBJ010000204.1:0-8868 GCA_034439955.1 Alphaproteobacteria bacterium
AACGTCCAGTATTGTCTTACCGGCAGCGTTGAGCTGCACGCCCACGGCATGTCGGTTTCGGTCGAGCTCAGCGACACGCACGACAGAGGTGTTGTCTGGAGTGAAAGATTTCGAGCCGACATCGACGCCGTGCACGAGATCCGCGAGCGGATCATCAACGCAGTCATCAGCGCTGTTGAAGTAAGGATCCCGTTCAACGAGGCCCAACGCGCGCTACTGAAATCGCCCCAGAACCTCGATGCATGGTCGACCTATCACCTCGGCCTGCATCACATGTACCGCTTCAACAAGGCTGACAACGACATAGCGACCGGCTTGTTTGAACGCGCCATCGCCATGGAGCCAGGCTTCGCGCGCGCCTATGCCGGGCTTTCATTTACGCACTTTCAGAACGCCTTCCTGGGTTATTCGCGGGATTCCGAAGCGACGAAACTCCCACAACACTTTGCATCGCAATGTCTGGAGAGGGATCCTCTCGATCCATTCGGTCATTTCACGATGGGCCGGGCGCACTGGCTGCGTGGTGATCTGGAAGCCAGCCTTCCCTGGCTTGAACGCGCCAATTTGCTCAATCCAAACTACGCGCAGGCGAAGTATTCCAGAGGATGGGCCGAGGCCTTGCTTGGGAGCGCCGCCGCGAGCCAAGCCAACATCGCTTCCGCTCTTGCTTTGAGCCCGCTTGATCCGTTCGTCTACGGAATGCTCGGAGTTCGAGCCCTTTCTCACCTTGGGCGCGAGGAGACAGCGCTGGCGGCGGACTGGGCGGAGAAGGCGGCAAATTCACGAGGCGCCCATGCGCTGATCGAAATGATCGCGGCTGCCGCACACGGCCTCAATGGCGACAACGTTCGCGCGAAGGCGTGGGCCGAATCTGCCCGCGCCCGCGCCGGCCACCTGAACACGGCCGATTTTCTTCGTGCATTCCCGTTTCGTGACTCCCCGACGAGGAAACGTATCAGCGAGATGCTGGGAAAATTAGGCTTCTAGTCTAGCCATCGACAGACGTCATCCGCATTCGAAGTCCGATGCGCCGAGGGGGCGGCATTTGTCCGCCCATCCATATGTGCGCCAATAGTCGACGAGGCCGATCTCCTGAACCAGCGTCTTGAACTCGGGGCGAGAGCGCGCCGGCGCGTAGGCTGGGCCCCACATCTGCGTCATCCGCACAACATTGACCGCCAAGTCATCCCGCCAGACGCGCAGCACCAGGTCGGTGTCGCCGTACCAGGCAGCGAGAAAGGGGATCAGTTCATATTTGAAGGCGTTTTCGAACCCCGGGCCGTCATACCAGGCCCGCAGCACGCCCCGCGCCTTCTCCTTGTCATCGAAGGCGGCGAGCACGGCCTTGGCGAATTCCGACAGTGTGCGGTCCGGCAGCCGTGCGAGCGCCTCCAGCGCCTCGCGCACGTCGCCAGCAGGCCCGCCCAGGTCGATCAATGCCCCAACCCCGGCCACCTGCCTGCGGACATCGCCGGACTGCTTCCAGTCCGGGCTCTCCACCATCGCCCGCACCTCGTCGAGCCGGCCGAGAGCGGACCAGACGTTGATTTGCGAAGCGCCGCTGTTGGCGTGCGGGGCGACCTGTTCGAGTGCGGGATAGAGGGCGTCTGCTTCCGTAACGCGTCCGGCCCGCAGCAGGATCAGCTGCCGCTGCTCGAGCGCGATCTCGTTGACCGACAGGTCGAGCGCCAGCAACGACGCGGTCTCGGCCTCGCCCCAGTTGCCTTGAGTCGTCGACAGATTGGCGAAAACGGACTGGCTGGTGCTGCTGTTGGGATCGAGCACTACGGCCTTTTTCGCCATGGCGTAGCCGGCGTCCTGCTCGGCGCGGCCCTCCGCGGGCGTTGGCCGCTCCCAGCTTCTGGAGGCGTGTGCAATGGCCAACAAGCCCCACGCCGTACCATAGTTCGGATCAGCAGCCACGGACTTGGCGAAGAGGCTTTCGGACCCGGACCCGGACGGCCCCATCCCGCTGGTTGCCATGACTTCACGGCCCTGCAGATAATAGTCATAGGCTTCCAGGCTGCCCGTGCCGGCTCCGAGGAGTTGCCGGCCGCCCCTGATGTCGAAGGCGATGGAGAGCGCCCCGGCTACCTGTTCGGCGACGTAGCGCTCTGCGGCGGCGATGTTGTCGGTCGTGAGCGCCGCTCTATAGGTCCGCGACAGGATGGTTCTCCCGTTGCTGGCGTCGGCCAGCTCGAAGGAGATCCGCACGTCGCTGCCTTCCTGGCTCACCGTGCCACTGAGAATGTTGGCCACGTTGAGCGCTGGCCCGACCTTCCGTGGATCGGCATCCGCTTCGTAGGTGAAGGACGAGCCACGCCCGACCACCTTCAGCCCGTCAATCCGCGACAGCGTCTCGATCAGCTCGCTGGCGATCCCATGGGCCAGATAGTCCTTTGCCACATCTCCGCTGGCGTTGGCGAAGGGCAGGACGGCGACAGAGGGCTCAAGTGCAACGCGCTGGCCGCTCCCCAATGTCATCCACCCGACCAGAGCCGGGACAAGAGCGGCCATCCCCGCAGCAGCGAACCCCAGATTCCGCCTCGACGGGGCGGCTGGGCGCGGCAAGGGAGACGCCGAGGCCGAGGCCGAGGCTGGGGCTGCGGCCGGGACCGAGGCTGGGGCCGGGGTCGAGGCCGGCGTCGATTCGGCTTCGGGTCTCGCGGGCTCGCCCGTCACCCAAAGCCGGTAGCCGACCCTCGGAATCGTCTCGAGGTTGAACTGTCCGCTCTCTCCCAGCTTTCGAACCCTGGAAATGCAGCGGTTGAGGGCGTCGTCCCCCACCGCCCGGCCGCCCCAGCAGGCCTGGATCAGCTCGTCGCGTGAAACCACCTCGCCGCGCCGCCGGGCGAGCACGACCAGCACCTGCATGATGCGGGGTTCCAGGGTCTCGTTCTGACCCTGCGACTCGACCTGACGCGTGGACGGACTGACCCGGATGTTTCCGAGATCGAAATCCGCTTCCCGGGCGAGATCCAGCGAAATCGGCAAAGAATCAGGCGTCATCGGCAACCCATCGGCGAGCCATCAGGCCGGGGCCGTGTCTCATCGGGCGTTTTTCCGGCGATCTGGGCTGGCGATCCGAGGCGGGTCGCAGCGAGGGACGACGACGATGACCCACAACGCTTCCACTTTCAGCCACGTCGCCGGCCTTCCCGCGCCAAGCCTCGGCCGACCCAAGCGTCAACCGAACTCAACCAACCAGACCGCCAGCCAATTTAACCCAAGGAGTACGACCATGTCTCGCACGATCAAACTTGCCGCCGCCGCCTTCTTCGCAGCGGTCACCCTGACGCCCGCCGCCATGGCCCAGCGTCCCGAGCAACGCTCCGTCTCGGTCTTCTACGGCGACCTCAACCTCAACAGCACCGGTGGCGAGGAGACCCTGCTGAAGCGGATCAGGTTCGCGTCGCAGAAAATCTGCGGCCGCTCGCCGGGCGGCACGATGCTCATCAACGTCGAAATCTTCCGCACCTGCAAAAACGGCGTGATGGTTCAAACGATATCGAGCATCGGCTCGGCCTCGCTCTCGGCGCGCTTTGCAAGCCTCGTCGGCGCGCCGGAGACGATGATGGCCCAGCGCTGATCCAGTACGTTCCGGCGAACGCCCTCCAAGGCATCCCGGTCCAATCCGTACCTTCTTCAGCCCAACCTAACCCAAGGAGCACCACCATGTCCCGCATTATCAAATCCGCCATCGCCATCGCCGCGGCCATTGCCCCCGCCGCCCTGGCTGAGTCTGGTTCCAGCCAGTCGTCCATGCCCGTCGCCTATCGCGACCTCGACTTGGCAAGCGCCACTGGCGGAAAGGTGCTGCTCAACCGGATCAAAGGCGCCGCCCGCAAGGCCTGCGGCAATGTCACAACCCGGTCGCCGCTGAAGCCGCGCGCCATCGCTACCTGCAGCCGCGAAACCGTGGCCAGCACCGTCCGCCAACTCGACATCGGCTCACTGACGCTGGCCTGGAGCGAAAAGTACCCGGTGACCGAACTCGCCGCGCGCTAGAGCAACTTTCGGTCGATCTGGATCAGCCGATCCCGATCGACCGGAGAAAGTTGCTCTGGTTTCATGGGTATAGAGACTGAACGGTAGGCGAGGCTCCCCTTCGCCGTCCTTCTGCCTCAAGGGCGGATGCCCCTCTGGCATCCGCCCTTTTTTCCGTGCCGCTCACCGGCTGAACCGGGCCACTGGCCGTCGTTACCCGCGTCGGAGGATATTACCCTCTCCACTGTGCTGAGGAATTACAAGAGACCCGGCGCGACCCGGCGCGCGTGGACCAGCCTTTCGCGATTGCCGTCGCCTCCGGTGATCGGACTCGACGTCCAGCCAACGGCGATCCAGCCGACCTCCGCCAGCCAGCCCTCGAACCTTGCAGCCGCCGCAGTCGTCGCGGCCTCGTCCGTCACGATCCCGCCCTTGCCGACAAAAGGCCGGCCGACCTCGAACTGCGGCTTGAACAGCGCCACGAGGTCGGCGCCCGGAGCGGCGAGGCCGAGCGGAACCGGCAGAATTTTCTCCAGCCCGATGAAGCTGGCGTCGCACACCACCAGGGACGGGGGCTCGCCGATCATTCGGGCCGTCAGCGTCCTGGCGTCCGTGGCTTCCAGGGATTGGACACGGCCATCCGCCGCCAGTCCCGGATGCAGCTGGCCCCGCCCGACATCGACGGCGACGACGCGCCGCGCCCCGCGCGACAGCAGAACGTCGCAAAATCCGCCTGTTGACGCCCCGACATCAAGGCAGTCCCGGCCAGTCGGCGAAACGCCGAACACGTCCAGCGCGTGCGCCAGCTTGGTCCCTCCCCGGGAGACCCAGGGATGGGCGACCCCGGCCTCCAGATTCGAGCCTGCCGTGACGGGCTGGCCGGGCCTGACCGCCACAACGCCATCGATTCTCACCTGTCCAGCCTCGATGGCGGCCCGCGCCTGCGTCCGTGACGGCGACAGACCGCGGCGGACCAGTTCGACGTCCAGTCGCGTTTCCAGTTGATCTTCGGGCCGCGGCATGAGGATGTCGCCAGACGGGAACCCATTGCGCCCCCGTTACTTTTTAGAGAACAGAGCTCGGCCCATTTCAAGTCACAGGCAAATTTCGCATGCGCATTGCTTCGACGATCATCATGGTTGCAGGTCTTGCCGCGTGCGCCACTTCCGAACCCGATCTGCCGGATGTGTCCGCCGGACAGGTCAGCACTCCGGCCGCCAGCGCCGCGCTCCTCAACACCTCCGGCGCGGAAATCGGAACGATGGAGCTGACCGCCTCGCCTCACGGAGTTCTCGTGCGCCTGCTTGTGACCCCCGGCGGTCTCTCGGCCGGCTGGCACGGCGCCCACTTTCATGGCGTCGGAGACTGCTCGGACACGGCTGCTTTCCAGAAATCAGGCGCTCATGTTCACAAGTCTGAAAACGGCCATGGCCTCCTCTACCCCTATGGACCGGAGGACGGCGACCTTCCCAACATTTCGGTCGCAGGAGACGGCTCCGCCGCCGTCGAGCTGTTTTCCACCTTCGTGACGCTGGCGGAACTGCAGGACGATGACGGGTCCGCCCTCATCATCCACGCCAACGCGGACGATCATGTGACCCAGCCGATCGGCGGGGCAGGCGCCCGCGTCGCCTGCGCGGTGGCGCCACGCTAGCAGGACCTGCGTTCGCCTTTTGTGGCGATGGGCGGACATGAGCTTTTCAAGCGCGATGATCGTGTCCTAGAAAGACGGGTGCTCAAGGCCTGGCCTCTGCCGGTCCGCTCCCAGACCGGTGATCGCCATGCCTGTTGCGCCAATCGAACGTAACAACACCAGTGAGCCGAACGCCGAAGCATTCATCTTCGGCTTCGAATTCCCACCGGAAGGCGGGGTCCGTCCGCTCCGGTGGACGATGCTCGAGCCCATGGCCGCCTGCCCCGCTGCGGGCTGGCGGTGGCTGCATTTCAACCGGCTGGCGCGCGAGACCCGCAACTGGCTTGAAGCGTCCAGCGGCCTCGACGAAACCGTCATCACGGCGCTGCTGCAGTCAGAGACCCGGCCGCGCTGCGTCGCCCACGGCGACGGGCTGCTGCTCAACCTGCGCGGCATCAACCACAATCCCGGCGCCGAACCCGAGGACATGATCTCGGTGCGAATCTGGGCGGCGAGCAATCTCGTCGTCTCGATGCGGTCCTATCCCGTCCGGGCCATTCACGAACTGCGCGAGGAGGTGACCGAATCGGGAGGCGACCTTACGCCCGGCGCCCTGCTCGCGGAGATCGCGGCCAGGCTTGTCGACAACATAGAGCCCATCGTCGGCCAGTTGAGCGAGGAGGCCGACGAATGCGAGGAGGCGCTGCTCTCGACCAAGCAGAACCTGGCGCCGAACGTCCTTGCCGAGTTTCGCGGCACGATACTCCTGCTGCGCCGATACATTCAGCCCCAGCGAGAGGCCATGGCCCAGCTCGAACGGGAAGGCGCCCGACTGATCGATCCTGACGATCTGGTGAAACTACGCGAAACCGGCGACCGCATCATCCGCATTGCCGAAGACCTCGACACGATCCGCGACCGCGCCGCCGTTCTGCAGGATCAGGTGGCCGGACAACGCCAGGAACAGCTCAACCAGCGACTCCTCGCCCTGTCGATCGTGTCGGCCATCTTTCTGCCGCTGACGTTTTTCACCGGACTGCTGGGCATGAACCTCGCCGGCATACCTTTCGCCGACCAGTCATGGTCGTTTCCGGCCGTCGTGGGAATCGTCGCTGTGTTCGGGTTCGGCCTTGTCGGCTTGCTCAAAATGCTGCGGTGGATCTAGCGCACGATCACTATGCAAAATGATCCGGTCTGATCCAAGGTTTCTCTAGGAACCCTGCATCACGTCCGGTCGTCGCCATCCGTCGCGTCCTTGACCGTATCGACCGCCGCGTCGCCAACGTCGCCGACCTCCTTCTGGAGGTCCTCGGTGGAACGGTCCAGCGCCTCGACGTGGGAATCCACTTCGCGGCCCGCTTCCTCCAGCGAGCCCTCGCGCATCCAGTAGAAGCCGATGAGGGCGAGAAAGCCCACGCCGGCGATCACGATCAGGGTGAGGATAAGTCGCATGTTTCGCCTCTGACGTTATCGTCTCGGTCCGACTCCGGAACTCAGGTCCGGTCGTCCCCATCAACGGCTTTCTCGACCGCCAAAGACGTGGAATCCACCACTTCGTCAGCGGTCGAAACGATCTCGCCGCCCGCGCGGGTCAGGGTTTCGTCCATGGAAGCGCCCGCGCCTTCGAGCGAGCCTTCCCGGATCCAGAAGAACACCATCAAAGTCGCGAAAGCAAACACGATAAAAACCGAGACAGACCAAAGAACGGATCGGCCCATGAAACTTGCCCCTCGTTAAGACTCGGGACCTTAACGCATGATAATCTCCGGAGGTTCCGTAATTACCGGAGTCATGAACGGGGTTTAAACCGCGCCCGCAGCTCGTTCTTCATGATCTTGCCGTTGGCGTTGCGCGGCAGCGGCTCACTCTGGATGATGATCTCGACCGGTACCTTGTAGCCGGCGAGTTTCGCCGACACGAACTTCTTCAACTCTTCGATTCCCGCAGTCATCTCGGGCTTGACCTGCACCACCGCCCCGACCTCCTCGCCCAGAACACGGTGGGGAATGCCAACCACAGCTGCGTCCATGATCGCCGGATGGTCGTAAAGCGCGCTCTCGACCTCGATGCAGTAGATGTTCTCTCCGCCACGGATCAGCATGTCCTTCGCGCGGTCGAGCAGGAACAGGAATCCCTCCTCGTCGATCCTGGCGATGTCGCCGGTCACCACCCAACCGTCGATGAAGGTGGTCGCGGTGGCCTCCGGCTTGTTCCAGTAGGCCTTGCTGATATTGGGCCCCTTGCACCACAGCTCGCCAACCGAGTTGGCCGGCATAGTGCGGCCGCCGCCATCGACGATCTTCAGATCGACCGCCGGCGCGGCGGCCCCGGCGCTGTCGGGCCGGAGCTCGTAATCCTTGCCGAAATTGACGGTCGATGTCGCCGAGGTCTCCGTCATGCCCCAGCCATTGCTGGCGGCCCCGTCGGGAAATCTGCGCTTTATGGTGGCGACCAGTTCGGGCGCGGACGGCGCGCCGCCATAGGACACGGCAAGGATCGAGGAGAGGTCGTGCCTGTCGCGGTCAGGATGCTCCAGCACCTGCCAGGCGATGGCGGGTACGCCGCCGATTACCGTGATCTTCTCCGCCTCGATGAGTTTCAGCGCCTCGCCGGCGTCCCACTTGAACATCGTCACGATCTTGTCGGCGTTCATGATCGCCGGCAGCAGGTTGGCGAAGGCGCCGGTCGCGTGGAAAAACGGAACGGCCAGCAGCGGGATGCGGGGCGGATCGACCCTGGGATCGCGAACGGGAACCGCCTCGCCCTTGCGCAGGAAGCTGCGGGCCTGACAGGCCATGCCGTTGTAGACGTTGGAGATGCAGGCGCGATGGGTGTTGAGGGCGCCTTTCGGCCTTCCGGTCGTGCCCGACGTGTACATGATCGTGGCGTCGTCGTCCGGACCGACCTCGGCATCCGGGACATTGAGATCGGGAAGGCTGTCCCACGCGGCTGGCGCGCCGATCAGCTTGTCCATCGAGGCGATGCGCGGATCGGCCTCGTCCTCGAAGCTGCGGGCGACGATGACGTGCTTGAGTGCGCTCAACCTCGGAAGATGCTCGCGCAGGCGCTCCAGCCGCTCGACGTCGATCACCGCGACCCTGGAGCCTGAATCCGAAAGCCCATAGTCCAGTTCGTCGCCCGTCCACCAGGAGTTCATGGGCGTCGCGATCGCGCCGATGGCGAGCGCCGCGAAGAAGGCGACCGACCATTGCGGATAGTTGCGCATGATGATGGCGACGCGGTCGCCC
>JAWXBJ010000205.1:0-6702 GCA_034439955.1 Alphaproteobacteria bacterium
GACTATGGCGAAGGATGCTTCGCGCGTCACGCGCCCGCGTCATCACGACTGCGTTTTCCGCCGCCGCGCCATTTTGCCGGATGTTTGGCGGGTTTTTTGTGTTCCCTTATTGTTCTTTTGCTGGTATGAGCGAAACCATGCTGGTCGGCCTGTCCATTCGCGACTTTATCCTCGTTCGGTCGCTCGACCTTGAACTGGGCGAGGGCTTCACCTCGCTGACGGGCGAGACCGGCGCCGGCAAGTCGATCCTGTTGTCGGCGCTCGGATTCGCGATGGGCGGCCGGGCGCGCCAGGGCCATGTGCGCAAGGGGGCGGAGGCGGCGACCGTTTCCGCAAGCTTCGAGATCGCCGGGGATCATCCGGTCCACGCCTGGCTGGCCGGCCGCAGCGTTGCGGTCGCGTCAGGCGATCCGCTGGTTTTTCGCCGCACGATGAAGCGGGGAGGCTCGGCCCGGGCGTTCCTGAACGATCAGCCGGTGAGCGCAGGTCTGGTCGAGGAGGCCGGAGCGATGCTGGCCGACATTCATGGCCAGCATGAAGGCCATGGCCTGCTGAATGCCGGCCGGCACAGGCGGCTTCTCGACGCGTATGCGCGAACGGACAGATTGTTGGCGGAGGTCGGCGGAGCGTGGAGCGTCTGGCGTTGTGCGCGCGAGGCCCGCCTCGCCCTGGAATGCCGCATCGCCCGCGCCGCGTCGGACCGGACCTATCTGCGCCATGCGCTCGACGAGCTTGAGGCACTCGATCCAGAGGAGGGCGAGACGCATCGTCTGGCGCTCGACAGGGCGGCCATGCAGTCGGGAGAACGGGTGGCTGAGGCCATCGGCGCGGCGTCGCTGGCGTTGTCGAGGGCCAGTGTCGAATCGGCTCTGGCCAATGCCGGCCGATCCATAAGCCGGGCGCTTTCCCTGCCGGGATTGGCGGGTGAGGGCGCCTCCTGCGATCTGGCCGTCCGGATGCGGCTGGCCGCGGACGCTCTGGAGCGGGCGCTGATCGAGGCCGGCGAGGCGCGCGGCGCGCTTGAGATGGCGGCGGCGGGTTGCGAGTTCTCGCCCGAGGCGCTTGAGGCGTCGGAAGCGCGTCTGTTTGCGTTGCGGGCTGCAGCGCGCAAGCATGACGTATGCGCCGATCAGCTGCCGGCGCTTCGCTGCCGGTTGCGCATGCAGCTGGACGAAATCGAGCAGTCGGATGGGGCGCTTCACGCCGCCGTGACGGCGGAGCGGGCGGCCCGGACGGGGTATCTCGGCGCAGCGGCGAACCTGACCGCGAAACGCGAGGCCGCAGGCCGGAAGCTGTCGAAGGCGGTGGCCGCAGAACTCGGGCCGCTGAAGCTCGACAAGGCCCGCTTTCGTGTGGCGATCAGCGCGCGTCCCGAAGCCGACGCCGGACCGACCGGGCTCGACGAGATCGCCTTCGAGATCGCCACGAATGCCGGAGCGGAGTTTGCGCCGCTGAGCCAGATCGCTTCCGGCGGGGAAACGGCGAGGTTCGCGCTGGCGATCAGCGTCTGCCTGGCCGGCGCATCGACGTGCGGCACGCTGGTCTTTGACGAGGCGGACGCGGGCGTCGGAGGCGCGGTCGCCGCCGCGATCGGCGAGCGCCTCGCCCGGCTGGGCCGGGACAGGCAGGTTCTGGCGATCACGCATTCTCCGCAGGTCGCGGCGGCCGCCACGCATCACTGGCGCATTTCGAAAGACGACGAAGGCGGGGAAACGGCGACCTCCGTCGATGTTCTTGCGCCGCCCGCCCGCCGCGAGGAGATCGCGCGCATGCTGGCCGGGGCCAGCGTCACGCGGGAGGCGCGGGCGGCGGCGGACAGGCTGCTGAAGCAGCCTGCGTCCGGCTGGACGAAGAATTCTCTGGCGCGCGTCTGAGGGTCGCCCCGGTCTCTGGCGGCGGGCGGGATGGGCGTTTATGGATTTGCCATGGCGAGACCAAAGCCTCCTGCCGCTCTTACCCTGGCTGCGGCGCAAGCCGAGCTTGCGCAGCTGACGGAAACGATGCGGGCCGCCGACACAGCCTATTATCAGAACGACGCGCCCGGCATGACCGACGCGGACTACGATGCATTGCGCCGTCGTCTTTCGGACATCGAAGCGCGGTTTCCCCAACTCCGGGCCGATGACAGTCCCAGCGAGACCGTCGGCGCCAGCCCCGCGTCAGGTTTTGGCAAGATCGAACACCTGAAGCCCATGCTGTCCCTCGACAACCTGTTCGAGGATGCCGAGGTCGGGGAATTTCTGGCGCGCATCCGCCGCTTCCTGGCTCTCCCGCCCGAGGCCGATCTTGCAGTCACCGCCGAGCCGAAAATCGACGGCCTGTCCTGCAGCCTGCTCTACGAGGAGGGCCGGCTGGTGCGCGCCGCGACGCGAGGCGATGGCCATGTCGGCGAAGACGTCACCGCCAATGTGCGGACGCTGGGCGATGTGCCGCAAACACTGAAGGGCCAGGGTGCGCCAGCCAGGGGCGGCTGGCCTGCGCGCATCGAGGTGCGCGGTGAAGTCTATATGAGCCACACGGACTTTGCGAGGCTCAACGCTCGCGAGGCGGCGGCTGGCCGCAAGACCTTCGCCAATCCGCGCAATGCGGCGGCGGGCTCCCTGCGCCAACTCGATCCGGGGATCACCCGGGCGCGGCCCCTGCGGTTTTTCGCCTACACCTGGGGCGAGGCGACGGAAGCCTTCGCCGACACCCAGACCGGCGCGATCGAGGCGTTCGCCGCCTGGGGGCTGCCGGTCAACATCGAGATGAAATGCGCCTTGTCGGCCGCCGGGCTCCTCGCCATCTATCGCGGCATCGAGGCGCGGCGGGCGAGCCTCGGCTATGACATTGACGGCGTCGTCTACAAGGTTGACCGTCTTGACTGGCAAGGCCGGCTCGGCTTCGTGTCGCGCTCGCCGCGCTGGGCCGCCGCCCACAAATTCCCCGCCGAGCAGGCGATGACCCAGCTTCTCGGCATCGACATCCAGGTCGGCCGCACGGGCAAGCTTGCGCCCGTGGCGCGGCTCGCGCCGGTCACTGTCGGCGGCGTCGTCGTCGCCAACGCCACGCTCCACAATGAGGACGAGATCGCGCGCAAGGGCGTGTGGATCAAGGACTGGGTGGTGGTTCAGCGGGCGGGCGACGTCATCCCGCAGATCGTGCGCGTCGTGTCCGACAAACGCCCGGCCGACGCTCATCCCTTCATCTATCCTGAAACCTGCCCGGTCTGCGGGTCGAGCGCGCTGCGCGGCGCGCGCGGGAAGGAGACCGACGTCGATCGCCGATGCACGGGCGGTCTCACTTGCCCTGCCCAGGCCGTCGAACGGCTGAAGCATTTCGTCTCCCGCCGGGCCTTCGATATCGACGGCCTTGGCGCGAGGCAGATCGAGCTGTTCCATGGCGCGGGCGTGGTGACGGCGCCTCAGCACATCTTTCAGCTGGCGGCGCGGATAAAGGCGATCGGCTTGCCGCCTCTGGAGGAATGGGAAGGCTTTGGACCCACCTCCGCAGCCAATCTCTTCGCCTCGATCGACGCGGCAAGGAACCAGAGCTTCGCGCGCTTTCTAAATGCCCTGGGCGTCAGGCATGTCGGCGAGACCAGTGCGCGGCTGATCGCCCGCCATTTCGGATCGTTCGTGGCGCTTGACCAGGCGATGTCGCGCGCGACCGCCGAGCGGCCCAACGAGGCTTTCTGGCGGCTTGAGTCCGTGGCGAAAGTCGGTCCGGCCGCGCGCAAGGCGCTTGTCGAACTGGGCGATGCGCTGCCGGAGGCGCCGCCGGTCTCGCCCGACGCGTCGTTGCAAGGCTCTATCGCCGCGCTGGGGATCAAGTCGCTCGGCAAGGCGGCGATCGCATCGCTTGCGGCGGAGTTCGGCGACTGGACGAGCTTTCGCTCGCAGATCGCCTCGGCGGCGGAGGGCCGGCCCGGCAGCGGGTTCGCTGCGATCGCCTCGATCGACGGTCTCGGCGACGTTGCGGCCGAAGCGCTGGTCGATTTCTTTGCCGAACCGCACAATCGCGAGATGCTGGACGCGCTGCTCGAAGCTGTCATTGTCGAGCCGTTCGAGACCGCTGATGAGGCCGGAAGTCCTGTCTCCGGCAAGACGGTCGTCTTCAGCGGCGCCCTTGAACGCATGACGCGCGACGAGGCCAAGGCGCAGGCCCAGGTACTCGGCGCCAAGGTGTCGAGCGCGGTCTCGGGAAAGACGGATTTCCTGATCGCCGGTCCCGGGGCCGGTTCGAAGCTGTCCGACGCCGCCCGGCACGGGGTGATTGTCCTCAGCGAGGATCAGTGGCTGGCGATGCTGGGCCGGTAAGGGCAGGCGCCTGCTAGAACCGCTTGAACGCCTTGGGCGCCTGGGTCGCGCTTGCCTTGGCCGCCAGCGCGCCATCGGGATCGAAGAGTTCGGCTTCGACGAACGCGATGGTCTTCCCAAGTTTCACGATGCGGGCCGTGCAACTCGCCTTGCCGACGAAGAGCGGACGCAGGAATGACACCTTCATCTCCAGGGTCGGCGCATTCATGGTGACGTTCGAAGCGATGATGCAACAGGTGCTCATGGCCTCGTCGAGCATGGCGGCGAGAAAACCTCCCTGAATCGCGCCCGTGGGGTTGGCGAAGGCTGGCGCCGCTTCGAACTCGAGTCCGATTTCCAGCCTTGCCTGATCGACCCGGGTCAGCTTCATGCCGAGGGTTTGCGAGCAGGGGGGACGCTTTGTCGAAGCCTGGAAACGGGCCAGCATCTGCGCGTCCGAGACGCGCGGCGGTGCGTGTTCGCCGTTTTGGGTCACTTGCGCCGAAACGCGTCAAGCGACACGACTGTCGCCTCGCCGCCGGCAGCTTCCCCAGCGGGAGCCGCCGTTGCGGCGCCCTTGCCGCCGGATTCCGGCGCGGTCTCCATCGAGCCGGGATCCTCGGCCGGATCGAACTGCAGGCCGAAATTCACCGACGGATCGAAGAAGCGCGTCACGGCGGCAAAGGGGATGCGCAGGTGTTGCAGCACCCGATCGAATTTTAGCCCGACCTCGAAGCGCTCGTCGTGAACCTCGAAGTCCCAGTATTGCAGCTGGATGACGATCGTCATCTCGTCCGGAAAGCGGTCTTTCAGATGATCGGCCATCTGCACGCCCGGCATGCGGGTGCGAAAGGTGATGTAGAAGTGATGGTCGCCGGGCAGGGCGCCGAGCGTCGCCGCCTTGCGAAGCGCCGCGCGCAGCACGCTCTTGAGCGCGGCTTGCGTCAGGGCCTGGTACCCGATCTCGTCCTTTGGTGTCTTGCCCCGGTCCAAACATTTCCTCCCTAGCCGCAGACTGAGGCTCTAGGACGTGACGATCCGCAGGTAAATCTGGTTCTAGCCCCGGGCGAGCGCTGCGCCGGTCCTGTCTTTCACACATACGATAGGCGGACTTTTCGGCAAGGGCGCGCCAGAGCAACCTCTCGTCCTCCCTGACGCAGACAGCTTGCCCCACACTTTTGACACAGGGTCTCTTTCTTCGATCAACTGATTCAGTTCGATCGAAGGATGCTCCGGCTGTCGCATCCAGCACTTTACCGGAGCCAAAGCCGGCCTATCGTCTCTGCATGGCCAGGCCGCACAAACCGTATCGCTCGAAAATGCTGGGCGCGCGTGCGCTGGCGCCCGAGACGCTTATGATGGGGTATGGCTATTCGCCGGCCCTCTCGGAGGGGGCGCTGAAGCCGCCACTGTTCCAGACGTCCACCTTCGTCTTCCGCACGGCCGAGGAGGGAAAGGCTTTTTTCGAGCTGGCCTATGGCCTGCGGGAGAAGGCTCGCGGGGAAGAGATCGGCCTCATCTATTCCCGCATCAACAATCCCAATCTCGAAGTGCTGGAGGACCGTCTGGCCGTCTGGGACGCGGCAGAAAGAAGCCTCGCCTTCTGTTCGGGCATGGCGGCGATCTCGACCGCGATGTGGACGTTCCTGCGACCCGGCGACAGCTTCGTCTTTTCCGAGCCGGTCTATGGCGGCACGGAGTTCCTGATCCATACCATCCTCCCGCAGTTCGGCGTCACGGGCGCGGGCTTCATGGCGGAAGATGGCGAGGCCGGCTTTCGAGATGCCGCGCAACGGGCTGGGGCTTTGGCGTCCGGAAACGGCGGCAAGGTTGGCGCGATCTTTGTCGAGACGCCGGCCAATCCAACCAACGGCCTCGTCGACATAGCGCTGGCGCGCCAGATTTCCGAGGCGCTCGCCTCGCCGGCCGGCCGTCCTCCCGTCATTGTCGACAACACGTTTCTCGGGCCGCTCTGGCAGACGCCGCTGGCGCACGGGGCTGACCTTTGCATCACCTCGCTCACCAAATATGTCGGCGGCCATTCGGACCTCATCGCGGGATCGTGTTCGGGTGAGGAGGCCTTCATCGCCCCGGTCCAGGTGATGCGGACCATTCTGGGAACGATGACCGACCCGCACACGGCGTGGCTGCTGATGCGCTCGCTGGAGACGCTCAAACTGCGGATGGACGCGGCGGAAGCAGGCGCGCGCGAAGTCGCCCGCTACCTCCGCGAGCATGACCGCGTCAAGTCGGTCTGGTATCTCGATTTTCTGCCGAAGGACCATCCCGACCGGGCGCTTTTCGAGCGACAGTGCAAGTCGCCGGGATCGACCTTCGCCTTCGAGATCGACGGCGGAGAAAAAGAGGCGTTCGCCTTTCTCAACGCGCTGAAAATCATGAAGCTGGCCGTGAGCCTCGGCGGCAC
>JAWXBJ010000206.1:0-17404 GCA_034439955.1 Alphaproteobacteria bacterium
GATCGACCTGTTAGAGGCCGATCGCATCAGGCTCTAATCTCGGCCCAATTGCGTCTTGCGCCTACGTGGAGGCGCGCCGATCGCCCCAGCGGGCATGTGCGACTTGTCTCTGGATCCCGGGCCGGGCAGTACCTGGACCTGTCGAGGATCCAGCGCTTCCGCACATTCCGAACACACCTGGACCGGGTCGAACGCGTGACCGCAGTTGGCGTGCACGTGGAGAAGGGGGCGCCCCTTTTTTCCCGACATGTGAATATCGCCCCAGTGCACGATCGCCATGACAACCGGGTAGAGGTCGAGCCCTTTTTGCGTCAGCCGGTATTCGTGTCTGACAGGCTTCTCCCGGTAAGGGACTTTCGCGAGAACGAAACTGTCGGTGAGTTTCTGCAATCTGTCCGCCAGGACGGGCCGGCCGATTCCAAGCCGCGCCTGGAAATCATCGAAACGCCGCACCTTCAGGAAACAATCCCGGAGGATGAGCAATGTCCAACGGTCTCCGATGACCGAAAGCGTGCGCGCCATCGAGCAATGCTGCTGGTCGAGTTCACTCCACTGCATTGACGGCCGCTCCGGTCGCGAACTCTGTTCGGGTTTGAACCTGGAACCGTGCCGCCATCAGGTCAAGCAGCGCGTGAACTGCATGCCAATGCGTTTGGGTTCTTTTTTGGAACTGATCATCGACAAATGATCTGCGGATGACCATGATGATCTGATGGACTGGTCGCGATGAGACGAGAAGCGGGAGCGAAGTGATGAGGGTGCGCACTATCGGGTTTTTCGTGACGGCGCTGGCTTTCAGCGCCTGCATGGCGTCCGCCGAAGCGCAAGGCGCGAGGTCGGCCGGCGCGAGCGGATATGAGCCGCCCCGGACACGCGAGGGTCGTCCCGTTCTTGAAGGCCACTGGACCAACACAAGTCTCACCGCCCTTGAGCGGCCGAGGGATCTTGCGGCCCTGGTCATGTCGGAGGAGCAGGCGCTGCGCGCCGCCCTGGTGCGCAACCAGGCCAGCGCCCGGGACTCGGAGCCCACCGATCCGTCGAGCCCCGCCCCGGAGGCCGGCCGCAACGTCGGCGGATACAACAATTTCTGGATCGACACGGGAACTTCGTTCGCGAAGATCGATGGCGGATACCGCTCATCCTGGATCGTCGATCCTGCCGACGGAAAGCTGCCATACACCGAAGCGGGACGAAGGATATTCACCGCAGCACTGAACCAGCAGCGGATCGCGACATCCGATCCGGAGCTGCGATCGCTCGGAGAGCGGTGTCTCCTCGGTTTTGGATCGTCCAGCGGACCGCCCATGCTGAACGTGTCGTACAACAACAACTACCAGATCGTGCAGACGCCGGAGAATGTGGTGCTGTTCTCCGAGATGATCCACGACGCGCGCATTGTTCGAATGGACGCGCCACGTCTGCCGGCTGCGATGCCCCGCTGGATGGGCGATTCCGTTGGCAGTTGGGAGGGAGATACGCTGGTCATCGAAACGAGGAACATGCATCCGCAGGAATCGACGCGGGTGTTTTACGGCCAGTCGCTTCACATTTCGAAAGATGCAAGGATCTCCGAGAGGCTGACCCGGACATCCGACACTGAACTGCTGTATGAGTTCGAAATCGACGACCCGGGCATCTATTCGCAAACCTGGCGCGCCGAGATGGTGTTCAACGCGAGCGATGAGCCCTCGTATGAATACGCCTGCCACGAAGGCAATTACTCCATGCCCGGCATTCTGGCGGGCGGCCGGAAAGAGGAGCGCGCCGGCTAGAGCAACCCGCGTCCAGGCGGACGCAGACAAGTCGCCCTAGCGAACGCCTCTAGCCCGACACGACCCTCAGCGCCCGTTCGTCGCCCCGGCCGAGCGCCTTGATGGCGGACGCCGCGATCGAGCGCGCGTCGAGCCCGGCCAGCTCGTACATCCGCTCGGGCTTGTCCTGGTCCTGGAAAATGTCCGGAAGCGTCAGCGTGCGGATGCGCAGGCCGCGATCAAGCAGTCCCCGCTCCGCCAGATGGTGAAGCACGAACGCGCCGAACCCGCCCCGCGCGCCTTCCTCCAGGGTTATCAGCACCTCGTGATGACGCGCCAGCTGCGCGATCAGCGCCTCGTCGAGCGGCTTGGCGAAGCGCGCATCGGCCACGGTCGTCGACAGGCCCTGCGCGCCCAGCATGTCTGCGGCCGCTAGCGCTTCCTGAAGGCGCGCGCCGAACGAAAGGATCGCGACAGCATTGCCCTGCCGGACGACGCGGCCCCGTCCGATCTCCAGCGGCTGCGGGTCATCGAGCATCCGGAGACCGACGCCCTCGCCGCGCGGATAGCGAAACGCCGACGGCCGGTCGTCGATGACGTGGGCGGTCGCCACCATCCGTTGCAGCTCTGTCTCGTCGGCTGCGGCCATCAGCACAAAACCTGGCAGCGCACCGAGATAACCGATGTCGAAAGACCCCGCATGCGTCGGCCCGTCGGCCCCGACCAGCCCGGCGCGGTCGAGGGCGAACCGCACGGGAAGCTGCTGGATCGCCACATCGTGGACGACGCTGTCATAGCCGCGCTGCAGGAAGGTGGAGTAGATCGCCGCGAAGGGCTTCATGCCGTCGGCGGCCATTCCCGCCGCGAAGGTCACGGCGTGCTGTTCGGCGATGCCGACATCGAAACAACGATCCGGAAACCGCTCGGCGAAAAGATCCAGCCCGGTGCCCGAGGGCATCGCCGCCGTGATGGCGACAACCTTCGGATCCTTTTCCGCCGCGCGGATCAGTTCCTGGGCGAACACCCTTGTGTAGGATGGCGGTCCGGCCTTCACCTTGGCCTGTTCGCCCGTGACGACATTGAACCTCGAAACGCCATGATACTTGTCGTCGGCGTTCTCCGCGTGCTCGTAGCCATGCCCTTTCTGCGTCACGACATGGACGAGCACAGGGCCGTTTTCCATGTCCCGCACATTCTCCAGCACGGGAATGAGGGCGTTGAGATCATGCCCGTCTATGGGCCCGACATAGTAGAACCCCAGCGCGTCGAACATGTCGCCGCCCATGGCGAAGTTGCGCGCATAGTGCTCGGCCTTCTTTGCCGGCCCTTCGAGACCGATCGCGCGCACCACTGATTTCGCAGCCTTGCGCAGCCTGCGATAACCTTTCGAGGAAACGGTTCGCGAGAGATAGTGGCTCATCGCTCCGACAGGCGGAGCAATCGACATGTCGTTGTCGTTGAGGATGACGATCATGCGGGTGTGCATGCCGCCGGCATTGTTCATCGCCTCATAGACCATGCCCGCGCTCATGGCGCCGTCGCCGACCACGGCGATGACCCGGTTGTCCTTGCCGGCGAGATCGCGCGCCACGGCGAAGCCGGCGGCGGCCGAAACCGAGGTTCCGGCATGCGCCGCCCCGAACGGGTCGTATTCGCTTTCGGCTCGGCGCGTGAAGCCTGACAGTCCGCCGCCCGAGCGGAGGGTCCGGATGCGGTCCCGGCGGCCAGTCAGGATCTTGTGCGGGTAAGCCTGGTGTCCGACATCCCAGACCAGCCGGTCATCGGGCGTGTTGAAAACCGCGTGGATCGCGACCGTCAGCTCGACGACCCCAAGCCCCGCTCCGAGATGTCCCCCGGTCACCGAAACCGCGCTGATCGTTTCCGCCCGCAACTCGTCCGCGATCTGACGCAATTCGGCGCGCGAACGGGTTCGCAGGTCCGCAGGGAAGGAAATCTGGTCCAATAGTGGCGTTGCTGATGTCATTCCAGATTCTATCGTGATGAATACAGGTCGATTAGTGGCGGCGGTTGAGCACAAAGTCGACAGTCTGCAGAAGAGATGTGGCCCGATTGCCAAAAGAAGCCAGATGCTGCTTCGCCTGTGCGGCGAGAAGGCGCACGCGGTGGCGGGCGCCATCGACCCCGAGAAGCGACACGAAATTCACCTTTCCGGCGTTTTTGTCCTTCTCGACCGCCTTGCCGAGCGTCTCCTCGTCTCCATCGACATCAAGCAGGTCGTCCACGATCTGAAACGCCAAACCTAAATCATTCGTGTATCCGGCGATCGCCTGCCGTTCCTGATCCTGGGCGCCGCCCAGCAGAGCGCCGACCTCGCCCGAAAAGGCGATCATCGCGCCGGTCTTGAGCCGCTGCATCCTCGTCAGCACCTGCAGCGGCTCCTCGCCGTCCAGGTCGGGCTTCATGTCGATCATCTGGCCGCCGACCATTCCGCGCGCCCCGGCGGCGACCGCGAGGCGCTCGACGAGCTTGCAGCGCATCGCGGCGTCGCGGTGGGTTTCCGGGTTGGCCATGATCTCGAAAGCCAGGGTCAGCAGCGCGTCGCCGGCGAGCACGGCCGTCGCCTCGTCAAACGCCTTGTGGACTGTCGGCTGACCGCGCCGAATGTCGTCGTCGTCCATGCACGGCAGGTCGTCATGGATCAGGGAATAGGCATGCACGCACTCGATAGCGGCAGCCGCGCGCAGCAGCGCCTTCTCCTGCGCGCCGAACATGCGCCCTACCTCGATCGCGATGAACGGGCGCAGGCGTTTGCCCGGCCCGAGCGCGCCATGGCGCATCGCGCGCATCAATTGCGCTTCCGGTCCGCTCGCCGACGGGATCAGCTGATCGATCGCCACCGTGATGCGATCGGCGACCTCGTTGAGGCGCTGCTCGAAATCCGGATCGACCGGCGGCATGGACTGCGAGTTCATCGGCATCGGCAGAGGACCTCGCCCGCGGGAGCCCGGTCACGCTCGCGGTCATTCATAGGTCACGCGCTCCAGGCCTGTCGGACCGTCGGGGCCGAGGACGATCTTCTCGACCTTCAGTTCGGCTTCCTTGAGCTTCTTCTCGCAATGCGCCTTGAGGGCCGCGCCGCGCTCATAGATGCGGATCGAATCCTCCAATGGCACATCGCCAGCCTCCAGCTTGTGGACAATCTGTTCGAGCTGCGAAAGCGCGTCCTCGAAACTCATTGCTGCAAGGTCGTCAGGCGCTGTCGCCATCGCCGGTCTCCGGAAAAGTGGGTCACCTTAAGTAGGTGAGTCCGGGGGAGCAAGCGCAAGCGATGTACGGACCGCTTACTTCCTGCGCTCATAGATCCGCCAGGACCAGTAGGCGTCGCCGCCGTCGCGGACACACTTCCAGCCTCGCCGGACCAGGGGACTGCGCAGCATGCGGTTGAACCAGCCATGCGCCGCCAGCACGACGTCACACCCGCCGCAGGCCGCCTCGATCAGGAGATCGGCCGCCGCCTCGGCGCGTCGCCGTGTCTGTGTCGCCGGCTCCTCGCCGCCATCATGCCCCAGCAGCCAGGCAAGGCGCGCGATCTTGTTCCACGTCTTGGGCAGGTAGCGGCGGCGCGGCGACCATTGCGGCGGCGGCAGCGGCGCCTCGTTGAACACCGGGTCGGAGGTCACTTTGCGGCCGGGGGAGAGCATCGCCGCGGTCTCGGTCGCGCGGGGACGCATGCTCGAGAAGACCATGGCGTTCTCCGCCTGGCGCGCGAGTTCGCCTGGGGGCGCCTGGCCCTGCGCCAGCGAACCGCCTTCATACTTCGCCCACCAGTCGCGATAGGCGCGCCAGTCGAGACGCGGCCCCGCCTCCCGGTCCAGCGCCGGACGCCCATGACGCACGATGATGATGCGGCCCGGACGCGCGGCGCCGCCATGCCTACCCGTGTTTTGCACGGTTGCATCCATCAAAGCTGCGGCCCCAAGCCTGAAACGGTTTGCGGGCGCCCGGGTCCGGACGCCGCGACCTGATTAGATCATCAACGGGGAAAGTGGAAATCGCTTTTCCGGCGGCCGGTAAAGGGAGAGGGACAGGGTTTCACAGACCCCGCCAGAGGCGCGGCGCAGCGCATTCGGCCCCGTCGGCGCGGCGGCAGCCGTGGAGGGTGAACAGGACCGTTTCCGCCCGTCCGATCAGATGATCGAGGGGCACGAAGCCCACGGCCATCTCGCCGCCCGAGATCGCGCGGCAATTCCACGCTTCGGGAAACGCCGCCGCCATATTGGGATGGCCCGATGAGGCGCGGCTGTCCTCCGAATTGTCGCGGTTGTCGCCCATCATGAAGACATGGCCATCCGGCACCCGGAAGATCGGCGTGCGGTCGAGGCATTCATCGTCCGAGAATTCGTGTATCCGGTGAGCCTTGGCCTCGCCGGGCAGCTGTTCGAGGTACTCGGTCGCCGTTCGCAGCATGCGGGCGCTGTCGCTTTGCACATAGGTGGTCGCGCGGACTTCTTCACGCGGAACCTCGGCGCCGTTCAGATTCAACTTGCCGTCCATGTACTGGACCGTGTCGCCCGGCAGGCCGATGATGCGCTTGATCATCACCTTGGGATCGTTGGGATGCTGGAAGACGATGACATCGCCGCGCTTCGGCAGGCTGGAAAACGCCTTCTGGTCCGGCCTGGACTTGTCGTCGCCGATGAACAGGCGGCCGAGGCCGAAGGGCACGGAGTTGCGGTCATACCCGTAAGCGAATTTGGCGACCGCCACGCGATCGCCGACCTGAAGGGCCGGCACCATGCTTTCCGACGGTATGGAGCGCAGCTCGTAGACGAACGTCGAAAAGACGAGCCAGAACGGCACGAAAACAGCGATCGTCATCGCGGTTTCCCGAATCTCGTGGATGACGCGCTCGCCGAAGCTCTTCTTGTCCGCAACCGGCTGCTCAGCCGAGGTTTCACTCGTCATCAAACGGAACCCTGAAGGCGCACGGCGCTGTGCTGTGTGTGGCCCGGCCAGCGCCGCGGCGATCGGGCTCCATACGCTATCGCCCGGGCCGCGCCGTCAAGACGCCCGCCTGTAGAGCAATGTCCCGTCCTGCAGTCCGGACGTGATCAGCCCGCGGCCCTTGAGGCAATTGAGGTGAGCCACCGTCTCGCCGGTCGCCATGCCGAGCGTCTCCCGGTCGATTGTCCGGGCGAACATGGCGGTGAACAGGTCAACGGCCCGCCTGGGTTCGTCGAGTCTCGACAATATCCGCCGCATTCCAAGCTCGTGACCGTCGAGAAGGGCGTCCAGCCGCCTGTGGGCGCCCAGAAAGGGCTCGTTGTGGGCAGGCAGCACCAGAACGTCGGACGGGATCGCGGCCTTGAGCTTGCGGCAGGATCTCAGCCAGTCGGACAGTGGATCAGCGTCGGGTTCGGTCGGGAAGACCGAAACATTGGACGAGATGCGGGGCAGGATCTGGTCCCCCGATATAAAGACATTGAGGTCGGGCGCCCACAGACAGGCATGGTCGGGCGAATGGCCACAGCCTGTGATCACCTTCCAGACCCGGCCGCCGATCTCGATGTCGAGGCCGTCCTCCAGCCGGTGGAACGCATCGGGCAGCGGCGACACGGCTTTGCCAAATCCGCCAAAGCGATCGACATAGCGGTCGAGGTCCTCCTGGGCCCAGCCGGCGGCGCGATAGAATTTCACGCCGGCCTCGGGCGCCTCGCGGCCCGTGTCGGCCACCAGGACGCGGCAGGTTATGTATTCGAGGCGCGTCATCCAGAGGTCGCACTCGAACTTGCGCGTGATCCAGCCGGCGAGGCCCACATGGTCGGGGTGCATGTGGGTGCAGATCACCCGGCGCACGGGCCTGCCCTCGAGGCCTGTCGCGAAAATGGTCCGCCAGTGCGCCTTGGTCTCGCTGGTCTGGATGCCGGTATCGACGAGCGTCCAGCCTTCGCCATCGTTCAGCAGCCAGAGATTGATCCATTTCAGCGAGAACGGCAGAGGCATCCGCACCCAGCGGACGCCGGGGGCGACTTCGAACGAGGTTCCCGGTTCGGGCGCATCGGCGACCGGATACTCATAGCGCGCCCGTTCCGTCTTGCCTTCGAACCCGTCCATTCGCGCCTCGCTCCAAGCCGTCGCCTCACTCTATGCCCGGGAGCTGGTCGGGGTAAAACGCGATTCGACTGGGGCCTCAGCAAAGTCTATGGTCTCCCGGAACGCGTCGAGGGGAACAGCCATGCGCCAACTGATCGGTCTGATCATCGGTCTCTATCTCACCGTGGCGCTGGTCGTGGCCGGCGGTGGCGCCTATGGCTTCCTCTCCGGACAGACGGCGCGGGATTATGACTGCACGCCGGTCGATCTCGCCATCACGGCCGGCGTCGGGGAGGGACTGGAGGGCAGCCCAAACTGGGTTCCATGGGTCCTGATCCGCGCCGCCATTTGGCCCAAGGCCTATTATGACGACCGCAACAAGGTGAGCGGCGTCGTCGATTGGCTGCTGGTCCGCTACGACCCCTTCCCCAACGCCTGCCGCTGATCACGGTTCACTGATCACGGTTCGCTGATCAGGCCAGTCACCTGTGTGTGCCTACTGGACGCCCGGACAGGCGCCCCCTACCTAACCCGTGTCAGGCTTTCGGGGGGCCGACGGTCGCTTATGCACGCTTTCCAACCGCCAAGGAAAACACCATGCGCAGATTTTTGATCGCCGCCGCCACGGCCGCGCTCCTCACCGGACCGGCTCTGGCCCAGGCGCCGTCCGGCGAGTATGTCGTCGACAAGCCCCATGCCAGCCTCACCTGGACCATCCTTCACCAGGGTCTGTCCAACTACACTGCCCGTTTCACCTCGTTCGACGCCGCCCTGACCTTCAACGAGGCCGACGTCTCGAAATCGAAGCTCACCGTCGCCATCGATCCCAAAACGGTCGAAACAGATTACGCCAAGCAGCGCCCGGCCGGCAACACCACAGACTTCAACAAGGAACTTTCCGAGGAAGCCAACTTCTTCAATTCCGGCAAGCACAAGGGCATCAGCTTTGTGTCGAAGTCGGTGGCGAAAACCGGCGACAAGAAGGGCACGGTCACGGGCGACCTCACCTTCCTCGGCGTCACAAAGCCCGTCACGCTGGACGTCACCTATGTCGGCAACCGCAATGATCCGCGCGCCAACAAGCACAAGCTGGGTTTCTCCGCGACGGGCAAGATCAAGCGCTCGGACTTCGGCATGACCTTCGGCCAGGCCTTCCTCGGCGACGAGGTCAAGCTGATGATCGAAGCCGAGTTCGTGCAGAAGTAGGTCGGCCTCGGCGGGCGCGGTCAGCCGCAGCATACGGCTGACCGCCGCTGCCTCATGACAACCGCGCCGCTTTCGGTCAGAACTGACCGATGCAAGTCCTGACCCTGATTGTCCCGCTCGCCCTGCTCGCCTCGTGCGTCACGGGAAAGCAGTCGCTGGAAAGCGTCGGCGAAGGCGCTTACCGACTTGAAAAGCCGCACGCCTCGATCACCTGGCGCGTCAAGCACATGGGCCTGTCGAACTACACGGCTCGCTTCTCGGCCTTCGACATAGCGCTCGACTTCGACCCCGCCAACCCGGGGGGATCGAGCGTCAAGGCGATCATCGACCCGATGTCCGTCCGCGCCGATCACCCGACGGACGAAGACTGGAACACCAGGCTTGGCGCCGATTATTTCAGGGCCGCGCAATTTCCGCAGATCGTGTTCACGTCGCGCTCGATCGAGACGACGGGCGAGTTCACCGGCAAGGTAACTGGCGATCTTGCCTTTCTCGGCGTCGTCAGACCGGTGACGCTCGACGTCACCTTTAACGGCGCTGTGCCGCCCTCGCCTCTCTATGGCGGCCGCGCGGCGATCGGCTTTTCGGCTCGCGGCGTCCTGAAGCGCTCCGACTTCGGACTCACCCGCCACGCGTCCTTCGTGGGCGACGAGGTCGAGATCATCATCGAGGCGGAATTCTCGAAAGGCGCCTGACCGGCCGTTAAGGCCGATGTCCCGCCATGGCCCCGGCCGGCAATCCGCGATATCGGGTAGGACGCAGGCGCGGGCCTACAGGATAGGGACGAGCGATGACCGAACTGGCTGAAGACGTCTCCGGCCGCAAGCGCTACACGGCCGTCGCGATCGCGCTGCACTGGCTGATCGCCTTCAGCATCATCGGCATGATCGCGCTCGGCTGGATCATGGGCGACATGCCGGACGGCGCCGACCGCTTTGCGCTTTTCCAGCTTCACAAGTCGATCGGCATCACCATCCTGCTCCTGAGCGTCGCGCGCATTGTGTGGCGCCTGATGAACCCGCCCCCGCCCGAACCGCCGATGCCGGGCTGGCAGGGCGCGCTCGCGACCGCCGTGCATGTGTCCTTCTACGTGCTGATGATCGCCATGCCCCTCACGGGTTGGGCGCTGGTCTCCTCCTCGCCCACGGGTATCGGGACGACCCTGTTCAACATGATCCCATGGCCGCATCTTCCGGGATTGCCGGACCTGTCGCTGCAGACGAAAGAGGACCTCCATGAGCCGCTGGAATTCGTCCACTCGAAACTTGCCTGGGTGATCATCGGCCTGCTCGGCCTGCATCTGGCCGGCGCGCTGAAGCATCAGTTTCTGGATCGCGACGGCCTGATTTCCCGCATGGCGCCTGGCCTCTTTGGCCGCACCGAGGGTCCGTCCGCCAGGGGCCGGGGCGCGCCTTACGCCTTCGGCGCGGCGCTGCTTCTGTTCATCGTCGGCGCCGCCGCCGCCCAGCTTGGCGCCTCGCGGGCGGGCGCATCTCCGCAAAGTGCAGATGCGGTCTCTTCTTCTACGGCGCCCTTCTGGACCGTCGATCCCGCGACGAGTTCGATCGTCTTCACCGGCGCCTATATGGGCCGGCCCTTCAAAGGCAGGTTCGCCGCGTGGACATCGACCATCCAGTTCGATCCGGACAGGCCGGAGGACGCACGCATCCGCATCGTCATACCCACCGGCTCCGCCACGACCGGCGAGTCCTACTACGACGAGAACATGAAGGAGGGCGACTGGTTCAACGTCTCCCAACATCCTGAAGCCGTCTTCGAGGTCAATGAAGGCGTATCGAAGGAAGGTCCCACGGATTTTGAGGCGACCGGCGTGCTGACGATCAAGGGCGTCGAACACCCGGTCCGCCTGCCCTTCACGCTCGCCATCGAAGGCGCGACCGCCCGGATGCACGCCGAAACGACGCTCCAGCGTCTCGTGCTGGGCATAGGCGGCGACACGCTTGCCGAGCCGAAGGGCGACGAGGAATGGGTAGCCGACGAAGTCTCCCTCGTCATCGACGTCGTCGCGACGCGCGAGTGATCCAGTGAGACGACAGGACGCCGGCCGATCCAGCCCCGCCCCCCATGGCAGGGCCGCTGCGTCGTGAGCGATCCGTCCCGACCCGTGCAGGGGCCGGCTCGCACGATCGGCGTCACGCCCGCCGATCTAGACGAAGCCGCCGCCATCCTCGTGGGCGGCGGGCTGGTCGCCATGCCGACCGAGACCGTTTACGGGCTGGCCGCCGACGCAACCAATGGCCGGGCCATCGCCGCGATCTACACCGCGAAGGGCCGCCCGGCGTTCAACCCCCTGATAAGCCATGTGGCCAGCGTCGCGATGGCCGAGACCTGCGGGGAGATCACGCCCCTCTCGCGCGCGCTGATCGAACGCTTCTGGCCCGGACCGCTGACGCTTGTCGTCCGACGCCTGGCGGACTGCCCGGTCAGCGAGCTTGCGACGGCAGGACTGCCCTCGATCGCGTTGCGAATGCCCCGGCACGCCGCCGCGCTGGGGCTCATAGAGCGTGTCGGCCGTCCTCTCGCGGCCCCCTCCGCCAACCGGTCCGAAAGCCTGTCGCCGACGACGGCCCGGCATGTGGCGGACTCTCTTGGCGACCGTATCGGACTCATTCTCGATGGCGGGCCGTGCGAAGCCGGCATTGAATCCACGATCATCGCGCTCGACGGAAGCGGCCCGGTGCTGCTCCGCCCCGGCGCGATCGCGCGAACCGAGATCGAGAGCGTGGCGGGCGCCCTCGCCTCGCCGGAAGCCAAGGCTGGGCTCCTTGCACCGGGCATGATGAGACGTCACTACGCGCCCGACGCGACGCTCAGACTCAATGCGCGGGATGTGCGCGAGGGTGAAGCTTTCCTCGCCTTCGGTCCGCCGCCGATCGGCGTCACGCCCTCGCTCAATCTTTCTGATCGCGGCGATATCGAGGAAGCCGCCGCGAATCTCTTCGCGATGTTGCGCCGACTCGATTTGCAATTCGGCGCCATCGCCGTCGCGGAGATTCCACATCGCGGCGTCGGCGAAGGAATCAACGATCGTCTCCACAAGGGCGCTGCAAAAAAATATTTAGATAGTGTATGACAGATTCGTTGAGTCGTTTTCCCGAGGGAGGCGCTCGACATTTTTGGGCGGTCGCTCGCGGTGAGAGCTGTCCAACGGGACCATCAAGGAGACTTAGAATGGCCACTGCCAAGAAACCTGCTGCCAAGAAACCCGCGGCGAAACCCGCGATGAAAAAAGCTCCCGCGAAAAAAGCGGCTGCTCCCGCTGCGAAAAAACCCGCCGCGAAAAAGAAGTAGGTCTCTCGCGGCGCCGGCAGGCCGCTCGCGGGGCCGGCGTTTCATATTCGAGAGTTGAATTCCTCGCGCTCACCCGGACCCGGGTGGGCGCGAACTCTTTATGGGACTGATTGTCCAAGGCCCAGACTGAGGCCGCTCAAACAGGCGGTCATGCAGGTAAAGCCTGAAAACAAAGGCTCGCCGGTGTGTTTCCCGACCGGGGGTCGCCCCTGATGCGGCCAGCGACGATCCGGCCCTGGCAGGCAGTTGAACAAATTCCGCCTCCGCCCGGTGCGTGGCGCCCGGCGCCTGGTGGTTCGTCCCTCGACAAGCTGGGGGATGAGGAAGCTTCGGCTTGAGGCTGAAGGCCTTCAGGGTTGAACGTCACAGGCTGAGCCGCCTCGCTCCGGGGAGCCGCAGACAGACGACGTCCCGGAGAGCGAAGGACGAGGGCCTTCGGAGTTTTTTCTGGCTGCCCGTGCCTTTTCTCCGCCGGAGCGCATCGACCATGATCTCGCCGGGAGAAAACTCTTCGTCGCGGTTCGCTCTAATTGATTCGGAACGGAGCGCCAGAGCAACCTTCGGCCGATCCGGATCGGGCCGATCCCGATCGATCGAAGAGAGTTGCGCTCGTTTATTGGTGCAGAGACCAAATTCAACGATTGACCTGATCCAGGTCGATCGCATCAGGCTCTGGGCGGCGCGCCGCAGAGTGTCAGAGGCGCCGTCTCGTGGAGAGCGACGCGCTCGGCGCGGTGACGTCACGTGTGCGGTCCCGGCGCCGACGCGGCACGATGCGGACACCGTCGCCGCCACCTCTCGTCAGGGCGCGGGCGCCAAATCATGCATCAAAGTCAAGCAGAGCATCTCCTTCGTCCAGGAGGTGGGAGCACGGCGTCGCCCGAACACGTGTCCCGCTTCGGGACACGAGAGCAGCCTTCGCTCAACAGAATCCGTTTGAGCGAAGCAAGATCTTTTACCTGGGATGTGCAGGGCGCTTTTCCGCGTCCGGGGCGGACGAGAGACTGCTCCAGTCGGCCACGCCTGTCGGGTAGCGCACGATCGACGGAGATGGCTCCGCTCTTGCTGGAAGCGCAGGCGCGGCCCATCCACCAAGCGCCTAGTTTGCAATTGTGGACGCCTCTTCTAGACGATACTCTGCCAATCGATGCTAAAACGAGTGCGTGGTGGTCAGGGGACCGGAGATCATGGAAATCGTTGCAATTGTCGGCGTCGTGTTGCTGGCGTGTCTTCTCATTTTTGTCATCTACAGGGCCGCCCGCACCTATGACGCTGGCGCGCACGCCACGTTCATCACGACAAAGGGCGGCGAATACTATGGCGCCCTGCGTGCGCCGATCACGCTCTGGAATCCCACGGTGAAGGTGCTGAGGGACAAGCACGCGCCCGACATTTCGTTCATAACGTCGGACGCCACAGGCTCGGAATACTTCGAGAAGACCTTGGTAACGCGCCGCACGGGGGAGATTTCGCTGCGGGTCAACACCTGCGCTCCACGCCCTTTCATTGCGCGCACCATCGAGAACCGCCAGCTGCGCGTCCGAACCCGCGTCGCCTTCCAGCTCGACATCGACCGCATCCAGATCCCCGCGCAGATGCAGTCCTTCGGCGCCCTGCTCGGGGCTCGCATCGAGAACCTTTTCGACAACGCCATCGGCGAATACGAGAATCAGGATCTGCGCGCCAGGCAGGGCGAAATCGAATCGAAAGTGCTTGGCCAGCTTCAGGACATCGAATACCCGCCCGACCCGACGCATCCGACGGGCATGCCGCTTGGCATCAAGGTCTATGAGGCGACCTTTGCCTACGAGCCGGTATCCGCCACGCTTTCGGGCGACGGGTCCGCGCCCATCAGGGGGCCCATGGCCTACACCACCGAGGACATAGACGAGCTCTCGGACATGCTTGAGAAAGCCAATCCCGCGACCGTCGAGACGATCATGCGAATGATGGAGTTGCAGACGAAACAGAACATCGTCGAGATGCTCTGCAAATCCGGCGGGCTCGTCGCCTTCACCGCCCAGGAGCTTGGCCTGTCGGAGCGCCCGCTTGACCGCAGGATCAGCGGGGTCAATCGCATGGCGCCTGTCGCGAGCGATACCGCCACATCGACGCCAGCGTCGCACAACAACAACGGCACGAGCGTCTCGGCCGACCCGGTCGATCCCGCCATGGCCTATTACGGCCTTGGCGCTCCCAAACAGCATTAGGTCGACTTCGCTGCAGCGGAACCGACTGCCGCGCGCCCCGTTCTGGACGCGCAGCACGGAGACGCACGCATGGCCAACGACATCGAAATGGAAGCCAAGTTCTGGAAAGCCCTGAAGTCCGACATGACGGTCATGCTCGGGCTCGACGGCGTCGACGAGAGCCATGGCCGGCCGATGACCGCCCAGCTCGACGATACAAAGGAGTCAGGCCGGGGGCCGATCTGGTTCTTCACGGCGAATGACACCGAGCTGGTCAAGGGCATGGGCGCAAGCCATCGGGCGGTCTTGAATTTCGCCTCCAAGGGCCATGATCTTTTCGCTGCGGTGCATGGCACGCTGAGGCCGGACAATGATCGCGCGACGATCGACCGGCTCTGGAACAAGTTCGTTGCCGCCTGGTACGAAGGAGGCAAGGACGATCCCAAGCTCCAGCTCATCCGGCTGGATGCAGAACGCGCGCAGATCTGGCTGAACGCGAACAGCCTGTTCGCAGGCGTCAAGATGCTGCTCGGCTCCGACCCGAAGAAGGACTACGAGGACAAGGTGGCGAACGTCAGGCTCGACTGAGTCTCAGACAACACGCCCCGGATTCATCCGGCCACAGGGGTCGATAGCGGCCTTCACGGCACGCATCATGTCCATTTCCACGGCTGATTTGCGGTTCGACAGTTCATCCCGCTTCAGCATTCCGATGCCATGCTCGGCGGAGATGGAGCCGTTCAGTTCCATGACAAGGTCGTGGATAGCGGCGGAAATCCTGAGGCCTTCGCCCTCCACGAACGCATCCTGGTCCACCCCCGGCGGCGGGGTCACATTGTAGTGCATGTTGCCGTCACCCACATGGCCGAAGGCAATTATGTCGATGCCCGGCGCCATTTTCCGCGCCATCGTTTCGGCCCGCTCCATGAATTCAGCGAGGCGGGAGACCGGCGCCGAGACGTCGTGCTTCAGAGCCTTGCCATGGGACCGCTCGGCCACCGCAATGGTTTCGCGGATCTTCCAGAGCATCCGCGTCTGCGCCTGGCTGTCCGCGATCACGGCGTCGAGGATCATTCCTTCCTCGGCCGCCTCGCCCAGCAATCCCTCGATCATGTCGCGCGCGCCCTGGGGCTGGGGCAACGACAATTCGAGGAGGACGCGCCACGCCGCCGCCGATGGCAGCGGATCGCGCGTGTCGGGGATGTGCTTCAGCACCAGCTCCAGCCCGAATTTCGGCACGAGTTCAAATCCTGTGACCGCGCCGCCGGTATAGCCCTTGGCCCGCTCCAGAAACCGCACCGCGTCGGTTACCGAAGTAAGCGCGGCCCACGCCGTCTCCCTCACAGCCGGCTTTGGGAACAGCTTGAGCGTCGCTGCTGTCACGACGCCCAGCGTGCCCTCCGCTCCGATGAAGATCTGCTTGAGGTCATAGCCGGTATTGTCCTTGCGGAGCCCCCGGAGGCCGTTCCACACGCGACCGTCCGGCAGCACGACTTCGAGCCCCAGCACCAGATCGCGCATCATGCCATAGCGCAGCACGGCGACGCCGCCGGCATTGGTCGAGACGAGGCCGCCGATCGTCGCCACGCACTCGGCCCCGAGCGACAGCGGAAACAGCCGGTTATTCTCGTCGGCGGCCAGCTGCGCGTTTGTGAGAATGACGCCGGCCTCCAGGGTCATGGAATCGTTCAGCACGTCGATATTACGCACCCGGTTCATCCGCGAGAGCGAGATCAGCACCTCGCCATAGGGCACGCCGCCATTGACCAGTCCGGAATTGCCGCCCTGTGGAGTGAGGGCGAAACCCAGCTCAGCGCAGATCGCCACCGCTCGCGAGGTTTCCTCTGTCGTCGCCGGCTTGACCAGCGCCGGCGTCCAGCCGCGCCACCGGCCGCGCCAGTCCGACACGTGCGGCTCGAGATCCCCCGCATCCGTGGAGACCCCCTTCGGCCCCAGCGCCTGCGTCAGCCGCGCGACCAGTTCCTGTGTCCGCACGGAGCCTGCATCGTCCGCCATGCGCATCGCTCCTCGCCGCCTCCAGGGATCAGCTTATCAGGTCTTCGGCGGGTTTGCATGTCTTGACCCCGCGCCGGACTTCCGTCGCGATGAAAACGACGCCGCCTTCCCCGGTGAACGTCAGTGCGTCGCCCTTGCGGCTCACCCGGTAGCAGGACGCTGTCGCAAAGCCCGTGTCTTCATAGCTGAAACAAGCGAAGCCCTGTACTGTCACCCACGCCTTCCCGCGCTCGACGCCGGCTGGCGTCTGGTACAGCGTCGCGCCGCCAGGCTCGATGCACTCACGCCAATCCATTGCGAATGAGGGAGAGTGACCCTGCATGTCGACGCCAAAAATCGCCTCCTTGACCTGTTCGGGCGACAGCGTCGCGACCGCCCCCTTGGCGAGTTGCGCGGCCGCGTGAGGCGGTAGGCCCGATGCTGCGAAGAGGCCAAAGAGGAGCATCCCGGCGCGCGTCATGTGAATCTCCCGCTCGACGCCCCGTTATGTCATGCCATCCGCCGCCAGGCGAACTTCATGTCCTTGTGATCGCTCGTCGCCAAGATCGTGGAATTGGATTAGCGCTGTCAAATCGTCACCCCGGGAACCGTGCATGATCATCGTCACTGGGGCCACGGGCCAGCTTGGCCACGCGATCGTCGAGCGGCTGGTCGAGCGTGTCCCGGCGAGCCAGGTAGGCGCCAGCGTCCGGGATCCGGAGAAGGCCGCCGGCCTAACGGCTCTCGGCGTCCGGGTCCGTGCAGGCGACTTCGCGTATCCAGATAGTCTGCGGCACGCCTTCGAGGGCGCCGCTCAGGTGCTGATCGTTTCGTCCAACGCGCGGGCCTATGGCGGCGACACGCTTTCCCAGCACCGCTCGGCCATCGAGGCGGCGC
>JAWXBJ010000207.1:0-2876 GCA_034439955.1 Alphaproteobacteria bacterium
CCGCGACGTCGCGGCGTCAACGCGCGGCGGCGTCAGACATCCAAAAACGCGCCCCGGCCGCGTGCCGGCGCTCTTTGGCGCGCCGTTCTCGCCTCAAAACCGGGCGCGCCCGGCGCCGCTGCCCAACACTTGGGCGCTTGAGCGCAACGCGCCGCGCCCCACATCAGGGTGGTCGATCGGAAGGTAGAAATGTCCGGCACCAACCACCTTCGCACCTTCATGCTGCTGGCGGCGATGACCGCCATCTTCGCCGGCGTCGGTTATCTCATCGGCGGGCCGACCGGCATGGCGGTCGCGCTCGCCTTCGCCCTCGTCACCAATTTCATCAGCTACTGGAACGCCGACAAGATCGTGCTCTCCATGTATCGCGCCAAAGAGGTGACCGAGGCGCACCCGGATGCCCGCGTGAAGGCCTACGCCGCCGATGTCCGCGACATGGCCGAGCGCGCCGGCCTTCCCCAACCTCGCGTGACGGTTATCGACAACGACCAGCCCAACGCCTTCGCCACCGGCCGCGATCCCGCCCATGCGGCCGTCGCCGCCACCACCGGACTCCTCGCCATGCTGGACCGGGCCGAGATCCGCGCCGTCATGGGCCACGAGCTCGCCCATGTGAAGAACCGCGACACGCTGACCATGACGGTAACCGCCACGATCGCCGGCGCGATTTCGGCGCTGGCGAACTTCGCGTTCTTCTTCGGCGGCAATGACCGGGAACGTCCCGGCGGCTTCATCGGCGTCATCGCCATCATGATCCTCGCCCCCATGGCCGCCGCCCTCGTCCAGATGGCGATCAGCCGCGGCCGCGAATACGAGGCCGACCGGGCCGGCGCCGAGATCTGCGGCGATCCGGCGGCGCTCGCCTCCGCCCTCCAGAAGATCGACGCCTACGCAAGGTCCGGCCGCGTCAACCTGACGGCCGAGCGCAATCCCGCGACGGCGCAGATGTTCATCATCAACCCGCTGTCGGGGCGCGGCGCGGACAATCTCTTCTCGACCCACCCCAACACCGCAAACCGGGTCAAGGCGCTGGCGGAGCGGTTTGGCGGGGCGGCGCGTGCAGTAGAGCCAAGGGCGTCGCCCACGCGCGGTCCATGGGAAGAACCGGCAGGCCCCTGGGGGTGAGACGCGGCCCCTTGCCTCCATCAGTCGAAGACTGGGAGAGGTGGATGCTGCGCCCTTGCGCGGCAGACGGAGGGGGCAGGCCACAGGCGCATCTCCCAAAAAAAGACCGGCGCCTCACAGCGCCGGCCTCCGTGATTTCCAAAAGCCCGATTCGACAAAGGCGGACAGCTTCTAAGCCGCTTCCTTCTCCCGCGCGTTGAGTTCGATCTTCACCCGCTCGGCCAGCTGCCGAAGCGTGAACGGCTTGGGCAGGAACGAAATCGAACGCTCTTCCTCCAGCGTCTTGGCGAGGTCGCGCTCGGCATAGCCCGAGATGAACATCACCCGCGCCTTGCCGAGATACTGCCGCGCATGCTTCAGCAGCGCAGGACCGTCCATCCCCGGCATGACCACGTCCGAGATGAGAAGGTCGATCTGCCCAGGATGCTCCTTGATGATTTCGAGCGCCTGCTCGCCATCCCCGGCTTCCATCACGTGATAGCCCAGAGAGGCCAGCAGCTGCGCCGCGATGCCGCGCACGCCCTCCTCGTCCTCGACCAGCAGGATGTGTCCGCGTCCGGACACATCGTCAGGGCGCGGGGTGGGTGCGGGCTGCTCGAACGGGCTCGACTCAGGCGTCGCCTCTTCTTCCTCGCCGGTCCAGGCCGGCAGGAAAATCTTGAACGTCGTGCCCCGCCCCAGCTTGGAAACCGGGTAGATGTACCCGCCCGATTGCTTGACGATGCCATAGACCGTTGCAAGACCGAGCCCGGTGCCGTGGCCCGCCTCCTTGGTGGTGAAGAACGGCTCGAAAATCTTCTGCAACAGTTCCGGAGGGATGCCGGCCCCGTCGTCGATCACTTCGATCAACACATACTCGCCTTCGGTGGCATGGGTGAACCCGTCCCGCCGCGCCGCCGCCGCGTCCGCTTTCGATGTCCGGATGGTCAGCCGTCCGCCGCCATTCTTCTCGATCATGGCGTCGCGGGCGTTGGTGCAGAGATTGGTGAGCGCGGTCTCGATCTGCTGCTTGTCCGCCTTGATGCGCGGCAGGTCGCGGCCATGCACGATGTCGAGCTTGATGCGCTCGTCGATGATGTCGCGCAGCAGGACGTAATAGTCCGACAGCACGCCGGAGACATCGAACACGTCCTGCCGGAAGACCTGCTTGCGCGAATAGGCCAGCAGCATCCGCACCAGTTCCGCGCCCCGCGAGGCGAACTCGTTGATCGACTTCAGCTCGAAGAAGGTCGGGTCGCCGGGAGGATGGCGGATCTGCAGCCGGTTGACGTTGAGGATGATGCCCTGCAGCAGATTGTTGAAATCGTGCGCCAGGCCGCCCGCGAGCTGGCCGATCGACTGCATCTTCTCGCCCTGCGCCAGCCGCTGCTCGAGGTGTTTCTTCTCGGTCGTGTCGATCACATAGGCCGCCGATGGCCGCCCGGCCCGGTCGAGCGCGATGAACACATCGACCGACTTCTGCTTCTCCCCGGCCAGTTTGAGGTTGACGGCGCCGTCCAGCGCCTTGCCCAGCTGCTCGGCGAGCCGTGCGGGACCCTGATCGGCAACGAAGAGGTCCGCGAAGCGCGAGCCCGGCTGCGCCCGTCCTTCGGTCAGGTCCAGCAACGCCCGGTTGGCGTCAAGCATGACGGAGGTCTCGACGCCCTCTCCGTCTAGCCGCACGACGCCGAACGGGGCGTCGTTGAACATCGGATCGTCGGCTCTCACCAGGCGTTCGCCCCCCTCGGAGGACGCCGCCGGCGCGCGCCGGC
>JAWXBJ010000208.1:0-12494 GCA_034439955.1 Alphaproteobacteria bacterium
CCCAGCATGCTGGGCCTTGCCTCGGGCATCGTTGCCGGCCTCGTCGCCATCACTCCTGCGGCCGGCTTCGCCGGACCGATGGGCGCAATCGTGCTGGGCCTCATCGTGAGCCCGGTCTGCCTTCTCTTCTGCGCCGCGATCAAGAACGCGCTGAAGTATGATGACAGCCTCGACGCCTTCGGCATCCATGCGATCGGCGGCATCATCGGCGCCATCGGCACCGGCATCGTCGTAGATCCGGCGCTGGGCGGTGCGGGTATCGTGGACTTCTCCACCTGCGACGCCGCGACCGCGACCTGCGGGGCGCTTGAATACAACATGGCGAGCCAGGTGTCCTTCCAGGCGATGGGCGTCGGCCTGACCGTGGTGTGGTCGGCGGTCGCCAGCTTCATCGTCTGGTACGCCGTTAAGCTGCTGACGGGCGGCCGGGTGAAGCAGGAAGTCGAAGAGGAAGGCCTCGACATCAACGAGCATGGCGAGGTGGCCTACCACTCCTGATCGCGTTCTTTTCGGCTTCGGCAGGCGAGAGGATATGAGGCGCGGCCTTCGGGTCGCGCCTTTTTTCTCGGTTTGCACGGCGCCCGATGTGCGCGGAGCTGACTAACGTTTCAAGGTGAGGTTCCACTCGAAGCGATCCGGCTCTACCTTGCTGGAATGATCTCCCGACGATCCAAGCATGATGTCCTCATCGCCGGCGGCGGACCCGTCGGGCTGACGCTCGCCCTGGCGCTGTCCCGGAAAGGTTTCCAGACCGCCGTTATCGATGCTAGGGCTTCAGACTATGGCGGCTCGGACCGGGCGTACTTCGTGTCGCATGGCTGCTGGCGTATATGGCGCGCGCTCGGCCTTGAGGCAGCCCTGCTGCGGGACAGCGAGCCAGTCCTCAGCGTCGAGGCCAGGGGCCCGCAGGGCGGGATCGCCTTTCTCGCCGAGGATCAGAACGACGAGCCGGCGCTGGGCTACATGATCGAGCAGAACACGCTGGCGGCCACGCTCACGTCGGCGGTTGAGGCGTCAGAAAACGTATCGCTGATCGCCGGGACCCTTGCGGACATGGCGTTTGCAAATGCCGGTGCGACGGGCGCTGTGGACGGCGAAGAGATTCGCGCGTCGCTGATGGTCGGCTGCGACGGTGCACGGTCGGCGGTGCGCGAAGCGGCGGGCATCCGCTTCGAAGGGTGGGACTATCCCTCCCGCGCCATTTCGACGACGGTGCGGCTCGCCAGGCCCCATGAGGGCCGTGCGCGTCAGGTTTTCCTGCGGGGCGGACCGCTGGCGGCTCTGCCGCTTAGGGGCGCCCGCGCCAATCTTGTCTGGACCGAGCGAGCGCCGGTGGCCGACGCGCTGATGGCGATGAACGACGCGGATTTCGAAGCGGAGCTGGCGAAGGGCGTGGAGGGTTTCTTGGCCGGCATGGCTCTCGCGGGGCCGCGTTACGCGTTTCCGGTCAGCCTGCGTGTCGCTGAACGGTTTCACGGGTCCCGCGTGGCTCTGGCTGGGGACAGCGCGCACCTGATCCATCCGCTGGCCGGGCAGGGGCTCAATCTGGGCCTCAAGGATGTCGCGGCCCTGGTCGATGTGATCGCGGAGGCGGCGCGGGTCGGCCTCGACGTCGGGTCGGAGGCGGCGCTCGCGCCCTATACCCGATGGCGGCGGGCGGATGTGATTTCGACGGCGGCGGCGATGGACGGCTTTGCGCGTGTCTTTGCGGGGCCGGTTCTGGTGCGCGCTCTGGCGGGCTGGGCGATGGAAGCGGTGGGATCCAGCCGCGCGGCGAGGCGCCTGTTCGCGCGCGAAGCTGGCGGCGATCTCGGCGAATTGCCGAGCCTGATGCGGATGGGATGAGAAGCGAACAGCGATTAGGGCAAGGAGTGGAGTTCTTGCTCGACTGACCGTCCAGCCCGGTTCGCCAACTCCCTATTCGCTATCGTCCCTCCCGGGGCAGCCCCAATTTGCGCATCCGGGCTACGTAGGACGCCATCCGGGCTTCGGCCTGTTCGGCAAGCTCCCGCAGATAGCCCCACGAATAGAGACCAGTGTCATGGCCGTCGCTGAAGCGGATGCGGACGGCGTAGCGGCCCACCGGCTCCGCGCCGGTGACGCCGACGCCGCGCTTGCCGGGGGGCGGGGGAGGGCGGTTCGCGCCATGCCCCTTCGTTTCGGCGCTCGGGCTCTCGACGCGAAGGAGCTCGTAGGGGATGGCGGCCTCGTATCCGTCATCATAGCGGATGTGAAGCTGCCCGGCCGCCGACTGGAAACGCAACTCTGTGGGCCAGGCCGGACTCAACTTTAGGTTTGCCGCAGCGGTCGTCGCGCCGCCCGATCCAGTCGTGGACGATGCACGTCCCTCGCCCTCAGCGGCGGGCGATGTCACTTGGTGTCGCCGAGGTCGCGCGCTTCATCCGCCAGCATGATCGGTACGCCGTTGCGGATGGGGAAGGCGAGACCCGCGCCGCGCGAGACCAGCTCGTTTGTTTCCCGGTCATAGGTGAGGGGCTCGCGCGAGACCGGACAGATCAGGATTTCCAGGAGCCTTGGATCCACTCCGGCATCATTGTCCAACGCAGTTTCGTTCGTCATTGCACGTACCCGCCGCCCTGACCGGGGCGCTCCATTACCAGAAGGGCGATGAGCGCGCTGCACCGGTCGTGAAGAGTTCGCGCCTCCAGAAGCGCCTGCTTTTCCGGATTCGTAAAGGGGCACCCCGTCGAAAGTGAGTTTATCAGCATGTCCACCGGCGCATCCTTGATCGCCGACCAGTCGGCATTGAGTCCGTTGCGCTCAAGATAATCGTTCAGCGCGGTCACGAGTTCCGTGCGGTCGTGCACAGTCGATTCTTCATCCGGCAGCAGATCGTCAGCAAAGGCGGTCCAGTCGGCCCGCACGGTGCGGTAAGGCGTCTGCCGCGTCGTCTCCTCGATGATGCGGAAACGGGTGACGCCCGACAGGCCAACCAGATAGCGGCCGTCGTCGGTTTCCTGGAAGCTGGTGAGACGCCCGACGCAGCCGACTTCGGCGAGTTCGGGATTGTCGCCGTCCGTCTGGAGGGGGGCAGGGAGGAGACCGGCGGGCTGGATCATGCCGATCAGGCGGTCGCCGGCCAGCGCGTCGTCGATCATGTTGAGATAGCGCGGCTCGAAAATGTTGAGAGGAAGGACGGCGCGGGGAAAAAGAATGGCGCCGCCAAGGGGAAAGACGGAGATGACGGCCGGCAGGTCGGATGGTTTTCTGTAGGCGCGCGGCAAGGGTTTTGGTCCTTCAGCTCGATGATCCCGCCCGCTCGTGTGCTCACATGGTTTCGCACGGATGTGTGCGAAGGTTAATCGCGATCTTCATACGGTCGAAGGATGCCTCGGCGGTTCGGGCTCAGACGAAGGCGTGGACGACAAGCGCTCCGGCGACCGCGAGGTAGACGAGCAACGTGCCGACCGTGCCGACCGCGCGTCCGACCGAGAAGCCGCTCGACCGGGAGAGGCCAAAGGCGTGCAGAAGACGCGCGAGCAGCAGAACGCCGCCCGTCAGGTGGATGTACCAGGCCGGCATGTCGAGGAGTGCTAGCGCCAGAATGCCGATCATCAGAACCGGAACATCCTCGACGGCGTTCATCTGCACTCGGCCGGCGCGGCCGAAATCCGTGTTGGATACGTCTCCCGGCAAAATCTTGTGCTTGCCCCGGCGATTGCCGACGTAAATCTTCAACCCCAGCATCAGGAGCGTCAGCAGCCCGATGTGCAGCGCGGCGGCCTGCACGGTCGTCATGGTCTCGAACATGTCTTCATCCTCCCCGGATCGGACGCAGCATAAGGCGTGACCGGCCCGGATGGAAACAGGGTGCGATCAAGCGAAAAGAACTGCTAGCGGAACATCAGGGCGGAAAGCCTGCGGCGCCCGTCCCGCGTGACGTCGGCCTTGGGTCCGGCCGCCTCGAATATCTTCAGCAACTGTTCCCTGGCCGCGCCGTCCCGCCACTGGAGGTTTTTCTCGAGGATGGCGAGGAGTTGCTCCGCCGCGTCGTCGTGCTTGCTCTGGCCAGCCAGAAGGCTGGCGAGATCAAAGCGCGCATCGAGATCGCCGGGCGAATTGCGAACCCGTGTCGTCAGCTCCAGCGCCTCGTCGGGCTCGGCAATGTGGCTGGCGAGGTCAAGCGTCGAGAAGATGGCCGATGCGGAGGGATGCTTGCGGTTTGCCTCGGGTATCATGTCGGCGACCTGCCGGGCGCGCTCGATGTCGCCGGAGCGCAGATAGCAGCGGGCGAGACCCGACAGGGCCTCGATGCTTTCGGATTCCTCCGTGAGCACGGCCGCATAGAGTTCGGCGGCGCCAGCGAAGTCCCCCGCGTCGGAAGCTTCCTCGGCTGCCGCCAGAAGCTCGGCCACGTTGGGTCCCTCGGGAAGGTCGGCGGCTGGGTCCGCCAGACGGGCGATGAACGCCCTGATCTGGCTTTCGGGAACCGCGCCCATGAAGCCATCGACAGGGCGGCCGCCCTTGAACGCGATGACGGCGGGGATGGACTGGACGCCAAGCTGGCCGGCGACGCCGGGATTCTTGTCAATATCGATCTTGACCAGCTTCACGGCGCCCTTGGCTTCGTCAACGACCTTTTCGATCACCGGACCCAGGGTGCGGCAAGGCCCGCACCACGGCGCCCAGAAATCGACGATGACAGGCGCCGTTTTCGACGGTTCCAGAACATCGGCCATGAAAGTCTTGTCGGATCCGTCGCTGACATGCGGGCTCTTGCGGGTTGCGCCGGCCGCAGCCGATTTTTTCGCGCCGATGATGTCCATCGGATGCTCCTCGTGTGCCATTGGCCGTCAGCGGCCCGATTCGAGTGCATAAATGATAGCTTCGGAGCGAAACGGCAACCTCACTCAAGCGCCGCCAGTTTGATGAAATCGACCGTGAGGACGTCGTGGCCGGTCGCCATGACGAAGGAGAGAAAGTCGTCGCGCCGGAGCGATGTCGTCATGTCGTTGCGAAGAGGATGAAAATTGAGGGTGTCGAACGCCAACAGCGCCTTGTCGAGCACGAACCGGACCCGGGGCGGAGCGTCGTTGAGCAGCGCGAAACCGCTCACCGAACCAGGCGTGACGCCCAGAACCTCCCACAGCAGCCCGGCGTCCGTGAAGGACAGGCGTTGTGTCCCGATGGTGCGGTGGAGGCGGTTGAGGGGTAGGGCGCTGTCCGCGGAGGCCGACACGAGCGCCATCTCCCCCTTCCCGTCCTTCAGGAACAGATTCTTGGTATGGGCGCCCTCGACGCCGATCTTGACTTCGCGGCTCTCGGCCACGGTGGCGACGGGCGGATGCAAGAAGGTCTGGAAGGGCACGCCCAGCGTTTCGAGAAACGCGAACAGCGCCATTTCGGGTTGGCGCGAAAACTCGCCGGAGGCAGGCGCGGGACCGCGCATCACGCCGGATGTCCGCGGAAGGGTTGGGCGGCGAGAGGCGCGGCGTTGACGGTCATGACATCCGACAGCAACGCCGATTCATCGCTTGAACGGAATCCCGTTTCGCTATTCGCTGGGGCCGATCCGGTTCTTGAGGTTGTCATGCGTCTTGATTGCTACAAGATTCACGAGGTCGCACCAGAGATCGTTCCCGGCGCGTCCCGCCGAGAGTGGATGGACGCCTTCATGGACCGTCATCCCTATCGCTGTCTGCCCCTCACCATGGCCAATTCGACCGGCTGGGAAATCCTCTGCCCGATCGGCCTCACTATCGAGTGGGATGGCGGTTTGATGGAAGAGAACATCCAGATCACCGGCGACGAGCCGTGGCCGCCTGTCCGCAACGTCGCCGACAGTCATTTCCGACGCGGCATCGTCACGTTTCATACCGGGCATCTATTCCGCACCCAGCCCGGCTGGTCGGTATGGGCCATGGGACCGCCCAACGAGCCGAAGGACGGCGTCTATCCGCTGTCCGGCCTGGTCGAGACCGAGTGGCTGCCTTTCCCCTTCACCATGAACTGGCAGATGACCCGCCCCGGCCGCATTCGTTTCGAGAAGGGCGAGCCTTTCTGTTTCATCACGCTGGTGCAGGACAAGAAGCTCGAGGAGATCCAGCCCACCTTGCGCCTGCTCTCGGCCAATGAAGCCCTGCACGCAGAATACAAGGTGTGGGCCGACAGCCGGGGCGACTTCAACAAGCGCCTCGGCGAGAAAGAAGCCAACGCCATGAAGGAGCGCTGGCAGCGCCACTACATGCACGGCAGGAATGTCGCGACCGGTGACGAGGCCGAATCGCACGTGACCAAGCGGCGGCTGAAGGCGCCCAGGCCGCCGCTGCCGGGACTGGGTGAGTAAATATTGGCGCCCGGCGCGCCTTGCAACAGAAGCAGGCTTGGCGGTTCGGGCGAGCGCCTGGGGGCTCAGGACGTCGGCCTCCTGAGGACGTCAAGCTTCGCGGACCCCTTGCATGATCGCAGGCTTTCGGCTTAAAGACGCCATTCCGGCTTCGCCGCCGGATTTACCCTCCGGATGCGGGCGTAGCTCAGGGGTAGAGCACGACCTTGCCAAGGTCGGGGTCGGGCGTTCGAATCGCCTCGCCCGCTCCAAAAACACCCTAAAATAAGACGGTTGGCGGCACTCTTCCGAGTGCTGCGAACCCGTTTTTCGTGTCGGGGTGGGATTGGGGCACTGCGCCATGGCGCGGGCCTGGGCGAGCACTTCCATCTCGCGGGCGTGTTCCAGCGCTTCGGCGCGCGACTGGGCCGCCAAAAGCGCCTGCAGGTAGAGAAGCTCGTTAGTCGCTTGTTGCGCGGAGAGCGCACCTGTCGCACTTGCACCGGCCTCGGCGAGAGAGTTCAGGATGCGCTGGTCGTCTCGCAGCTGTTCCGACCGCCCCGCCAACGGGTACGCCAACCCTAAGGACCTGATGGACTGGATGATCGCGGAGAAGGATCCAGAGCAGGAGGGGCTGCGGTCGGCCTGCGTATGCTCCAGCGGAACATCCGGACAGGGGCGCCTCATCGGCCGACACACTTTCCTGCCTGCCAGGGCACGGCGCGGGCGCATCAACGGTCGTCTGCAACCGGCGCGGCGGAACCCGTCCGGGGGAATCCGGAGGCCACGAATTTGGCGATCGCGTCGATCTCCTCGGGTTTCAGCACAGGACCCAGCGCGGGCATCTCGCCCTGGCCCTGCGCAATGATGCGCCGGATCTGACCGACATTCTCGAGCCCCGCCAGCGTCGGCGCGGCGCCGCCGGCCAGTCCGCCGCCGGCTGGTCCATGGCAGATCGCACAGGTGCGGGCGAATGCGTCGCGTCCGACGGCCAGTTCCGCGACCGTGGCGTTGACGCGCGCGGCTGCGGCGACAGATGCGCCGGACGGCATGGGCGAGGCGGTTGCGACCCCGGCGTCGCTGACGCCGTCGCCGAGCCCGAGGGCGATGAGTTCGGCCGGCTCGCCCCTCTTTGACACGGCGACCACGATGATCTGTCTCCCTTCGTGCCGGTAGGTCATCGGGGCCCCAGTCACAAATGCCGGCAGCTCCATCTCCCAGATCACGTCGCCGTCGGTCTTGTCGTAGGCGCGCATCATCGGCCCGCCCGTGCCGTCCGAGATGTTGCCGGATTCCCCGAGAAAGATGAGGTCGGCCATGAGCAGGGGGCTGGGCTTGATGTCGAACCGCCCCATTCTCGAGAAGTCGAGGTCAAGATTTGCAAGGGCGGGATGGTCCTGCACGAACGGCGACGCCGGCCCGATCGGCACGCGCCAGAGCTGTTCGCCGCGATCCATGTCGAGGGCGACAAGCTCGCTGTAGGGAGGTTTGAACAGCGGGAGTCCACGGGGACCCATCACCACATGGTTGCCCGACTGGACATAGGTGTTGTTGGTGAGGGCGGGATCGCCCCTGACGACACCCGCCGAGTTGGGCCGGTGACGAACCGGCACATAAAGGATGTGGGTCGCGGGATCGAAAGACGCGCCGTTCCAGTTCGCGCCGCCCCCATAGCCGGGATAGATCAGCGTTCCGCGAATGCCCGGGCGCACCTCGCCGATCGGATGATAGAGCGGACCCTTGTCGTATTCCTTCATCAGGACCAGCGCCTCGGCCCGAAGCTCTGGCGTGAAGTCGATCAGGTCTTCCTCGTGATAGCCGAGCCTCGCGAGCGGACCCGGCCGCGTCGGGAAGGGCTGCGTGGGAGAGAGTATCTCGCCGGGGACGCTCGATGGCGAGACGGCCCGCTCCTCGATCGGCCACACCGGTTTCCCGGTCAGGCGGTCGAAAACAAGACGAGGCTCTGCTTGGTGAGCAGCGTTACGACCTTCCGGCGTTTACCGTCGTGGACAATGTCGTGGAGAATCGGCGCCGTCGGGTTGTCATAGTCCCAGACGCCATGGTGGACGGTCTGGAAGTGCCAGACGCGCTTGCCGGTCCGGGAGTCGATGCAGACGAGGCTCTCGCCGTAAAGCCCGTCACCCAGGCGATGGCCGCCGTAGAAGTCGTTGGAAGGCGTCTCCGTGGGCAGGTAGACGTAACCGGTTTCGGGATCCGCGCTCATCATCGACCAGACGCCGACGCCGCCGACATGGTCGGCGGCATTGTCGCGCCAGGTGTCGTAGCCGAACTCGCCTTTTTGCGGCACCGTGTGGAATGTCCACAGCAGCCTGCCGCTGCGCACGTCATAGCCGCGCACGTCGCCGGGCGTGGATTCCCTGTTCCGTGCGCCGCCCGGAATGACCTGGACGATCACGACGTCACCGACGACGAGCGCCGGAGAGACCGAACCGACATCCTTTACGGCGCGGCCTTCCGTCAGGTTCGTCCGGAGATCGACGGAGCCCTTGTCGCCGAAGGCGCGATCCGCCTCGCCGGTCCTGGCGTCGATCGCGAACAGCCGCCCATCGACGGAATTGTGATAGAGTCGGCTTGCCTGTCCGTCGGTCCAGTAGGCGAGCGAGCGCGGCGCGAGGCTGGCCGCGCGGCCCCCGATGTCCCGGATGTCGGGCAGAAACGTCCAGAGCGTCTTTCCGGTGCCGGCGTCGATGGCGGCTGCGCCATGGTCGAGCCACGGCATGTAGAGAACGCCGCCGACCATCAGCGGCGTCGATTTGAAATTGGCCGACGCGGAGGAGCCGGTCGTGTCGGCGCTCCAGCGCCACACGATCTCGAGCCTGTCCACATTGCCGGACGCGATGTCCGTCAGCGGCGAGTACCGGGTGGACTGGATATCCCCGGCCCAGTAGGGCCACTCGCCGTCGAGCAGGGCCTGTTTCCCGGGCTCGACGCGCTCCAGCGCCGTCGCGCCGTTGACGGTCTCATGCGTGCAGGAGCCGAGCGTCAGCCCGGCCAGCAGGACGGCAAGGACGCCGAGCGATGGTATGAGCTTCATGGCAGCCTTCCGCCTCGTCTCTTTTGATGTAGCCGGAAGGCGAGGGTCGCGTCACGCGTCTTCGCTGGCCGCCCGACCCGTCTGGCCGCCCGACCCGTCCGGCAAGTCCATCGAAGGCGATGGATTTGCGGCCTGTCTCCTGTATCCTGCCCTCAACACACGGCGCGCAGGCGAAGACCCGCGAACCATGGGGAGAAGCGAACATGAAAGCGATTCTCGCGGGCGCCGTGCTGGCCGTGCTGATGCTTGGATCATGCCCGGCGGCGCTGGCGCAGGCCGCCACCTATGCTCCGCCGAAGACGGCCTGGGGCGTCCCGGACCTGCAGGGTGTCTGGACCAATGCCTCGATCACCAAGCTCACCCGACCGGCCGGCATCGACCGTCTGATCCTCACGCCCGACGAAGCCCGGGCGCTCGAGACGCGGGATTTCAACAACGCCCGAACGGAAGCCGAGAAGAGCCCGACTGACCAGACCAGCGGCGCGCCGGAAAAGGGCAAGCCTCTGCCGAGCGTCGGCAATTACAATGCAGTGTGGGTCGATCCCGGCTCCAGGATCGCGAGCATCAAGGGCGAGCTGCGCTCCTCCTGGATCGTCGATCCGCCCAATGGCCGGGTTCCGATGTCGGAGGCCGGGCGGCGCAAGCTGGCGACATGGCGCCCGGATGCGACACGCGACGGAAGCTACAAGCCCGAGCCCGTGGCCACGTCGTCGGCCAAGTCCCGTGACCGGATCGCCACCGCGACCAAAGTCCAGCCAGAGCGTGTGGCGGCGACCGAACCCGTCGCCAAACCCTTCGTGGATGTGGTCGAGGCGCCTCGTTCGGCGGACGGCGGCGGCGCCGCGCGATCCTATGCAGGTCCGGAGTCGCGCGGCACAGGGGAACGCTGCGTGGTCATGGGGAATATGGGCGGACCCGTGATGCTAAACGGGCTCTACAACAACAATTTCCAGGTGGTGCAGACGCCCGACCACGTCGTGATCGACATCGAAATGATTCACGATGCTCGCATCATTCCGATCGTGCGGACGTCGACGGAGGCGAACACGCGCCAGGGTCCGGCATTTTTTGAGAAATGGCTCGGGGACGCGGTCGGCCGGTATGAAGGCGACACGCTGGTGGTGCGGAGCCGGAATTTTCACCGTCAGCAGGCCGGACAAGTGTTCATTTCAGACACTGGCACGTTGACAGAACGGTTTACCCGTGTCGGTCCCGACGACATCGTCTATGCGTTCGAAATCGAAGACCCGGATGTCTACACCCAGGTCTGGAAGGGCGAGATTGCGTGGCGGAAAATCGCGGGCCATGTCTATGAGTATGCGTGCCACGAGGGCAATTATGGCCTCTACAATATCCTGAGCGGCGCCCGCGAACAGGAACGCAGCGGCCGCACTCTCGAACTGACGGCGACGGAAGAATAGGGTTGACTGGAGCCGGATGGCTTCAGGTGGAAGCGCTTCTCGCTTTCCCCAGAGGCGTGATCCGTCTCTCGCCTAAAGCTCCAGGGACCGCGGCCGCGCCCCGCGCGCCAAACCCATGGTCGACGGATGGCGGTGATCCCGCAAAGCTTTCATGGCCAAGGGTGGGAACGCGTTCGTGAAGGTCGTCATCGCGGGGGGAGGGATAGGCGGTGTGACGGCGGCGCTGGCGCTCGCCAGGCGCTCGTTCGACGTGGAAATCGTCGAGCAGGCCAGCGCGCTGCGTGAAGCAGGCGCGGGCCTCCAGCTCAGTCCAAACGCGATGAAGGTATTTCGGGCGCTGGGGATTGAGGAGCGGATCGCGTCGGTCGCCTCCGTTCCCAAAGCGCTGGAGCTGCGGCTGGGACGGTCCGGCCAGAAGGTGTTCTCGATCCCGATGGGGGGCGCCGCCTCCAGGAGGTATGGCGCGCCTTACCTGCATATCCACCGCGCCGACCTTCTCGAAATCCTGCTCGGCGCCGCCAAGGAGTCTGGCCAGGTGAGGGTGCGCCTCGGCGCGCGCCTTGCGGGGTATCTGGAGGAAGGCAGGGGCGTCCGGGCCGGGCTCGACACGGGTGAGATCGTCGAGGGAGACGTTCTGGTCGGGGCTGACGGGCTGCATTCCCAGGTGAGGCGCCAGTTGTGCGGACCCGACGAGGCGCAATTCACGGGCGCGGTCGCTTGGCGGTTCACAGCGCCAGCGGACGCCGTGCGCGAGCATTTCGACGCGCCCGCCGCCACGGTATGGGCCGGGCCTGGCCGTCACGCCGTGACCTACGCCCTGCGGCGGGGCGAGCTGATGAATTTCGTCGGCGTCGTCGAATCCGACGGGTGGCGGGCGGAAGGCTGGAGCGAGGAGGGCGATCTCACCGAGCTGGCTGCGGCCTTCGCAGGCTGGGCGCGGCCGGTGACGGCCCTGATCGAAGCGGCGACATCGTGCATGCGATGGGCTCTCTTCGACCGCGATCTGCTGGAGCGCTGGACGGCCGGCCGCGTCGCGCTTCTTGGAGACGCATGTCATCCGATGCCGCCCTTCCAGGCTCAGGGCGCCGCCATGGCGGCCGAGGACGCGTTCGTACTGGCGCGCTGTCTGGGGGACGCGGGCGGGAACATTCCGGGCGCTCTTGCGCACTACGAGCGCCTGCGCAAGCCGAGAACGACCAAGGTGCTCGCCAGCGCCCGATCCAACATGGGCGTGTTCCATCGCTCCAACCCGGTGACGCAGGCAGCAACCTACGGACCGATGAAACTGGCCGGCATGCTGCTGCCCGGCTTCGTCCGCTCCCGTCAGGACTGGATCTATGGACATGATGCGACTCGCGCTTGAGCAGGACCGAAGCGGCATGGGAAAGGATCTCATGCGACGCGTGTCTCTCCTGCTGTTGCTTCTCGGGCTGCCCGCTTGCGAGCCCACCTACATGCCCAAGCGATCCCTGTCCGGACAGGTTGCGAGGGACCATCCGGATGCGGGCGCCCTCTGGCCCGTGCTTCTTCAGCACTGCCTGCGGGCGGCGTCGTGCGATCCGATGAGCAATTTCGGAGAGGGGGCCGGGCAGGCGTCTGGCATCATCGGATCGACCACTTATTTTGTCGAGACGGCCAAAGCCGTCCGCGAGGGGGGTCGGGATCAAGGCGCAGCGATCACACTGAGTCTGCAGGCGGACCGCGGGCGGGGAGGCCAGGCCGGCCGGCCGGC
>JAWXBJ010000209.1:0-9760 GCA_034439955.1 Alphaproteobacteria bacterium
CCCCAACCCCTCCCCACAAGGGGGAGGGGAGCACTGACATCCCGCCCGCTCAACGAGATCCCGCCCGATGAAATTCACGCTTCCCTGGCTCAGGGACTATCTCGACACCTCCGCTGATCTCCCGGCGATCGTCGAGGCCATGACCATGGCGGGCCTCGAAGTCGAGCATGTCCACGACCCGCGCGCGGCGCTCGCCCAGTTCACCATCGCCCGCATCGTCTCGGCCGCCCAGCACCCCAATGCCGACAGGCTTCAGGTCTGCCAGGTCGACACTGTCGACGGCCGGAAAGAAATCGTCTGCGGCGGTCTCAACGCCCGGCCCGGCCTCGTCACCGCCTACGCTCCCATCGGCGCCTTCATCCCCGGCTCCGGAATAACGCTCGCGCCCCGGCCCGTGCGCGGCGTCGTCTCCAACGGCATGCTCTGCTCCGGCGCAGAGATGGAGACCGACGAAGACCCGTTCCGCCTGCGCTTGGCCCGCTTCGAGGACTGGAAATTCCGCGCGGACATCCTCGGACTCTCCGAGGAGCAGGCCATCGCCGATGGCGGCATCATCGAACTCCCCGATGATCTTGCGGTCGGCTCTCCCGTCGCCGACGCGCTCGGCGCCTCCGACCCGGTAATCGATTTCGAGGTCACCCCCAACCGCCCCGACTGGCTCGGCGTCGTCGGCATCGCACGAGACCTTGGCGCCAAGGGCCTCGGCACGTTCGCGCTCCCGCCCGTGAAACCCGTCCCGGGAACTTTCCCCTGCCCGATCGCCGTCCGCATCGAGGCGCCGGACGCCTGCCCCGTCTTCACCGGCCGGCTGATCCGCGGGCTCGCCAACGGTCCCTCGCCCGACTGGATGCAGCGCCGCCTCAAGGCCGTCGGCGTCACGCCCCGCAACATGCTGGTCGATGTCACCAACTACCTGTCCTTTGACCGCGCCCGTCCGCTCCATGTCTATGACGCGCGGAAGCTCACCGGCGGCGTCGCCGCGCGCCTCGGCGCCGACAGCGACCGCTTCGAGGCGCTCGACGGCAAGACCTATGCGAACCTCTCGGGAATGTGCGTCATCGCCGACGACAGCGGCGCCATCGGTCTTGGCGGCCTCATTGGCGGGGCTGCGACCGGCGTCTCGGCCCAGACCACCGACGTCTTCATCGAAAGCGCCTGGTTCGATCCCCTTCGCACCGCCCGCACGGGCCGCGCGACCGGCATTCTTTCCGACGCCCGCTTCCGCTATGAACGCGGCGTCGATCCCCACTCGCAGCTCGACGGGCTCGAACTGGCGACCCGTCTCATCCTCGATGCTTGCGGCGGCGAGGCCTCCGACGTCGTCGTCGCCGGGACACAGCCCCCCGGCCCGCCCTCGGTCAATTTCAGGCTGCGCGACATGGCCCGCCTCACCGGCGTCACGATGACGCCCGACCGCATGCAGGAGATCCTGGCGGCCCTCGGCTTTGATCCCGTCGTCACCCTGAGGTCGCGCAAACCGCTCAACGAGCAGGTCTGGCCGGTCAATGTCCCGTCCTTCCGTCCCGACGTCGAAGGCTCCGCCGACATTGTGGAGGAACTGATCCGGATCGAGGGTTTCGACGCCCTGCCCCCGGACCGGCTGCCGGCGCCCGACATCGCCGCCCGCATCGTCGTGACGCCGCTGCAGAACCGCGTGCGCGCCGCCCGCCGCGTCCTCGCCGCGCGCGGATTTCTCGAGACCGTCACCTGGAGCTTCATGGAGCGCGAGAAGGCCGCGCTCGTCCTCGGCGGCGCCGGCGCGCTGTCGGACGCCCTGACGCTCGACAACCCGATCGCGTCCGACCTCGACTACATGCGCCCCACCATGCTGGCCAACCTCGCCGAAGCCGCCCAGCGCAACGCCGATCATGGCGCGGAGGACGTCCGCCTGTTCGAGGCCGGTCCGGTTTATCCGGGCGACCAGCCGGGCGACCAGAAGACACAGATCGCGGCCGTGGTTCGCGCGCCTCGCGCCCGTCACTGGCAGGGCGCCCCGCCGGCCTATGACGCCTTTGCGGCCAAGGCCGATCTCTTCGCGATCCTCGCGGCGCTCGACCAGCCGGGCGAGCGCCTCCAGGTGGGTCCCGCCGAGGGTCTTCAATGGCATCCGGGTCGCTCCGGCACGCTGCGCCTCGGCCCGAAACTCGTCGTCGCGACCTTCGGCGAGCTCCACCCCGCCTTCCTCAAGGCGCTCCGCGTCGATGGCCCGGTCATCGGACTGGAACTCCAGCTCGAGGCGCTGCCCGCCGCCAGGGCGAAGGCGGCGAAAACCCGACCCGTGCTGGACAAGGCGGACCTGACCCCGATCCGCCGCGACTTCGCTTTTGTGGTCGAGGAAAAGGTCGCGGCCGGCGACATCGTGAAAGCCGCGCTGAAGGCCGATCCGAAACTCATCGTCTCGGCCCGCGCTTTCGACGTCTATCGCGGCCCCGGCGTGGGCGACGGCAGGAAATCCGTCGCCATCGAGATCACCATCCAGCCGCGCGGCGCGGCGCTGAAGGACGAGCAGATCGAGGCGGTTGCGAAGTCCGTGATAGCTTCAGTCGCCAGGGCCGCTGGCGGGGTTCTGCGCGGCTGACGCCAGCGGCGCACAAGTCCTCCACCGCCGAAGGAGGTCGAGGTGGCTGGACGCATCTTGCGGCCAGACGGAGGAGGCCGCACGTCAGCGCGGGGACGCGAAGAACGTCACTCCCCGTCGGACTCGATCGCCGTGTCGATGCCCTGCGCCATGCCGCGCAGGATTCCCGGCAGCGCATAATTCCCCTCATGGCAGGCGTATTCGTAGATCGTCTCCTTCGACCGGCGCAGCGGGATCTCGCCCGACCAGGGCCCAGCATAGTATTTGGGATCGTCCACCGTGAACTCATAGCGCAGCTGGTCGTCGGCGACCCGCGTGAACCGTTCCGTCACCTTGCCCTTGTCCGAGATCGGATACGCCCCGGCGCGCTCCTGCGTCGGGTGGATGTTGACGGTCTCGACCACCAGCGTCTCGCCCTCCCAACGCGCCACGGAATCCCCGAACCAGCGCCGGACCTCGGAGGGCAGGCGCTTCGTCTCGTCGATCCTGATGATGCGCGCGTCATGGTTCATCTCGACGTCGATCAGCACATGATCCGGCGTCTGCACGATCTGGTAGTGGTTGTTGTACATGGCGTTGGTGAGCGGCGGACCGGCCTGGCTGCCGAACGAGATCAGGCAGCGGTCGCCCACCGAGCGCAGTTCCGGCCCCGTATTCTGGGTGGTGCGCGAGGCGTTCACGCGCGAGGCCCGCATGGCGCGCCCCTCAGCCGAGAAGGGGACCGTTCCCGCGGCCGGCGAGGTGATCCAGGACGAGCGGTATTCGCCATTCACCTTGGCGTATTCCGAGCCCGGATCGATCCAGAAATTGTTGTAGCCCTTGACGTCCCCGCCGCCCTTGCCGTCGCCGCCGCCCGCATTGGGATCGGTCTGGACGTTGTCGTTGCGCATCCGGGTGTTGTAGTAGGAATTGAAGGTCAGCTCGTCGATCCGGTCCTGCGGGATCACCAACGCCTTGAACTCGGCCGGGCGCGTCATCGTCGTCAGCGAGGCGATCGACCAGGTGCCCTGCAGGTCGGGCTTTCCCGCCGGCGTGCGCGGCGCACGATAGGCCATGTCCCATTTCTGCAGGTCCTTGAAGTACGGGATCGGGCTTTCGAACGACCGCTCTCCGGCGATCTGCGCCGCCGCCGGGAGGGCGCATGCCGCCAATCCAAAAGCTACCAGCGCCGTCGCTGTCCATCGGGTCATGTCTTGCTCCTCATTCCAGCGTCCGGTTTACCGGTCCGCTCCTCGCCCAGCAGGATAAGGGCCTATCGCCTTTCAGGGAAGCGCCTCGCGGTCATGTGAAAGCGATGTGTAGGGACCGCACCTCTCCCTAGCCGCAACGCATTAACCTTTGATTCACTCGATAGAAACTCTCGAGGCATACCTTGTCTCAAAGTTGGGAGACGAACATGCGTAGGAAACCTCGCAAATTAGAGATCGCATTGATTCCGGGACCGCTCTGGAACTTCAACCTTCGCGAGTTCCTATCGCCGGGACAGTGGCGCAAGCTCCGTATGCAGCACATCGAGAAGTACGGCGCGTTCTGTCAGACATGCGGGAAAGACGTTAGCGCACGGGGGGCCGCACAGGGACATGAGGTGTGGGAATACGACACGTCGAGCACACCGGCAGTCGCACGCTTGAAGGGCCTTTCGCTTGCGTGTTGGCATTGTCATATGGCTGAACATTGGGGAAGGTTGGAAAATCTGTCTGGCACGTTAACGCGAGCGGTCCCCGACACGATCAAGCACTATTGCAACGTCAACGGCGTCACGCGTCCAACATGGAAGCGGGACAAGGTTCGCGCATTTGCAGAATGGCGACGCCTCAGCAGACTGGAATGGGAGCTTGATTGGGGCGAGTACGCCCCGATGCTGCTTGCCCGGTACGTCGAACTTCCGCAGTTGTACTGGTACACGGACTTGGACAAAGATGCCGCCTAGTGGGGCGGGGAATCAGCGTGTCAGAAAATCCAACCGCGCAACGAATGCTTGGATTTTTCTAGAACCGCCCAGACCGTAGGCCCTGTGCGTAAGCGACTTATGGGGTGTCGGGAAGAGGTACCTTTGGACTGATATCGTTCTACCGCAGTCCGTCTCCGTGCTCTCCCTCAATGGTATGGCAGACGGCCAACGAAGGCGAGGTTAAATACCAGTCGTATTCCTACGTCTCTCGATTGGGTATCACCGGCATTGCCGAACTGAGCAGTCGCCGAGACACGCCGACCGCGCGACAAAAAGTGATCGTGCAGGGAGCGCCATCATTCCAGTCGATGCCCCGCCGCCCGGCCTTCCTGTGCGAAACGGTGACGCCTCACCCCATCCGGGACAGCCGCATCCACACGCCTTCCCGTTCGCTTTTCCGACGCTCGACCAGCAGTCGCGCCACCTGGCTGTCGTCGTGAAACGCCGCCCCGGCCGCGCTGTCCAGCATCGCCTTGGCCAGGTTGTCGAGGTCCATCCAGGGCGGATCGCCCGTGAACTCCATGACGATGTGGGCCGAGAAATCGCCCCATCGCGGCCGCGCCGCCTGAAAATCCTTGCGGAAGAAGTCCCGCAGCAGCGGCTTGTAATACCTGGCCTGCGTCGTCAGCCCGTCGACATGGACTTCGAGCGCGCCATCGCCGTCGATCCGCGCCCGCACCTTGCCCGATCGGGTCCACGAAACGTCGCCGTCCTTGCCTGCGCCATCCATGCCGCCCGCCTCGCCTCTCGCCGTCGCCTTGGTTGCTCCCTCGCCGGCTTTTGTCTATGGCGGCGCCATCAGGGAGCGCGCGACATGGCCGACACCACCCGCACCGAGACCGACACATTCGGCGCCATCGAGGTCGCGTCCGACCGCTATTGGGGCGCGCAGGCGGAGCGTTCTCTCGGAAACTTCAGGATCGGCTGGGAAAAACAGCCGGCTCCCATCGTCCGCGCCCTCGGCATCGTCAAGCGCGCCGCCGCCGAGACCAACATGGAGCTTGGCAAGCTCGACCCCGCCATTGGACGCATGATCGTCGCTGCGGCCCAGGAAGTCATTGATGGCCGGCTCGACGATCATTTCCCGCTGGTGGTCTGGCAGACGGGCTCTGGCACCCAGTCCAACATGAACGCCAATGAGGTCGTCTCCAACCGGGCGATCGAGATGATGGGCGGCGTCATGGGATCGAAAATGCCCGTCCATCCCAATGACCACGTCAATATGAGCCAGTCGTCCAACGACACCTTCCCGACAGCCATGCACATCGCCTGCGCCGAGGAGATCGAGGTCCGGCTGATCCCGGCTCTCGCCCATCTCCACAAGGCGCTGAAAGCCAAATCCGAGGCGTGGCGCGACATCATCAAGATCGGGCGCACCCACACCCAGGACGCAACGCCGCTCACGCTCGGGCAGGAGTTCGGAGGCTACGCCCGGCAGGTCGAGAACGGCATCGCCCGCATCGTTCAGTGCCAGCCTCTTCTGATGGAGTTGGCCCAGGGCGGCACCGCCGTCGGCACCGGCCTCAATGCGCCCGTCGGCTTCGACCGGATGGTCGCGGCGAAGATCGCGGCCATCACCGGCCTCTCCTTCACCACCGCTCCCAACAAGTTCGAGGCGCTGGCGGCCCACGACGCCATGGTGATGTCACACGGCGCCATCGCCGCGATGGCGGCCGGCCTCTTCAAGATCGCCAACGACATCCGGTTTCTGGGTTCGGGTCCGCGCGCCGGCCTTGGCGAGCTTGCCCTGCCGGAGAACGAGCCCGGATCGTCGATCATGCCGGGCAAGGTCAACCCCACCCAGTGCGAAGCCGTCACCCAGGTCTGCATTCACATCATGGGCGCCAACGCCGCCATCGTCTTCGCCGGCAGCCAGGGCCATTTCGAGCTCAACGTCTACAATCCGATGATGGCCTACAATTTCCTGCAGTCGGTCCGCCTGATGGCCGACGCCGCCCTGTCCTTCACCGACAATTGCGTCGCCGGCATCGAGCCCCGCCGCGACAACATCGCCAGAGGCGTCGAGAACTCGCTGATGCTGGTGACGGCGCTCAATGAAAAGCTCGGCTACGACGCCTGCGCCAAGATCGCAAAAACCGCGCACAAAAACGGCACGACGCTGCGCCAGGAGGCCGTCGGCGGCGGCTATCTCACCGACGCGGAATTCACCGCCATCGTCCGCCCGGAAAACATGATCGGCCAGAAATAGCGCGCCCTTCGATCAAAACGAATCCGTTTGATCGAAGAAAGATGCTCTATCTCAAGAGTGTAGAGCAACTAGTCGGCGTCATAGCGGACGAGAGGTTGCTCTAGCGCGCCCTCTTTGACGGGCATCTGCCATGCGTATATGGTATGCGCATGGCCGATACCTCTGCGTCCCCACCCCGCAAGCAGCGCGTCAACATCACGCTGGACCAGGCCCTCGTCGCCGAAGCGCGCGCCTATGGCCTGAACCTGTCCGAAATCACCTCGGCCGCGCTTCTGGAATCTCTCCGCGCCGAGCGCAAGCGCCGCTGGTCCGAAGACAACCGCGAGGCGATCGAAGCCAAGAAGCGCTGGATTGAAAAACACGGCACGCTGGCTGAACAGCTGGGGCTGATTTAGGCCTTGGCGCGCTATGACATTTGCGAACTGAAGAAAAAGGGCGCCTACCGTTTGGTCGTCATGCTTCAGGCCGACGTACTGGACAGCCTCCCGACCCGGCTCATCGCCCCGCTTGTTCCCGCCAGCTCCGGACAGAAGGCGACGCGCCTCAATCCGGAATTCGATGTCGCCGACAAACGCATGCTGATGCTGACCGAGCAGATGGTCAGCGTCCCGTCGATCGTCATTGGACGGGTTGTCGGCAATGTCGCCGAACACGACTTCGAGATCGGCCTCGCACTCGACATGTTGCTGAAAGGCTTCTGATGCACGCCTCGGTTCTTGATCGCCCGTGCCTGAGCCGGAGTGGATTTTTCCTGTCTTCCGCGCTATCTTAAATGGCTGCGAGGCGTCCGTTGGACCGATCCGGCGGCGCCTGTCCCCCGCCGCGCTCAAGGAGACCATCATGCGTCGTCTCGTCCCTGCCATCCTTCTCGCGGCCCTGCCCGGCGCGGCTTCCGCCCACCATGGCTGGACGTCCTATGACGCCGGCAGGCAAACCAGCCTCACCGTGAAGATAGACAAGATCGCATTCGCCAACCCGCACGGAGAATTGTGGGCCACCCATGACGGCAAGCCGCTCTACGTCATCCTGTCGCCGCCGGCCCGCATGGTCGAACGGGGACTCCGGAAGGATGCTCTCGCCGTCGGCAAGACCGTGACGGTGGAAGTCCAGCCCTCGACGGCCAGCGGGAATGAGTGGAAGGCGCAAAGCATCACGGTCGATAATGTCGTCTACGACCTGATGCGCTGATCCTTTCTTCTCCCCTGAGCCTTTTTCGTTCACTGGAGCCAGACCGCCGAACAGGCGGCCGGAGGAATGGGCGCGCCTTCCCCGGCGCCCCTAAACGAGGCATGGATCATCCCCACGTCTGCAGGACCGACCCATGCCCTACACCGCCCCGCTCGCCCGGATCACACATACCCTCGACCGCATCGCGCGGCTCGACGACCTCGCCGCCACCGGCGCCTTTCCGGGCTATGACCGTGACCTCCTCGCCCCGATCCTGGAGGAGGCGAACAAGCTCGCCCGCGACGTCCTCGCGCCGCTGAATTCCATCGGCCACAAGCAGGGCGCCCGCCTTGGCCCTGCCAGCCTTGGCCCTGCGGGCGTCATCGCCTCGCCCGGCTTCACCGAGGCCTACGCCCGGTTCCGCGACGGCGGCTGGATGGGCCTCGCCTTTCCCGAAGCCCATGGCGGACAGGGCCTGCCGCGTGTCCTCGCCCTCGCCGTCATGGAGATGGTGCATGGCGCCAACCTCGCCTTTGGCCTCTGCCCCCTCCTCTCCTTCGGCGCCATCGAGGCCCTGCTCGCCCACGGAACCGACGAGCAGCGCGCCGTCTATCTCCCCCACCTGATCTCCGGACGCTGGACCGGCGCCATGAACCTCACCGAGCCGCAGGCCGGCTCCGATGTCGGCGCCCTCAAGACCAGAGCCACGCCCAATGGCGACGGGACTTACGCCCTCCACGGCCAGAAGATCTTCATCACCTGGGGCGACCACGACATGGCGGACAACATCGTCCAGCTGGTCCTCGCCCGCCTGCCCGACGCCCCGGCCGGATCGCGCGGCGTCTCGCTTTTCCTCGCGCCGAAATTCCTCGTGAACCCCGACGGCTCGCTCGGCGCGCGCAACGCCTTCCGCTGCATCGGGCTGGAGCACAAGATGGGCATCCACGCCTCGCCCACCTGCGTCATGGACTATGACGGCGCGACCGCCACCCTCGTCGGCGAGACGAACAAGGGCCTCGCCGCCATGTTCACGATGATGAACTCCGCGCGTCTCAATGTCGGCCTCGAAGGCGTCGGCGTCGGCGAGGCCGCCCTCCAGGCCGCACTTGCCTACGCCCGTGACCGGCGCCAGGGATCGGCGCCCGGCGTCGCCGGCATGGCGCCCATCCTCCATCACCCCGACATCCAGCGCACCCTCGCGAGCATGGCGGCGAACGTCCAGGCCGCCCGCGCCCTCTGCTATGCCTGCGGGGCCGCCGCCGACTTTGCGGAGCACGCGCCCGACCCCGCCGTCCGCGCCGCCGCCAAAGCCCGCGAAGACCTCCTCACCCCGCTGGCGAAAGCCTGGTCCACCGACCGCGGCAATGACGTCGCCGACATGGGCGTGCAGATCCATGGCGGCATGGGCTTCATGTCGGAGACGCTGGCCGCCCAGCTTTATCTCGACGCCCGCATCCTGCCGATCTACGAGGGGACCAACGGCATCCAGGCGATCGACCTCGTCGGCCGCAAGCTCGCCCACGACAAGGGCGCGGCCATGGCGTCCCTGCTGGCCGACATCCGCGCCTGCGCCCGCGAGGCCCGCGCCGCCAACCTCCCCGCCTTCGTCGCCCTGGCCGACCGCCTCGATCCCGCCGCCGACGCGCTCTCCGGGGCGACGGAGTGGATGCTCGAAGCCATGGCCTCCGACCGCCAGACCGCGCTGGCCGGCGCCTCCGCCTATCTGCGCCTCGCCGGAGACGTCGCCGGCGGCTTCTACCTCGCGCAGGCCGCCCTTGGCGAACGCGCCGCGCCCGGCCCCGACGCTGACCACGCGCTCGCCCTCGCCCGCTTCTTCGCGGACGACGTCCTCGCC
>JAWXBJ010000210.1:0-2745 GCA_034439955.1 Alphaproteobacteria bacterium
GACCCCGCCGCCAAGCGGCTGGCAGTGGAGGTCGAAGATCACCCCCTGGACTATGGCGACTTCGAGGGCGTCATACCTAAGGGCGAGTACGGCGGCGGGACGGTCCTCATATGGGACCGGGGATACTGGGCCCCTGAACCTTCCGTCGATCCCGTGCTCGCTCTCAAAGCCGGCGAACTCAAATTCGTCGTGGCTGGCGAGCGCCTGAATGGCGGCTATGTGCTGGTGCGATTGCGCCGGCGCGAGCGGGAGAAACGGAACAACTGGCTACTGATCAAGCACCACGACGAGTTCGCGCGTGAGGGCGGCGGCGATGTCACGAAGTCCGACACTTCAATCGCTTCTGGTCGCGCGATGGAGGCGATCGCTTCAGGCAAGGGAAGGAAACCCAAAGCATTCATGCTGGCTCGGTCCGAGGCGGCCGACGCCGTCTGGCAGTCGAACCGGACGGAGACGAAGAAAAAAGCCAAACCGTTGGTGCGCCCATCATCCGCAAAAAGGGGAAAGAAAGGTGCGAGCAGTGGAGCAAGAGGCTTGTCGCAGTTACCATCCTTCATCGAGCCGCAGTTCTGCCGGCTGGAAGAGCGACCGCCGTCCGGTGAGGGCTGGGGACATGAGGTGAAGTTCGACGGATATCGCATGCAGATGCGTATTGAAGGCGGCGAGACATCGATCCGCACGCGTCGCGGCCTCGACTGGACGGAAAAGTTCGGTGCGATAGCACGCGCTGGGAAAAAGCTCGGTGACGGAGTACTGGACGGAGAGATCGTCGCGCTTGATGTCAACGACGCGCCCTGCTTTGCTGGCCTGCAAGCGGCGCTGTCCGGCGGCAAGACGGACAAGCTTGTCTTCTACGCGTTCGATCTGCTTTTTGAGGGCGACGAAGACCTGCGTCCCTTGCTCCTAGCCGAACGCAAAGCACGGCTCGAGAAGTTTGTTGAGGAGGCTGCTCCGGTCATTCAGTATACCGGCCATCTCGACACCGCTGGCGACGCCGTTCTTCAGGCGGCATGCAGAATGTCGCTCGAGGGCGTCGTCTCGAAACGTCTTGACGCCCCGTATACGTCCGGCCGCAGCAACACATGGATCAAGTCAAAATGCCGGGGCGGCCAGGAGGTCGTCATCGGCGGCTGGATGGAAGAGAATGGTCGATTCCGATCTCTGCTGGCCGGGGTCCATCAAGGAGGTCATCTCGTTTATGTCGGCAAGGTCGGCACAGGCTACGGGCAGAAAGTCGTTGAACAGATTTTCCCGCGACTCAAGGCCGCCGCCACCGATAGGTCGCCCTTTTCAGACGCCAACGCGCCGAAAAAAACGGCAGGTGTCCGGTGGGCGCGACCCGAGCTGGTGGCGGAGATCGCGTTCGCCGGCTGGACGGGCGATCATCACCTGAGGCAGGCCTCCTTCAAGGGTTTGCGCGACGACAAAACGCCCACGGACATTACGATCGAAAAGCCCAAATCGCCGACGCCGGCTACGCCGCAAATGCGGGCACCGAAAAGAACCGTGGTCCTGGGCGTCTCGATCTCCAGCGCGGACAAGACACTGTGGCCCAAAGATGCTGGGGAGCCGGCGTTCACCAAGCTCGATCTCGCCAATTATTTTGAACACGTCGGCGAACGGATGCTTCCACACATCAGGGGAAGGCCGTGCTCCTTCGTTCGCATGCCCGACGGGATCGCGGGAGAAACGTTCTTTCAGCGACACGCAATGAAAGGCGCCTCCAACCTGTTCACCCTCAGCGAGGTCGCTGGCGAAAAGAAGCCCTACCTGCAAGTCGATTGTGTCGAAGGTCTGATCGCGGCGGCCCAGATCGCCGCTCTTGAACTACACCCGTGGAACTGTCAGCCATTTCAGACGGAGACGCCGGGGCGCCTTGTGTTCGACCTCGATCCCGCGCCTGACGTCCCCTTTGCGCGCGTGATAGCAGGCGCGAAAGAAGTGCGCGACCGGCTCAATGCGCTTGGACTCGAAGCCTTCTGCAAGACGACCGGGGGGAAAGGCCTCCATGTCGTCACGCCCTTACTGAAAACGAAGCAGGAGATAAAGTGGCCGGAAGCAAAGGGATTCGCCCAGGAACTTTGCCGCCAGATGGCGTCGGACAGCCCAGACCGGTATCTCATCAAGATGGCGAAGGAGGATCGCGTCGGCCGTATATTTCTCGACTATCTGCGAAACGACCGCACCGCGACGGCGGTCGCGCCTCTATCGCCCCGCGGCAGGTCAGGAGCGCCCGTGTCCATGCCGATCGCCTGGAGTCAGGTGCGTGCCGGGTTTGATCCAGCTCGTTACTCGATCCGGACGGTTCCCAGATTACTGACAAAGGCTGATCCCTGGGAGGACTATTGCGACGCCGAGCGACCCTTCCACGTGGCGGCCCGCAAGCTCCTGAAGGCACAAGCTTGAAAATCGCGACGTTCAACGTCAATGGCATACGCGGCCGCTTGCCCCGGCTGATGGAATGGCTCGCCAGGGAGAAACCGGACATTGTCGCGCTGCAAGAAATCCGGACGCAAGATGCTGGCTTTCCTAAGCTGGACCTCCTTGCGTCGCCATTCTCGCGCGCCAGTCGGAACCCGTGCTGTTGCGAAAATCATTGCCGGGCGATACGACCGATGCGCAGGCCCGATACCTCGAAGCGGCGGTGAACGTGACCCAGCCCCCTGATCCGGGCCGCGCATTACGAGAGTCCGTTCGCCTTTCTTTCTGGTTTTGGGGTGGTGATCAAGGCCCGCTGAGCGGAGC
>JAWXBJ010000211.1:0-9738 GCA_034439955.1 Alphaproteobacteria bacterium
CTTGGGTTGCGGCCAACCTGAAACTGGCTGACCGGGTTCTCGAAGCGACGAAAATCGGCGCCCGCCAGCCAGGTGAGATTGCCGGTGTCGCGCGAGACGAGCCGGACTTCCTGGGTCAGAATGTTGGTCCGGCTGTCGGTGGAGTTCTCGCACTGGCCCGCCGCGTTGACCCCCGTCCCGTTGAGGTCGGCCGCCGTGGCGGGCCGTCCGTTCTGCAGGATGAACTGTCCCGCAGCGTTGCGCGCAAGCGTCGCGACATTGCGGCCTGCGATCGGGATCGGACCCGTGACTCGCGCGGCGGCTGACGGACCGCACAGGGCCGGCAGGGCGCGCACCACTCCGCCGACATAAGACTTGTCCGCATCGAAGCGCAGGTCGTAATCGCGCTGGCGATAGCCTGTGATCGACTGTGCGACCGCGAACGGCAATTCGAAATTGACCCGGAGATTTCCGGTCCACGTGCCCTCGTCATAGGAGCCGCGCGTGTCGAAAGCCTGCCTGTAGACGTTGCCGGGATTGTTGCCGGGAAAACCAGCCTGGAGGCCGGCCAGAACCGGGTCCCTGTCCGGCAGTGGGACGCCCGCGAGATCCACGGGGACGCCGGTCACCGTGAAGAACTGGCCCGGGACCGTCGCGGTGACGATGCCGCCCAGCAGACTGTCATTGGTCGTCTCGCCATAATCGACGATCAGTGTCGCATCGAGCGCCTCGGTGATCAGCGCCTTCAGTCCGATGCGGCCGCCGCCGAACCGGTTGGCGTCGAACGGTTCACCGCCCAGGAAATCATTGGTGTAGCCGCTCTCTCCGTCCTGCAAGGCCGCCCCGAGCCGGAGAAAAAGTCGGTCTTCGATCAGCGGCGTATTGTAGACGGCGTCGATCCGGGTTTCCTTGTCGCTGAAATTATAGCTGTTGACGACGCTGTATTCGCGATTGGGCTTGGGATCGTTGTTGTTGATGACAACCACGCCGCCGACGGCATTGCGGCCGTAAAGGGCGCCCTGGGCGCCGCGATAGACCTCGGTCTGGCGCGAGTCGAAATAATCCATGCGCTCGAAGCCGCGTCCGCCGAAGCCGCCGGCGACTTCCGCGCCGTTGCGGAACTGAGTGGTCGCCGACGCCGTGAACTGGGTGACGCCCGTGCCGGCGCCGCGAATGAAGAATTCCTGGTTACCGTCGAGATCGACGGTCACGCCCGTGAGAAGCAGCCCGAAATCCTCTTCGCTGGTGAGGCCGCCCACGTCCTCAAGCTCCTGCTCCGACACAACGGTTCCCGAAACGGGAATGTTCTGGAGGCTCTCCTCACGCCGGCGCGCCGTGACGATGATCGTGTCGGTATCGTCGGCCGCGGCCGCCCGGGGCGCGGGAGTCGCCGGCGCTGTCGTCGAAGGAGTCGCGGGGGGGGGCGCTGTCGGAACCTGAGCCAGCGCTGTCGCCGGCAAAAGCATCAGGCCGGCGAAGATCCCTAGCCCGCGAGTCTTGCCTAGAGCGACCTTCCTGTGCGCGCCGCCGTGCCCGGCGTCCACGCCGGATGTCGGTGCGTTTCCGCCCATGGGCCCATTGACCTTGATCTGCATGATTTCCTCCCCTGTCGTCCCTTCAACCATTCATTCGCGAGCCAACCCCGGCTTTTGCACGAACGTCTGGTTTGTTCTAAACGTCACAATACATTTCGTGTCGTTGCAATCAACAGGAGAAACCGCTTCGTCGCATATCAAGCGAAGACGTGGAAGGCGATGTTCCTTCATCCGGGCCGGATCGAGCTTGAAGAGATCAGTCCTGAGCGGGTTGACCGGGATACGCTCGGCGTCAACCAAAAGTTTTTGTGCTTGTCGCTGAACGCCCGTCCTACTAGTTTCCCCGCGTGCGGCGTCTGCCCCAGGGCGGCGCCCCAACCCGGAACACGGATAAAGGATACCGCCCAATGATAACGGCTTTTGCCTCGGCGCTGGCCGCGCTGGCGATGATGCAGCAGTTTCATCCGGATGCGCCGTTGACGACGCCGCCCGCCGTCGAGAAACCCGGCCTACCCGTCGCGCCGCCCAAGCCTGCAAACCCGGTTGTCGCCAATGATCCGCGCACCGGTCAGCCTGTCGCGAAAAAAGGTCTTGGACCTTCGGATTACGGTTATGTGATGCCCGCCGGCGTCACGGCGAAGAGCGTCGTCTACTATTCGGACGGCGTCGCCTGCTACGCCAAGATCTTTTATCCGAAAGGTTTTGACGCGGCCTCGAAGCCCGGCCTGCCGGCCGTCGTGATGGGCCAGGGCTGGGCGGGCACCCATGTCTCGATCGAGAAATACGCCGCCCGCTTCGCCGAGCGCGGCCTTGTCGCCATGGCCATCGATTATCGCGGCTGGGGCAATTCCGACGGCTATGCCCGGGTCATTTCGCCTGTCGCACTGGCCGGAGGCATGGAACGCGACGAAAACCGCCACAAGATCGTCGAGAATGCGACCGTCTGGATCAAGCGGACGCGACTCCTGCCGAAGGACCAGCAGGAGGATTATCGCAATGCCATTTCCTTCATCCAGGGCGAGGCAGGCGTCGATCCCGAGAGGATCGGCATCTGGGGATCGAGCTTCGCGGGTGGAAACTCCCTCGCCGTCGCCGGACAGGACGCTCGCGTCAAGGCGATCGCCATCCAGATCCCCGGCATTGGCGGCAATCCCGCCGGCACGCCTCCGACGGCGCTCACGGCTCCCCAGCTCAAGGACGCCATCACGCGCGCCCGCACCGGACAGGGGGAGGAAATGTGGACGGGGTATTCGCGATCCCTGCTGATCGATTCCGAGATGCAGGCCGCCAACCGCGAGAACAACACGATGCAATGGGCGAAGAACATCGGCGAGCGTCCGATGATGGTGGTGGTCGCCCAGTTTGACGAGCTGATCAACAATGACAACGCCGGCAAGGCGGCTCTTGCGTTCGCCAAGGGGCCGAAGGAGTACATTGTCGTTCCCGACATCACCCATTTCGAGATGTATGCCGGGAAACCATTCGAGGTCTCCTCCGAAGCCGCCGCGCGCTGGTTCGTTACGCACCTCGCCGCGAAGTAGGGCGTTTTCGGGGGGCGGACCGGGATCCGTGGAGGCTGGCGATCCTGGCCGATTCGGTCAGATCGATGTCAGTCCGCCGTCCACGAAGAAAGCGCAGCCGGTGATGAACGAGGCGTCGTCCGAGAACAGGAACGACACCGCAGAGCCAATCTCGTCGGGCTCGGCGGCGCGAGGCAGAGGCGTCTTGTGCCGGTTGCGCGGCAGCGGTTCGCCTCGCGGCGTGAGCTGACCCTGGCGATCCTCGGCGGCATGCTGGGGGAGATTGGTTTTGACGGCGCCCGGGCAGACGCACACGGCCCGGACCCCCATGGCGCCATAATCGACCGCCACCTGACGGGTCAGCTGCAGCAAGCCGCCCTTGCTGGCCGCATAGCTCGCCGCCGATCCACCGCCGCCGATGATGACGGACGCGATTGAGCCGGTGGTGACGAACACGCCTGAGCCGCGCGCCAGAAAATGCGGCAGGACATGCTTGGCGCAAAGGAAAGCGCCGGTCAGATTGATGGCGATGATGCGATTCCAGTCCGCGAGCGCCGTCTCGTGAATCCATCCCGATCCAGCCGTCCCGGCGTTGGCGAACAATCCATCCGGCGGACCGAATGCAGCCACGCTGCTCTCGATCATCGCGGCGACGTCTTCCTCGCGGGCGACGTCGCAGGCCACAGCCAAGGCCTTGCCGCCGGCGGCGCGGATGGCCGCAGCTGTTTCCTCCGCGATGGCCGGGCGAACATCGGCGACCGTGACGGCGGCGCCCTCGGCCGCGAGGCGCAAGGCGGTCGCGGCGCCGATGCCGCTGCCGCCTCCTGTCACGATATAATTGCGCCCGACATGGCGGTAAGGATCAATTCTGGCCGCCATTCGCCTACTTGCCTCCGATGAACGACAGCACGATTTCGCGCCGGTGAAACCGCCAACCCGCTGGCGTTCGTTTGAATTCGTCGCGGTACTCGCCAACCATGGCCGGCGCCTGCGTCGGCGACGTGGCGCGTCCGGCTTCCCCGTCATGCCGGTAGAGCGTGAGATAGACCACGCCGCGTGCGGTGTCCTCGTCGATCACATCTACCAGCAGATTGGTGCAGACATGACGCGACATGCGGGCTGCGATGTCCTGCCGGCGCTGAAACCCTTTCCGCAGCTTGTCGCGGCCGTTCATTGTGTTCTCGCTTGACGACCAGACGCCGTCCTCGGTGAACAGGTCGGCCACCCGGGCCGCCTCCCCGTGATCCGTCAGGTGGCAGTATTCGACGACAAGGCGTTCGCACGCGCGCTCGATCAGCAGTTTCTCGATGTCGGTCATGGGCGCTCTCCAGGGCCTTCCTGCATAGGCGGTTGCTCAAAGAGGCGATACTCCCGCCGGTCCCAGAAGACCTTGCCGGATGGGCCGCCCGCCGGCAGCGTCGCCAGCCAGCGCGCGCCCGGAACGACCGCCTCGGGCGGCTGCAAATCGGGACCCTTGTTCATTCCGCTCTGGGTCGGCCCGGGTATCATCCCGTTGACGAGAATATCGCTTCCGGCCGTCTCGGCGGCGGCGACCCGCGTCAGGGCGAATAGCCCGGCCTTGGCGGCGCCATAGGCGGCCCAACCGGCCGCTTGCGCCTCCGCGCCGCGCGACAGCGTGTTGATGATCCGGCCATGGCCCTGGAGGCGCATGACCGGCAGGACCGCCCGCAGACAGTAGAGGCCTCCGAACAGGTGCACCTGCACCATGCGCTCGAACTCGCCATCCGCCAGGTCCTCGATCGCTCGACGTCCGCCAATGCCCGCGTTGTTGAAGAAAACGTCGACCCGGCCCCTGCCCTCGACCGCAGCCCCGACCGCTCGCTTCACAGCCTCACTGTTCGAAACATCAACTGTGATGGTGCGGCAACCTGATGAGGCGAGCGCGCCGAGCGCCTCGGCGTTCAAGTCGGCCGCCACGACGTCCGCGCCCTCGGCGGCAAAAGCGACAGCGAGCGCCCGGCCGATGCCGCTTGCCGCTCCCGTTATCAGGATCGTCTTTCCGGCTAGGGTGTCGTCTGTCACCGCTCGCCCCCGGACCAACCGCGCAACTGGATCGCCGACCGCAACATTCCTGGACACATGACGAACCCCTGCCGAACATTCTTGACGAACGATCAAATTGTGATGTCTCTGGGCCAGGATGCAAGTCTTATCTCGCGCCAGACATTGCGGCAGTGGGCGGATGTCGCCGGAGGGTCTCGGATTGCCGACGCGGTTCACGGTCATGGGACTGGCGGCAGGCGTCGCGCTCGCAGGCTGCATGCAATCGTCAGCCGGTCACGCGCAGGCTGTCGCCCGGACTGCCGCACAGGCTGTCGGCGACACCCCGACCCGCGCCAGATCAAGCAATGGCATGTTCGTCTCATGGCGCGAGCACATCGTTGACGACACGACGTCATCCGGAGAGCCGCTGACCGGCGGCGACGGGCTGGTTCTGGGCGACCTCGACCGGGACGGCCGGGAGGACATCGTTTCGGTGCATGAATCCGATACGCGCTATAACGGCACGCCCGACGGGTTCGTGCGCATCGCATTCGCGACGGACGATCCCCTGAGCTGGCTCAACGTAACGCTCGCGCAGGGCGGCGAGGCGGCGGCGCCGGAGGACGCCGCGATCGCGGACGTCAATGGCGATGGATATCTCGACGTAATCGTCGCATCAGAACTCGCTCACCTGATCTACTTCCAGAATCCCGGCGCTTCGGCGCGGACCACGAGTTGGGCGAGAGTAATCCTGCCGCAAACCCTTAATCGCGGGTCGTTCATCCGAGTCTTCCTCGCCGACCTCGACGGCGACGGCCGGCCAGAGGTCGCGACCGCCAACAAGGGGGCCCAAAACCCCTCGCAGGAGACCACGAAGCCGACGGCGGTTTCCATCTTCAGCGTCAAGGGCGATCCGCTCGACGGCCGCAACTGGGTCGAACGCGAGCTTGGCCGCTTTCCCATCCCCCAGAACGCTCAACCCATCGACATAGACGGCGACGGCGACCTCGACATTGTCGCAGGCGTACGCAAGGGCGCACGGCTGGTGCTGTTCGAGAACACGGACCAGCAACGCCTGGCGTTCGTGGAACGGGAGATCGAGATCGACGGCGCCCGCGCCGGCGGCTTCAATCTGGACTTCGCCGACGTCAACGGTGATGGCAGGCTCGATATCTTCGCCGCGACGGGACAGGGCCTGGGCTGGCTCGAACAGCCGCCCTCGCTCGCAGGCGTCTGGGCGTTTCACCGGATCGGCGATTTCGGTCCCGACAGCCTCACCGGGATGGCGCTCTCGGATATTGACGGCGATGGCGACCAGGATGTGATCGTCGGAAGCTACAGCTCAGGACCTCGCGATCAGGACGGTGCGGCCGCCCTCTCATCCCCCATGGGACGGCTTGGCTGGTTCGCAAATCCCGGCGCCGCGAGCGACGACTGGGTCCGGCACGATATCTCGCGCCGCAGGCGCGGCATGTTCGACAAGTTTGTCGCCCGCGATCTCGACGGCGATGGCGACACCGATTTCCTCGGAACGCGGGGCAACAGCAATCCCCATGACGGCGTCTTCTGGCTGGAGCAGGTGCGCACGCGCGAGCCCCGTCCCGCTTTCGAACGCGCCCGTCCCATCGACAGCCAGGAGATGACCCTGCCGCCGGAGACACGCCCATGAACAGAAACAATCTGTTGCTCGGGGCGGGGGGAGCAGTTCTGCGTCTCGGGGCGGGATGGGGCGCCGCCGCCGACACGCCCGGTTTCGGTGCGAGTTTGGGGAGATTGAGATGACGACATCCAGACGTTTTCTGGGCGCGGCGGTCCTGGTTCTGGCGGCCTACTGGCAGGCGCTCCCGGCACAGGCTCAACAGACTGGCGCCGCTCGAACCGCTGCCTACGAGGCGCTTGCCAGGGCCGGGATTACACGCCACGCGGACATCCGCTACAACACCCTGCCCGGCGTTGACGCCGCCCGACAAAGTCTCGACGTCTACACCCAGCCCGCGCTCAGCAAGGCGCCGGTGGTTGTTTTTGTCCATGGCGGCAGCTGGCAGCAGGGCGACAAGGGCGCGGTTGCGTCAAAGCCGCTGGCTTTCGCGCCGGCCGGCTTCGTTACGGTGTCCGCCAATTACCGCTTCCGTCCCGACGTGGAAATTGGCGAGATGGCGCGGGACATTGCAACGGCCACAGCGTGGGTCCACGCCAATATCGCGTCCTATGGCGGCGATCCCGACCGCATCATCCTGATGGGGCATTCGGCTGGCGCTCACCTGGCGGCGGTCGTCGGGACGGACACACGCTTCCTGGGCGAGGCGGGCGTGCCCCGCACCGCGATCGTCGGCGTCGTGGCGCTGGACACCGGCCCCTACGATGTCGCCAGACAAGTCAGCAATGCCGGGGATGCGAGGCTGGGTTCCGGCTACGCCAAGATGATCGCGATGGTGTTCGGGAATGACAAGGCGAAACAGCTCGATGTTTCTCCCATCCACCACATCAAGGCTGGCCTGCCGCCTTTCCTCGTCGTGAGTTCCGACAACCGGACCGACGCACCCCTGCAGGCCGTCCCGTTCGTCGAGCGCCTGAAGGCGGCGGGCGTCGCGGCCGAGTGGTACGAAGCCGAGGGACTGGACCATGGCGGAGTCAACGCCGACATCGGGCGCGGCGACACTCCGCTCACCCGCAAGGTGCTGGATTTCCTGGCGACAGCCGTTCGGTAGGGCAACCTGCGTCCTCTCGGACGCAGACAAGTTGCCCTACACTTTGGAGGTCGAGCATCTTTCTCCGGTCAAACTGACGCAGTTTGATCGAAGGATGCTCTCGAACGGCGCCATTGCGTCTTGGGCTCGCAGGACACGCCCGCTGGGAGAGATACAATGGTATTCGAGATGGTTGGCAGGCAGTCCGAAATCGGACTTGTGCCGCACGATCCGGACCGGATGCTTGTCTTCTACCGCGACACTCTGGGGCTGAGTATCCATTCCGAGACACCGATCGCGGCGGGCATGAACCGTCGCTTCCTCTGCGGCAGGACAGTCGTAAAGCATCTGTGCCTCGATCGGCGCCCACCGCTGGCCGACACAGGCGTAATGGCGGCTCGCGGCCTCCGGCAACTCACTCTCGTCCTTGCGGACTTCGACAACGTCATCGGGCGCATCGAATCCGAGACCGGCGCCGTTGCGAAAACCAGTCGCGCCGGCAATGTGCGCCGCCACTTCACACAGGACCCGGACGGCAACGCGCTTGAACTCGTCGGGCTCGAAAATCCCCCGCCCGGAAGTCCTACCGTCGAGGCTGGCCTCACCGTGTCGGACCCAGCCCAAACGCGTCATTTCTACGAGACCGTTCTCGGACGGGAGCTTGTCGGCGTGACCGAATGGCGCGGCCGCGAAGTCACGACAGTCAAATGGGGGTCGGCGCAACTGAAATTCTGGAAAGGCCCGCCGGGACAGCCGCTCCCGCCGCCAGTTACCGGAGCCGTCGCCGGCATTCGCTATCTGACGGCGCTGGTCGATGACGTGGATGGCGTCTGCGCCCAGCTCAGCTCGCTGGGGGTGGCGATGCCGATGCCGCCGCGGGCGTGGGAGGGTCGGGCGACGATTGCGTTCATCACCGATCCGGATGGCGTACTGATCGAGTTTGGAGGGCCGGTGAGAGCCGCACCCAAATCAGCGCCATCGTGATGCGCGGCCCAGCAAACGTTACTGCGGCATTCGGCGCGCCCGCGCAGGTCTGGGCGGCGGCCATCCGATGGCCGCGTCGAACCCGGCAGCGCAGAAATCCACGATGGTGTCGCAGAACTCGATCACTTCGCCGCCTCGCCTGCGCGTCCTGGCGAGCGCGTCGATCCGTCCCCGCCCCGCCACCATGTTCACGGTCGAAGCCACCATCATGACATAGGCCGCAACCAGATTGCGCTCGTCCACCTTGGGACGGATGGCGCGGATGGCGTCAAGAAACCGGATCGCCGCCGGATCGTACAATTCGCGCACATAGGGAAACCAGGTTTCATCGCCGACAAGCCGCGCGATCAGTTTTGAATAGGCCTTCCACTGCGGGTCGCCGGTCGACGCCAGCTTGACGTAAGGATGGACGAAGCAGTGGACGATTTCCCGCACTGTGGGGGCGTGTGTCCGCTCAACAAGCGCCCCAAGCGCCAAAAGCCGCTTGCTCGACAGCTCCTCGACACGCCTGGCGAGAACGGTCTTGAACAATTCCTCCTTGCTGCCGCCATGAAAGCCGACGACGCCCAGCGTGACGTCCGCCTCCTCGGCGATGTCCCGGATCGAGACGCCGTCATAGCCGCGAAGTGCAAACAGCCTTTCGGAGGCGTCGAGCACCCGGACCTTCGTGGCTCGTCCGCGGACGAGTCTCAAGTCCATGACGTCAGCGATGGGGGTGGTCAACTTGTTCATTCCGGAAACAACTTGTCTGGACGTATAGAGTAGTTAGACTGATGGCGATTGCAAGTTTCATCCGCCGGGTTGGACTTGAAGCTCGCCCCGGAGCCTGGACATTGCACAGGCTGGATTGACATCTTGTTGCGGACGGCAGCCAATTCGGCAAGGAAAACATGATGCGGCCGATCGCCAGCCTGTCGCCCCGATCAGCCTGCCTTCAACTGAATTCCTTGAAGGCGGACAAACGTATTGTCGCCAGATTTCCAGAGCTGGAGCGTCTTCAGGCGAGCCGGGAACCGCTTCGCCGTCAGA
>JAWXBJ010000212.1:0-27710 GCA_034439955.1 Alphaproteobacteria bacterium
GTCCATGGACGCCTTCTCCGGCGGGGTCAGCCTTTCGAGAGCCATCACCACCAGCGGGGTCAAAGCCATAGAGATGATGACGATTGCGGTCATGACCGCGCTCGTGCGTGCGTCGAAGACGCCTGCGCCGAGGGCTGAGGCATAGAGGACAAAGGCGAACTCGCCGCCCTGGGCGAAGAGTGACGCCCGATGCACGGCTTCGCGATGACTGGCGCGGAACAGGCGGGCCACCGTGTAGATGCCGGAGGCCTTCACGAGCATGTAGGCGGCGACGCCGCCTGCGACGAGCCGCCAGTCTGCGACGACCACCTCGAGATTGAGCGACATGCCGACGCTGAGAAAGAACAGTCCCAGCAGGATGCCGCGAAAGGGTTCGATGTCGGCTTCAAGCTGGTGCCGAAAAGTCGATTCGGAGAGCAGGATCCCGGCAAGAAAAGCGCCCATCGCCATGGAGAGCCCGCCCCACTGCATGAACAGTGCGGCGCCCAGCACGACCAGCAGCGCTGCGGCGGTCATCACCTCCCGGGCGCCGGACCGCGCGAGAATGCCGAAGAAGGGATTGATCAGCCACCGGCCGACAAGGAAGACGCCGCTCACGGCCGCGATTGCAAGACCGACGCTCTGCCAGACCGGTCTCGCATTCTCGCTGATTTCGCCATTGAGAGACGCGAGGACAGCAACCACCGCCAGCAGTGGCACGATCATCAAATCCTCAAGCAGCAGGATGGAGGTGGAGCGCTGGCCTGCGGGACTGGACGTCTCGCCGCGATCGTCCAGCATCTTCATGATGACGGCGGTGGAAGAGAGCACAAATCCCATCGCGCCGATAATGGCGGCGGCGGCCGGAAGCCCCGCCAGGATGCCCACGACAGACAGCAACGCGCCGCAAACGGCGACCTGGGCCACGCCTAACCCGAATATCTCGCGTCGCATCGCCCACAGCTTGGCCGGGCGCATTTCCAGCCCGATCAGAAACAGGAACATCACGATGCCGAGTTCCGCAACGTGGAGAATGGCTTCGGGGTCGTTGAAGAGACCAAACCCGAACGGTCCGATCAGCAGCCCGGCGGCGAGGTAGCCCAGCACCGAGCCAAGGCCCAGCCGACGGAAGATCGGGACGGCGATTACGCCCGCCGCGAGGAGTGCGACCGCGCTGCCCAGCTCGTTGCCGATTGCCTCCGTCGCCATCGCCGCACCCTCGCCTTGCTCTGGAGTCCTTCTGCGGCGGGCCGCGTCGGCAGGCAAGCAGAGATGGAACGTCGCCATGCCATTGGCCCAGAGGAATCGACCCACAACGGACATCCCCGGGCGCGGATCAAGTCCCGAATGAACTGAGCGCAGCGCGGGCCGATGCACAGCATCGGCGGACACATCGGACCGCAGGGACGGCGGAGGAACGAGGCCTAAGGCCGGTGAATGACCATGATGGGCAGGTTCGCGTCAGGGCTTCCAGAAATCTGAACGACATAGTCTCCGGGCCGCAGAGAAAACTCCACGATCTTGCGGATGGTCGAGCACTCCGGGCCGTGGCCATGCGCGGTCGATTGGACCGGCTCGCCATCACGCAGAACGTCGATCCAGGCCGCCGCGCCCAGCGCCACACCATAGATTCCTGGCTCGGTCACGCTGAGGGCGAAAAGCCCACCCTTGCTTTCCGGCGCTCCTTCCCTTCCCGGTTTTGCCAGATAGACGACACCGTGGGCCGCCAGCAGGCTCGCATTGACGGCCTCGCCAATTTCAAGCTCGCCCCTCCGCGCTACGGCCGAATTGCCGGCGGGGCCGAAGTCTTTCCTGGCAGTCCAACCGGCAAGGTCGCCGGTCAAGCCAGAATCCCTGCTCACGCAACCAGCCGGTTCATTCTGCGCGAACCCAGCCGGCGCCAACGCCAGAAGGCCGATCGCCGCCAAACCCGTTCTCAACATGTCTGCTTCCTCCACGATCCAAGCCGCTATATTCTTTCATACCTGGCGGTAGAGACGGAAGCCATGCAGCCTCTGTAATGCCGCTCCTGCGATGCATCGGCAATCAGTTCCGAAGACGCACTGAAACGTAGAAATTCCTCCCCTCTTCCGGGAAGCCGTCGACGAGAAAATAGCTGCGGTCGAGCAGATTTTTCCCTCCCGCCAGTATCGAGACATTGTCGCTTAAATCCCAGTCCATTGCGAGATTGAGCAGACCGTACGAACCGGTCTCATAGAATCGCAAGGCTGCAGAGGTTGCCGGAGGGGTCACAACCGGCGCCGACGTCACCGTCCAGCGGCTGGCCGCGATCTCAAGAGAGGGCGTGAAGGACAGGTTGGGCAGGATCGACCAGTCAGCATAGAGGAAAAGCTTCGACTCAGGCACACCCTGCGGCTCGAAACTGGGGTTTGTGGGATCGATCAGATTGCGCCGCATGAGAGTGAGATTGCCGCCCGCCTCCAAGGTTTCGAGGAGCTGCCCTGTGAACGCGATTTCGCCGCCGTAGTACTCTCCGTCGGCTGCATTCCTCGTCTGGCTGACATTGCCAAAGGGCGGACCAAGCGCCACCGGTATCTGGATCAGCGCGTTCTCAATATCGCTGTAGAACAACGCGCCTTCGACATTGAGGCCCAGGAAGTCCCATGCGCCGCCGACTTCGAAATTTGTGGCCCTTTCCGGATCTATGCCCGGATTGGGAATAGCCGTTCCGAATCTCGATGAGAAGCGTTCGAACAGTGTTGGAAACCGGGTGCGCGAGGAAACGCTGGCATGCAGGCGCGCGTCGTCCGTGACGCGCCAGGCAAGAGCCGCCTGGGCGTTGATCGCCTCGCTGTTTTTTGTGGGGTAGATGACGGGCTGAAAAGTAATAATCGAGTTGGCGATGGTCGTGCCGGCCACGAAGACATTGACGTCGGCCGCCTCAATGAGGTCGGTCCAGTCATAGGACGCGCCAAGGACAAGATCGACGTCTGGGCCAAGCCCTTGCGTGTCCTCGATCGCGATGGACCAGGTATCTTCCTCGGTCGTCTGTCGGGGCTCGGAATAGGAGGCGTTGACCGACGGGTTTGTCGGCGATGGCGGTGTGCGAACGAAGCCATCCTGGCGTTCGCTGTGCTCGTCCTTGCGGTAGTAGACAGCCGACTTCAGCGTGTTGGACGGATTGAGAAACCAGTCGAGCGAGACGTTCCCGCCAAAGGCGACATCGTCATAGAAGGAATTGAAGGCGCGCGGCAGGGATTGGGTGGTTTGCGCTCCGTTGTCGAATGCCGACAGCAGATTGCCGAACGTATTGTGGTATGCGCGCGATCGCAGCGTCATGGCGTCGTTGAGTTTTGTCCGGGACAGAAAATAAACGCTCTCGAGATCCCAATAGGGCCATGACCAGAAGCGCGTGTTGGCTGTGTCTGTCACATGGTAGGGCGCGTTCTTCTCACCGGATTGCTTCAGATAGCTGACCGCGTACTCGTCTGTGTCGTTTGGCGTGAATCCCGTCTTGAAATTGACGCGCCAATCCTCGCTGGCGGAGTTGTTGCGTTCGCCGCCGTCCTCAAGCGCTGTCGGCGCGAAATCGTCCGACAGGCTGAAGCTGTCGCGTTCCGACGTCGCTCCGGATGCCTGAAGATAGAACAGGTCCTGGCGCGTGCCGACCAGCGCGGAGATCGTGGCGCCGTCATATAAGAGATCGCCGTCGGTCGTCGCGGTGGCGACAAGCTCGGCTTCCAGCAGCCGATCGGGCTTGCGAGTGACGAGGTTGACAGCGCCGCCGAGTGCGCCCGGCCCGTCCAGGACCGAGACATACCCTTTGGAGACCTGAACTTCGGACAGGTCGGCCGTCAGGAAACGCCCGAAATCGATACGGTTGTCGGCTGGAAGAAAGACACGCACGCCGTCTATCGACAGGGTGGTCTGGAAGCGGTCGAACCCACGCACGAAAATGATCCGCTCATTGCGGGCGCCCCCGGTGGTCGAGGCGTTGGCGCCAGGGATCAAGCTGATCGCCTCGTCAACGCTGGGGCGATCAAACCTGCGCATGGCATCAGCGCCAATGGTAGAGCCGCCCAGTGCATCGCCGCGGCTGTCGCGGGCGGTAACTTCAAGCTGACCCAAGACGAAAACCGTGTCGGGCCTGTCGGCGGGCGCGACCTGCGCCATCGCTGCGGCGGCGAGCGGCCAGACCATCAATCCGGCAGCCAGCGACACCCGACTGATTCCCGGACTTCCCATCGCGCTCACCTCATTCGCTATCGTTGCCAGCAGATAGCGCTACACAAAGCGTTATTGCTAATCAACTATAGCGGGTTTGACAGAGCGATAGGCAATTTTAGGCGCGGGTCACTTCAGCCGCTTCTCGAATTCCGGGAGGAAGGCGGCGAGATCGGTGTCGAGCCGGGCTTGAAGCCGGCGATAGAGCGCCAGCACCTCCTCGCCATGGCGGGTGAGCACGGCGCCCCCGCCTCGCAGACCGCCGGCCGAGCTTTCGACCAGGGGATGGCGGAATGCGCCATTCATGGTGTCGACGAGCTGCCAGGCGCGGCTGTAGCTCATCTCCATCGCCTTGGCCGCCCTGGAGATCGACCCCTCCGCCGCAATGCTGTCCAGAAGGTCTGCCTTTCCCGGGCCGAACGCGCGACGGCCGCCGGCCACGACACGTGCTTTCACTTCAATCGCGGCCGGCATAGGTTGCTCCATTCAAAAGCCGCCCAAGCATGGCGCAGGAGCAGGCGGACGTGAAGCGGGGAGCGCGTAAAGGCTGCGCTAAACGGGTTCAGGGCGCTGGGTCTGCTCGCACGCCGAGGTGATAATCCGAATTGGCCGTCAGCGACGGAATCCTGCGACGCGCCTCCTCTACCTTGTCCAGATCCAGCGTCGCATGGATGACGCCCGGCTCAAGGGCGCCCTCCGACAGAACAGCGCCCCAAGGATCAATGATGAGACTATGCCCGAACGTCTCCCTGCCGTCCTGATGCCTGCCGCCCTGGGCCGGGGCAATGATGAAGCAGCCCGTTTCGATCGCCCGCGCCCGAAGCAGAACATGCCAGTGCGCCTCTCCGGTTATGCGCGTGAACGCCGCCGGCACCGCGATGATCTGGGCTCCCGCGACGGCCAGGGCGCGAAAGAGGTCAGGAAAGCGCACGTCGTAGCAGACGGTCATGCCGAGGACCGCTTCGGGCAGATGGCCGAGAACCATCTCGCTACCCGCCGCGAAGGCGTCGGACTCCCGGTAGACGTTCGAGGCGTTCAGCTGAACGTCGAACATGTGGATCTTGTCGTACCGGGCGGAGACAAGGCCGTCCGGGCTGATCAGAAAGCTGCGGTTGGCGCACCTGCCCGCGCCCGCCCGGATCGGCAGCGAACCGATCAGCAGCCAGACGCCAAGCTCGACCGCCAAAGCCCGGAAGGCAGCCAGAGCGACGTCGTCATTCTCCTCTGTTGACCGGGCGAAAACGGCGCCGGGCTTGCGGTCCAGCAGCGACGTCATTTCGGGCGTGGCGATGAGCCGCGCGCCAGCAGTCGCGGCCTCGCGGATCAGAATCGACGCCGCCTCGATGTTCTCGCGCACGTCGGTTCCCGAACGCATCTGGACGCAGGCTACTTTCAATCGGCTCATCCTGGCGTTTTCAATCCACTGTCCCCCGCTTGATAGCGCCGGAAGGGACATGCGGGAAGGCAGTCCCGACAGCCGCTTCCGGTCCAATGTTTGTCCGCGGCGGCATTGGCGTTCCCCCGGACGCCCGGTAAGTGGATGCAAGATTCGGCCGCAGAGCCGCATACGGGAGGACATCGAATGACCGTCCGCAGGACCTCGGTTCGCGCCGCCATGCTCGCGCTCGCACTGGCGGGGACCCATGCGTGCGCGCAGCCCGACAAGGTCGAAACGGCGGCGGCGGTCGCGCCGGCCGGCGAAGCCTATGATGCCAGCGAGTGGACCTATTGGGGCGGCGACGCGGGCCAGACGCGATACGCCCCGCTCGACCAGATTCATGCCGACAATGTGCAGCAGCTGCAAATCGCCTGGCGCTGGAGCGCGGATACTTCGGGCTCGCCCGAAAGTTCCAACTACAAGGCGACGCCCCTGCTGGACGACGGCGTGCTTTACGTGCCGTGGGTCAATCACGGCGCGGCCGCGATCGACGCCGGCACAGGCAAGACGATCTGGACCTACCAGCCCGAGCAGATCGAGATTGGCGGTCGCGGGGCGTCCCTCGCGCCGCGTTCTCTGGCCTACTGGACAGACGGAGAAGTCAGGCGAGTCTTTCACAATTCGATCGACGGCCGGCTGCTGGCGATCGACGGCAAGACTGGCGAGGCGGTCCGCGAGTTTGGCAAGGACGGCGTGATCAATCTGCGCCACGGCCTCGTGGAAGGCCGCGCCGTGCAGGATGTGGGGTCGGTATCGCCGGCGCTTGTAGTGGGCGACGTGATTGTGGTGCAGGTGATTCCCGGTGGATCGCGGAACAAGGAATCCACGCCCGGCGACATTCGCGGATTTGACGTGCGGACGGGCAAGCTGCTTTGGACATTTCACACTGTGCCGCGCAAGGGCGAGTACGGTTACGAGACCTGGGAGAACAACAGCGCCGACTATATCGGCAATGTCGGCGTCTGGTCGATGATGAGCGCCGACCCCGAGACGGGCTATGTTTACCTGCCAACGGAAACACCCTCCAACGATTTCTGGGGCGGCCACCGGCTCGGCGACGGACTCTTCGCGGAAAGTCTGCTTTGTCTTGACACGAAAACAGGCAAGCGCGTCTGGCACTTCCAGTTCGTTCATCATGGCGTCTGGGATTATGACGCGCCTGCGGCTCCGTTGCTGCACGACATCGTCAAGGACGGCAAGCGCGTCAAGGCGGTGACGTTGCTGACCAAGCAGAACCTGTCCTTCGTCTTCGACCGCATCACCGGCGAAGCCGTTTGGCCAATCGAGGAGCGGGTCGTTCCACAAACCCGGATTCCCGGCGAGCGTCTTTCGCCCACGCAGCCGTTTCCGACACGGCCCGCGCCTTACTCGACTCTCGGCTATCGCGAGGACGACCTTATCGACTTCACGCCTGCATTGCGCGCGGAGGCCGTGAAGATTGCCGGACAGTACGCAAAAGGCCCTCTGTACGAACCGATGGTCGAGATCAAGCCCGGAGTGAAGGGCGCCTGGATCTACCCCGGCTATGGCGGCGGATCGAACTGGAACGGGGCGGCATTCGATCCGGAAACCGGCATCATGTATGTTCCCGTCCGTCACAAGCCCTACGCGGCCGGCCTTGCAAAAGGCGATCCGGCAAAGACCAACCTTGGCTACACGCAGTCGGGAAACCATGTGATCGGAGGGCCGCAGGGTCTGCCGATCCTCAAACCGCCCTACAGCGAACTGGTCGCGACCGACATGAACGCGGGCGTGCATCTCTGGCGCATTCCCACCGGCAAGGCGTCGGACTTCATCCGGAATCATCCCGCACTGAAGGGGCTAAACCTGAATTTCGACAGCATGGGACAGTACGACATACGGCCCAGCCCGCTGTTGACGAGTAGACTGTTGTTTCTCGGGGAGTCCGGAAACCTGGCCGGCGGTTCGGGCGGACCCATGTTGCGCGCGTACGACAAGACCGATGGCCGGGCGGTGTGGGAGATGGCGATGCCGACGCTGGTGACCGGCGCGCCGATGACCTACATGCACGACGGTCGGCAGTACGTTGTGGCGGCGGTGTCGGCACTCGGACAGCCGGCGGAAATCGTGGCGGTGACACTGGGCGGCGGCAGCGGCAATGGGGCGGCGGCGCCGGCAGGCGGCGTGGCGCTGGCGGCGGCGCCGGCATCGGCAACGGCGGTCGCGGCGGCGATAGAAGCGGCGCCCGGGGAGCTGACGCTCGGCGAGGCGACCTTCGCGCGCACCTGCGCCATCTGCCATGGACCGGCCGGAGCGGGCCTGCCGCAAGGCGCCGCCCCGCCGCTGACGGGCCGCGTCGATTTCGCCAATGTCACGCGCGCCATTGCGCAGGGCGCCGGCGAGATGCCGGCCATGGCCAACATGCTTACGCCGGCGGAAATCGACGCCATTGGCAAGTATGTGGTGAAAACGCTGGGAGCCCCCCGCGCCCGCGCTGGCGGAGGCCCGGTCGAGGATTAGCGGGTTGCGGCTCCCCGCCGGACGTGCGCGCGACCAGTATTGCCTTGTGGACCTTCGCGGCGCGCTGGTAGTAGGCTCACGCAAAGACTGCGGGGATCGATCCCGCGCTTCTCACGGGGGATACAGATTTGCAGGCCACGGACATCAGTCGTCCGGACTATTTCCATAAGGTCGTAGATTGCCAGTGGGCGTGTCCGGCGCATACCCCGGTGCCGGAATACATCCGTCTCATCGCGGACCGGCGCTACACCGACGCCTATATGGTTAACTGGAAGTCCAACGTCTTCCCGGGCATTCTCGGCCGGACCTGCGACCGGCCGTGCGAGCCGGCCTGCCGGCGCGGCCGGGTCGAGGACGAGCCCGTCGCGATCTGCCGCCTGAAGCGGGTGGCGGCCGACAACAAGGACGATATCTCCGCACTTCTGCCGGGCGTGGCGCCGCGCAACGGCCGAAAGATCGCCTGCATCGGAGCGGGTCCGGCCTCGCTGACCGTCGCACGCGACCTCGCGCCGCTTGGCTATGAGGTTCATGTCTTTGACAGCGACCGGCGGGCCGGCGGCATGATCCGCAGCCAGATTCCGCGCTTTCGCCTTCCCGAGGTAGTCATCGACGAGGAGGTTGGCTACATCACCGGGCTTGGCCTCGTGATGCACCTCGAACACGGGGTCACCAGCATGAAAGCCCTGCTGGCCGAGGACTATGACGCCATTTTCGTTGGCACGGGCGCGCCGCGCGGACGCGATCTCGACCTGCCCGGCCGCGCCGAAGCGAAGGCCAACATCCACATCGGCATCGACTGGCTGTCCAACGTCTCCTTCGAGCACACCCACAAGATCGGCCGGCGCGTCATCGTGCTGGGCGGCGGCAACACCGCGATGGACTGCTGCCGCACGGCGCGCCGGCTTGGAGGCGAGGACGTCAAGGTGATCGTCCGCTCGGGCTATGAGGAAATGAAAGCCTCGCCCTGGGAGAAGGAAGACGCGGTTGGCGAGGACATTCCCATCCTCAACTTCCTCGTGCCGAAAGCCTTTACACACATCAAGGGCAGACTGACGGGCGTCACTTTCGAAAAAGTGAAACCCGAGATCGACGCCAATGGCCGCCGGAATCTCGTGCCGACCGGCGAGCCCGACCAGCATTTCGAATGCGATGACGTGCTCGTGGCCGTGGGCCAGGAAAACGCCTTTCCGTGGATCGAGCGCGACATCGGCATCGCCTTCGACAAATGGAACATGCCCGTCGTCGGCCAGGAGACGATGCAGGCCTCGAATCCGCGGGTCTTCTTCGGCGGCGACGCAGCCTTCGGCCCCAAGAACATCATCTGGGCCGTCGCCCACGGGCACGCGGCAGCCGTCTCCATCGACAAATTTCTAAATGGGGAGGACGTCGCGATCCGTCCGCCGCCGGGGGTCACCGTGTTCAGCCAGAAGATGGGCATTCACGAATGGTCCTACGACAACGACATCGCCAATGACCGGCGCTACAAGGTGCCTCACAAGGAAAAAGCGATCGCGCTGAAGAACATCAAGACGGAGGTGGAACTCGGCTTCGACCAGGTGGTCGGCTTCAAGGAAGCGCAGCGCTGCCTCAACTGCGACGTGCAGACGGTGTTCACGGCCAAGGCGTGCATCGAGTGCGACGCGTGCGTCGACATCTGCCCGATGGACTGCATCACCTTCACCGAAAACGGCGAGGAAGCCGACCTGCGCACGCGCCTCAGTGCGCCGGCCATGAACCTGACGCAGGACATCTACGTCGCGGGCGGCCTGCCCACCGGACGCATCATGGCGAAGGACGAGGATGTCTGCCTGCATTGCGGTCTCTGCGCCGAGCGATGCCCGACCGGCGCGTGGGACATGCAGAAATACATCATCGACATCACACAGGCAGGTCCCGCATGCCGGCAGACACGCTGAGCGAGACAAGCATGACGGCGCCCACGCCGCTCGCGGCCGTGAACGATTTTGTCGTCAAGTTCGCCAATGTGAACGGGTCCGGTTCGGCGAGCGCCAACGGGCTGTTCGCCAAGGCGATCATCCGGATGGGCGTGCCGGTGGCCGCGCGCAACATCTTCCCGTCCAACATCCAGGGCCTCCCGACCTGGTATGAGGTGCGCGTCAGCGAGGCGGGCCATCTTGGCCGACGGGGCGGGGTGGATCTCGCCGTGCCGCTGAACCCGCAGACCTGGGACGACGATGTGCGGGAGATCGTGCCGGGCGGCTACCTCTTCTACGATTCGACCAAACCCATGCCGGCGGACAAGTTTCGTGAAGACGTTCATGTCGTTGGCGTGCCGCTGACGGCGATCTGCAATGCGGCCTACACACTCCCGCGCGAACGCCAGCTGTTCAAGAACATCGCCTATGTCGGCGCCCTGTCGCACCTCATCGGCATCGAGCCCGCCGTGGTCGAGACCGCGCTGGCGGAAGAGTTCGCCTCCAAGCCCAAGCTGATCGGCGCCAACATCCGGGCTTTCAATCTCGGGCGGGACTGGGCGGCTGAAAACCTTTCGCCGCTTGGTCTCCGGCTTCGGCGCGCCGACGCGGTGGGCGACCGCATCTTCGTCGAGGGCAATAATGCGGCAGCGCTAGGGGCCGTCTATGGCGGCGCGACCGTCTGCGCCTGGTATCCGATCACGCCCTCCACCTCGCTCGCTGAGGCCTTCACCGGATATTGCGAGGATCTGCGCACCGACCCGGACGGCGGCGGGCGCTACGCCATCGTCCAGGCCGAGGACGAAATCGCATCCATCGGCATCGTGGTGGGCGCGGGCTGGAATGGCGCGCGGGCGTTCACCTGCACGTCCGGGCCCGGCATCTCGCTGATGAACGAGTTCATCGGGCTTTCCTACTTCGCCGAGATTCCCGCCGTGATCTTCGACGTGCAGCGCGGCGGGCCCTCGACCGGCATGCCGACACGCACCCAGCAATCGGACCTGTTGATCGCGGCCTACGCCTCGCATGGCGACACCAAGCATGTTCTGCTGCTGCCCGCCGATCCCGGCGAGTGCTTCGAGATGGGCGCGCAGGCCTTCGACCTCGCCGACCGGCTGCAGACGACCGTGTTTGTGATGCTCGATCTCGATATCGGCATGCAGGAATGGCTGGTCGCGCCCTTCAAGTGGGACGATGAACGGCGCATCGACCGGGGCAAGGTCATGGCGGCGGCCGATCTGGAATCGGGCATGGCGTTCGGCCGTTACACCGACGTCGACGGCTACGGCATCTGCTATCGCACCTATCCCGGATCGCACGCATCCAGGGGCGCCTATTTCACGCGCGGAACATCACGCAACCGTCTTGCCGGCTACAGCGAGCGTGGCGTCGATTACCAGGACAACATGCAGCGCCTGCTGGCCAAGTTCGCGACCGCCGCGCGCCTGGTGCCCGGCCCCGTATCGCGGCCGGCCCGCCAGCCGACGAAGACCGGCGCGATCTATTTTGGATCGACGACGCCCGCCATGCACGAAGCGCTGGAAATGCTGGAGGCCGACGGACGCCATCTCGACGCGATGCGTGTGAGGGGCTTTCCGTTTTCCCAGGAGGTCTACGATTTCATTCGTGCCCATGATCAGGTTTTTGTCGTCGAGCAGAACCGCGATGCGCAGCTGCTGACGCTGATCGTCACCGAAGGCGACATCGATCCCGCCAAGCTTGTTCCCGTCCTGCACTATGACGGCGCGCCGATCACCGCCCGCTTCCTCATTGAGGCGATTGGCGGGCGGATGGCCGTGACCCAGACGGTGAGGACAGTGCGAACGGACGCCTCCAGCCGGGTGAACCCATGACCTACATCCTGAAGCCCAAGCTGCATCACCCTGCCCTTCCGACCAATGCGCTGGGCCTTACGCGGCGCGACTATGAAGGCCGTGTCTCGACGCTGTGCGCCGGCTGCGGCCATGACTCGATCAGCGCGGCGATCATCGCGGCCTGTTTCGAACTGGAGATCGAGCCGCACAGGCTCGCCAAGATGTCCGGCATCGGATGTTCGTCCAAGACGCCAGACTATTTCCTCGGCCAGAGTCATGGCTTCAACACCGTGCACGGCCGGATGCCCTCGGTGCTGACCGGCGCCAATCTCGCCAACCGCGATCTCATCTATCTGGGCGTGTCGGGCGACGGGGACAGCGCCTCGATCGGGCTTGGCCAGTTCGCGCATTCAGTCCGGCGCGGCGTCAACATGTGCTATATCGTCGAGAACAACGGGGTCTACGGCCTGACCAAGGGCCAGTTCTCGGCAACGTCGGACAAGGGCTCGAAATCCAAGCGGGGCGTCGAGAACACAGAGTCGGGCATCGACCTCGTCGCACTCGCCCTCCAACTGGGCGCGACCTATGTCGGCCGCAGTTTCTCCGGCGACAAGGAACAGCTTGTGCCGCTGATCAAGGGCGGCCTGTCGCACCATGGCCCGGCTATACTGGACGTGATCAGCCCGTGCGTGGCGTTCAACAACCATGCCGGCTCGACCAAGAGTTTCGACTATGTGCGCGAGCACAACGAGGCGGTGAACCGGCTCGACGTGATCCTCGGACGCGCGCCGATCACCGCGACCTACGCACCCGGCGAGATTCACGAAGTGGCTCAGCATGACGGATCGGTGCTGCGGCTGCGCAAGCTGCATGAGGCATACGACCCGACCGACCGCATCGCGGCGGCGAACTACCTGCAGGAACGTCACGCACTGGGCGAGATCGTGACGGGATTGCTGTTCGTCGATCCCGACGCGACCGACCTGCACGACAGGCTGGGCACGGTGGCGGCGCCGCTCAACTCGCTGGAGGGATTTGCGCTGACGCCTGGCGCCGCGGCGCTGGAACGGATCAATGCGGGGCTGCGCTGATGGCCAGGCGAAAGCGACGGCGGATCGCTGCGGCCGTGTCGGGAATAGCGTTGCTGATCGCAACTGGCGCCGCCGGCGCGCAATCGCCCGCCGATCCAGCGCCGGTTTCGGAGGTCTACAGCGGACCGAGGCACATTCCGGACGATCTGCTGGTCCGCAACGCCGCCGCGCTGGCGGCTCAGGCCAGCGCTCCGGAATGGAAACGCGCCGCGACCGTGCCGGCGGACTGGGCCTACAGTCTTGGCGAGGGCGTCAGCACACGGCAGGTCAGTTTTTATGTCGATGGCGGCACCCGCCTGCAGGGAAAGCTGTTCCTGCCTAAGGATTTCGACGCGCGGGCCAGCTATCCCGCCGTCGTCGTCGGACACGGGATCAACGCACTGGCGATCGGGGTCGAAAAGTACGCCGCTAAATTCGCCGACCGGGGCCTCGTCGCCATGGCCATCGATTATCAGAGCTACGGCTTTTCGGATTCCGGCGCCGACGAGCTTTTTCTGCTGGAGGCTGACGCCACGACCGACGCAGACCCGGTGACGCTGAGGCGCATGCCGGTGCGGATCAAGCGCACCAACCTCAACAATGTCGAGGAAGTGAAGGCTTTCCGGGCGGCGATCTCGTACCTTCAGGGAGAGCCCGGCGTCGATCCGGAGCGCATCGGCGTATGGGCGACCAGCAATGGCGGCGCAGTGACGTCGGCGCTGATCGGCGTCGATGGACGCGTCAGGGCCGCAGTGATCCACGTGATGGGCACGGCGCCGGCGACGGCCCGGGCTCTCGATCTGACCGGTCCCGCCCTCGACGACGCCATCGTTCGCGCCAATGCCGGCCAGGGCGCGGAAACCACTGCAGGCTTCTCGTTCCAGACCAATGTCGACCTCTGGTACCGGACGCGCAATCGCGACGTCGCTCCGGGCACGATGCTGCAGCGCGTCCGCGATACGACCGCCGTGCTGTTTCTGCCGGCGGAACGCGACGAACTGATCGGAGGCAACCGTTCGGCGATCGCCGGCTCGGCTTACCTGACCAGTCGGGGAACGCCTTCGCAGGTGATCACCTTCCCTGGCCTCACCCACTTCCAGCCCTATTCAGGCGCCGGCTTCGAGGCCGGATCGACCCTTGCCGTCGACTGGTTCAAGAAATTCCTCGGCGGCAGGGAGTAGCGCGATGCTGGGCCGATACGCCGCCGCAATGCCTGCCGTACTGTTCGCCGCCATGACGATTTCCGCATGCGCGCAAACATCCCTCCCGCTTCCGATGGCGGCCAGCGCCACCCCCCTGGCGCCCGTCGCGCTGCCCGCCGGCGTGACGATGAAGGAAGCGAACTGGCATTCCGAACAGGTCAGGGTTTCCGGACGCCTCTTCCTGCCCGCAACATCTGGCGCACCGGAAAAAGCCGGCGCTGTCGTGCTCGCGCCCGGTCGCGGGGAGACCGCCGAGACCCTGGACGCCTACGCCGTCGCGCTGGCGCGTGAGGGCGTTGCCGCGCTCAGCATCGATTATCGCGGCTGGGGCCGGTCCGGCGGCTTCCTCTATCTCGGCGAGCGCGTCCAGACCTATGACGCGATGCGCTTCAGCGAACACACGCCGGAAATGGTCATACGACGCGGCCGCGTCGATCCTGAGCAGCAGGTCCAGGACATCCGCAACGCGGTGACGTTTCTGCAGTCGCAGTCGGGAATCGATCGTTCGAGGATTGGCGTGCTTGGCCTCGATCTGGCCGGAGGCCATGTGATTTCGGCGATGGGCATGGACGCCCGCATCAAGGCCGGCGCCGCCGTCACACCCGTGATCGCCGGCGCGAGTGTCGAGATGCTGTCTTTCAGGCCAGACGCCGCTTCGCGCGCCCTGATGATCAGACTTGCGCGGGACGGCGCCCCGCCCCGCACGGCGGCGGCCGCACGAATCCGCAACGCAGAGGAGAGCCGGCTTGCGATCGGCGAGTACATGCCGTTCTGGCGGATCGGCGCGATTCCGGAGACCGCGTCCATCCAGTTCATCGTCGCAGGGGCCGACCGGGAAATCGACAATACCAGCCATGCGCTTGCTGCGTCACGGGCGCTGAAGGGACCGTCAGACGTGCAGACGCTGCCTGGCGCGGGCCATGATTTCACGTTTGAAGAGACAGCCCGGGCGGCGGGGCTGGCGGCCGGGTGGTTCAAGAGCAAGCTGTAATACCAAGAGCCTTGGAGGTTGAACGCTATTTGTCAGCCCGGCTTCAGCGGTGAAGCCGCTGGCCGCTGCCATGATCCAGTCTTGACCTCCTCGCCGCTGTGCGGTTCTGTTGCTTTCCTGTCCCCTCTTGCAGCGCAGGGGATCGCATAACGCGGTGGAGTTGTTTTCGGGCCTGACGCGAGACCTCTTCCCCTTCGCAACAAATGCGATTGTAGCCGGCAAGGAAAGATTCCCGGGTCGCGCTTCGCTTGCCCGAGAATGACTTCACTGGATGCTCTGCGCCCGTAGACGATAGCCCTTCCACTTGTTGCAGGGAGCAAAGAAAGATTCCCGGGTCGCGCTTCGCTTGCCCGGGAATGACTTCACTGGATGCTCTGCGCCCATAGGCGATAGCCCTGCCCACACGGGGGGCGGGGCGCCTCGCCCACTTTCGTGGACGCATTCACGCCAGGTTGGGCGGCAGAAACCTGTACCCGACGCTCGGTACTGTGACGACAAGCACTGGCGATTCTGGTTGAGCTTCGATCTTCTGGCGAAGGTGGCGGATATGCACCCTGAGCGCCTGAACGTCGCCGGTGGGATCCTCGGCCCAGATCTTCTGGATGAGGTGCCGGTGCGTCAGCACCTTCCCGGCATGGTTCAACAGCTCGGTCAGAACCGCGTACTCCCTTGGCGTGAGCCTGGGGTCCGCGCCGTTGATCCGCACGATCCGCCGGACGAAGTCCACCGACAAGCGGCCATCATCGTACACGGCGCAGGCGCCGGACTTTTGCAGGCGATGACGAAGGGCCGCCCTCACCCGAGCCATGAATTCGGGCACGCCGAAGGGCTTGGCGACGAAGTCATCGGCGCCTTCATCAAGCGCCGCGACCTTGCGGGCTTCGTTGTCGAGCGCGGAAAGGACCAGGATGGCGGGTGCATCGAGCGCCGCCAGTGGCTTGATCAGGGTCGCGCCATCGCCGTCCGGCAGGCCAAGGTCGAGGACCACAAGGTCCGGCCGCGCGGTCCGCGCGAGGGCCAGACCTTCCGAGGCCGATCCCGCCTCCAGCACCTCGAAACCCTCAGCGAGCAACGTCGAACGCAAGAATCTGCGAATTGCCCGTTCGTCGTCGATGATGAGCGCCTTGGGGCGGCCACCGCTCATGGAGTATCACGGGCGTCATGCGCGAGGACGTGGCTGACGATGGCCGCCGCCGGAAAGGCGAGTTCGAAAGCCGCACCCGACCGGTCCTCCCGGTTTCGGGCGGACACGCTCGCCCCCATGAGTTTGGCGAATCCCCGCACGATCGGGAGGCCAAGGCCCGTGCCGCCTGACGCCGAATTTGCCTCGCGGTGGAACTTCTCGAAGACACGCGCCTCGGAGCCGGGCTGCAATCCCCGACCCTCGTCCGTCACGTCGAAACTGACGCCGCCCCTGTCGGTGCGTGCGCGAAGCACGACGCGGCCCTCGCCATGAAGCACGGCATTCTCCACGAGATTGAACAGCGCCTGATGCAAAAGCTCGGCGTCCACCTTCAGCATCGGCAGACCGGGCTCGATCTCGCCGACAACCCGGCCGGGCGCGGCGAGAGGGTCGATCCGCCTCAATACCTCCGATACGACGTCGCCGATCTCGATGGCCTCCGGCCTCACCTGGACACCGCCGGCATCCAGCTTAGTCATGTCCAGCAGCTTCACGACATAACGCTGCATACGGTCGGCTTCCACCTCGATTCCCTTGAGGAGGTCCTCTCGGGTCGCCGGGTCATGACGGTCGCCATACGTGCGCAGCGAGGATGCGGCGCCCAGAATACCGGCGATGGGCGTCTTGAGATCGTGCGAGAGCGAGGCGAGCATCGTTCCGCGCAGGCGTTCGGCCTCCATCTCGACATGGCTCTCCTGATAGGCGCGTGCGATGTGCGCACGCTCCAGAGCCCCCGCGCCCTGGTCGGCTAGAGCGTCAAGCCGCCGGCGTTCGGCAGGCGAGAGCACGGCCTTCGGCGCGATCGCCAGCACGCCGGAAAACAGCCGCGAGGTTCGCAGCGGCACAAACAGCCAGCGTCCGCCCGGCAGCGTATCGGCGCCCATCCCGGCAGGCTGGCCACGGCTCAGCGTCCAGCGGGCGGCGGCCATGTCGCTGTCGTTGAGGCCCATCGCGCCTGGGGCCGAAGCCGCCAGCCGGAGATCGTCGAGACCGACGCGGGCCAGCACCACGCAATTGGTGTCGAAGGCCCGCGCGGCGTAGATGGCGAGGGTGTTCGCGACTTCATCCTCGCTGGCGACCGATGCAAGGCCCCTGGCCAGACCGAGGAGCTCTCGCGTGGTTCGCGCCTCGGTGCGCGCGGCCTGCGTCTGGCTGCGCGCACGGGCGGCCAGCACGGAGACTACGAACGCCGCGCCGGAGAATGCGATGATCGCCAGAACGTTTTCCGGATCGGCGACGGTAAAGGTAAAGCGCGGATCGGTGTAGAACCAGTTGTAGGCCAGCGCGCACATGACGCCGGCAAGAAGTCCCGACCCCAGCCCGCGGGTGAGTGCGCTGGTCAGCACAGCAGCGAGATACACGAGCGTAAGATTGGACACACCCACGAAGGCGTCGAGCGGCCAGGCGATGGCGGTCGCGATCGCGGTCATGCCCAGACTCTCGACGGCGCCGATCGGCGTCAGGACGGGCCACGGCGCCAGCAGTCCCAGCCGTCGTTTTGCGGCGCCCGCCCCTTCCTCGGGAACGACGTAGATCGCGATCATCTCGCCCCGGTCGATAAGCCGGCGGACGACAGAGCCGAAGACCGCCTCGAACAGGCGCGGCCGCTTGGCCTTTCCCACCACGATCTGCGTCACATTCTGTTCGCGGGCATAGGTGAGAACCGTGTCGGCCACATCGTCTCCGGGCAGGGTCGATGTCTCGGCGCCCAGCCGGGCGGCCAGGCTGAGCGCGTCGGCGATACGGCCGCGCTCCGTCTCGGACAGCCGGGTGTCGCGTCCGGTCTGGACATGAACGGCCATCCAGCCCGCGCGGGCCCGGTCCGCCAGGCGCTTGGCGTGGCGCACCACCTCGTCGGCGGCCTCGCGGTCGTCGATGCAGACCAGGATGCGCTCGACCGCCGCCCAGGGCGCAGTCTCGCCCTGCGCCTGACGGAAGCCGCGCACCTGCACGTCGATCCGGTCAGCCGCGCGCCGCATGGCGAGTTCGCGCAACGCCGACAGGTTGCCGGGGGCGAAATAGTGCCGAAGCGCGCGCTGCGCCTGATCGGGCGCATAGACCTTGCCGGCCCGCAGACGCTCGATCAGTTCATCCGGCGTGAGGTCGATAAGCTCGATGGTGTCGGCGCGTTCGAGCACGGCGTCGGGTATGGTCTCCCGGACGCGGACACGGGTGATGCGGGCGACAATATCGTTAAGGCTTTCGATGTGCTGGACATTGAGCGTCGACCAGACGTCGATGCCGGCGGCCAGGAGTTCGTCGACATCCATCCAGCGTTTCGGGTGACGCGCTCCATCGATGTTGGAATGGGCCAGTTCGTCCACCAGGACGATCGCAGGCTTGCGGGCCAGCAGGCCGTCGAGATCCATTTCCTCCAATTGGCTCCCGGAGGGGCCGAGCCGGCGCTTGGGCAGGATTTCCAGCCCCTCGATCAGCGCTCCGGTTTCCGCGCGCCCGTGGGTCTCGATGACGCCGGCCACGATGTCCGCGCCATCGAGCCGCTTCTTGCGGGCGTCGGTCAGCATCTCAAACGTCTTGCCGACTCCCGGCGCCGCGCCGAGATAGACCTTCAGCTTGCCGCGACGCTCGGCTTGAGCGAGCGCCAAAAGTGCGTCTGGAGACGGACGGCGGTCCGGCGGCTCCGTCATGTCACGCCCCAGCGGCGCGCGCGGTCAGGGCGCCTCACCTTGCGAACTGTCCATTGCGTCGAGCGCGAGGTTAAGCTCCAGAACATTGACACGGGACTCACCCACGAAAACAAGGGAAGACGTCTCGACTGCGGCGTCAACCAGACTGGCGACGGCCTGCGCCTGAAGGCCTCGTGCTGAGGCGACACGCGCAATCTGGAACCGCGCTGCGGCCGGAGAGATGTGGGGATCGAGGCCCGACGCCGAGGCCGTCAGCAGGTCTACTGGTATGCCTGATGCGGGAACGCCGTGGCGCTCCACTTCAGCCCTGACGCGGTCGGCCAGCGCCTGCGAGGAGGGTCCGAGATTCGACCCGGAGGACGACCGCGCGTCATACCCGGCGCCTGCGGCGGACGGACGGCCCCAGAAGTATTCGGGCCGCGAAAAGGCCTGGCCGATCAGGCGCGATCCTACCGTCACGCCTTCGATCACGACGGGCGAGCCGTCAGCCTGGCGGGGAAAGACCGCCTGGCCGAAACCGGTCATGGCCAGCGGATAGAGGAGCCCTGTCAGGACCGTGAACAGTGTCAGCATGACCAGAGCGGGACGCAGTTGCTTCAGCATGGTTGAAATCTCACGCAAGGCCGGTCGAGGAGACGATCAGGTCGATCGCCTTAATACCGATGAAGGGTGCGATCAGGCCCCCGACGCCATAGATTGCGAGGTTGCGGGCCAGCAGCTGGCCCGCAGGCGCGGCGCGCCAGGCAACACCCCTGAGGGCGAGCGGGATCAGCGTCGGGATGACCAGCGCGTTGAAGATGATGGCCGACAGGATCGCGCTTTGGGGGCTGTCGAGCCGCATGACGTTGAGGGCGTCGAGGCCAGGATAGATCACCAGAAACATTGCGGGAATGATCGCAAAGTATTTGGCGATGTCGTTCGCGATCGAGAACGTCGTGAGGGAGCCGCGCGTCATCAGCAACTGCTTTCCGATCGACACGATCTCGATGAGTTTCGTTGGATCGCTGTCGAGGTCCACCATGTTCCCGGCTTCGCGCGCGGCCGGCGTGCCCGTCTGCATGGCGACGCCGACGTCGGCCTGGGCAAGCGCCGGAGCATCGTTGGTGCCGTCTCCGCACATCGCGACCATGCGGCCGGCGGCCTGTTCCGCCCGGATCAGCGCCAGCTTGTCTTCGGGCCGCGCCTCGGCGAGGAAATCATCGACGCCGGATTCCGCAGCGATAGCGGCGGCAGTGAGCGGATTGTCGCCCGTGATCATGACGGTGCGGATGCCCATCCGGCGAAGTTCGGCGAACCTTTCCTTGACGCCGCCTTTCACGACATCCTTGAGGTGCACGATCCCAAGCACGCGACCATTCCGAGAAACCGCCAGGGGCGTTCCGCCTTCGCGCGCGACCTTGTCCGCAATGGATCTGATTTCCGCCGGCACGGCGGCTGCGCCGGGCCGTGAGCGAACATACGCGATGACCGCATCGACCGCGCCCTTGCGGATCGTTGCGCCATCCATGTCGACGCCGCTCATGCGGGTCTGCGCGGAGAACGGAATGAATTTCGCCTGCCCGGCTTCCATGTCGCGGCCGCGCATGCCGAAACGCTCCTTGGCCAGCACCACGATGGAACGCCCTTCAGGCATCTCATCGGACAGCGAGGCGAGCTGGGCGGCGTCGCCGAGATCGCGCTCCGCCACGCCCTGGGCGGGCAGGAAAGCCACGGCCTGACGATCGCCCAGCGTAATCGTGCCGGTCTTGTCGAGCAGCAGCACATCGACATCTCCCGCCGCCTCCACGGCCCGGCCCGACGTCGCCAACACGTTGAAACGGACCAGCCGGTCCATGCCGGCGATTCCGATCGCGGACAAAAGGCCTCCGATCGTCGTGGGAATGAGCGCAATGAAGAGGGACGCCAGCGCCACCGTGCTCACTGTTCCGCCCGCATAAGCCGCGAAGGCCGGAATGCTCGCCACCGCAAGGACAAAAATCAATGAGAGCCCCGCCAAAAGCACGCCAAGGGCAATCTCGTTGGGAGTCTTGCGTCTCGACGCCCCCTCCACTAGTGCAATCATGCGATCGAGAAACGTCGCGCCCTGAGCCGCTGTCACCTTGACGACGATGCGGTCGCTGAGGACGCGTGTGCCAGCCGTCACGGCGGAACGATCCCCGCCCGCCTCGCGGATCACCGGAGCGCTTTCGCCTGTGATGGCGCTTTCATCGACCGTCGCCACGCCTTCGACAACTTCGCCGTCAGCCGGGATGAACTCGCCGGCCACGATTTCCACGAGATCACCCAGCGCCAGATCAGTTGCTGCGATCGCGCCTTGCGGACGGCCGTCAACAAGTTTTCGCGCCAAGAGCTCGGAGCGGGCGCGGCGCAAGCTCGCCGCCTGCGCCTTGCCCCGCCCCTCGGCGACGGCTTCCGCAAAAGCGGCGAACCAGACTGTAAGAAACAACCAGAACGCGATCTGACCTGCAAAGGCAGCGCCGGACGAGCCGGCCGACAGGTCACGAACAAACAGGACAAGCACGTAAATCGCCGCCAGTTCGGTGGCGAACATCACGGGATTCCGCCACAGCTTGAGCGGATTCATCTTGGCGAACGCGCTGATCGCTGCGGAGCGCAGGATAGCGCCGTCAAACAGCGAAACGCCCTTGGATTGCGACATCGTCTTCACCTAGTTGAGCAGGCCGGAGGTCGCCTCGGCGATAGGGCCGAGCGCAAGCGCCGGGAGGAAAGTCAGGGCGCCAACCACCAGAATGACGAAAGCGAGAAGTCCGACGAAAAGCGGCCCGGAGGTTGGGAATGTTCCGGCCGATGAGGGCGAGATCGGCTTGGCGGCGAGACTTCCCGCGATGGCGAGAGCCGGTATGATGACCATGAACCGGCCAAGCAGCATCGAGCCCGCATGTGCGTAGGTGTAGAAATCCGTGTTCGCCGTGAGGCCCCCAAAAGCCGATCCATTGTTTCCTGCCGCCGAGGCGAAGGAATAGAGAATCTCCGAGAAGCCATGCGGTCCGGCGTTCAGAGGACCGGCCCGGCCCATCTCGGTCGCCGACGCAACCGCTGTGCCCACCAGTATGGCGAAAGGCGAAGCGAGAATGGCGAGGACGGCGAACTTGACTTCTCGCGCCTCGATTTTCTTGCCCAGATAGGCGGGCGTGCGACCGACCATCAGGCCGGCGATGAAGATGGCGAGGATGGCGAACAGCAAGATCCCGTAGAAACCCGCTCCGACGCCGCCGACGATGACCTCTCCCGCAAGCATGTTGACCAGCGGGATCATGCCGCCCAGCGCGCTGAAGCTGTCGTGCATGGCGTTGACCGCCCCGCAGGACGCCGCAGTCGTGATCGTTGCGAACAGCGCGGAGGCGGACAGACCGAAGCGGACCTCCTTGCCCTCCAGATTGCCCCAAGCGGCGTCCGCTCCAGCCGCCGCCAACGCCGGCGTCGTCTGCACCTCCGCCCAATAGGCGAGACCGGTCCCGAGCAGAAACAGAACCCCCATCACCGCCAGTATCGCCCAGCCCTGCCGCTCATCCCGCACCATGCGGCCGAACATGACCGTCAGGCCCGCGCCCACGGCGAAGATCGACAGCATCTGCACGAGGTTGGTCCAGGCGTCCGGATTTTCGAAGGGATGGGCGGAGTTGGCGTTGAAAAAGCCGCCGCCATTGGTGCCGATCATCTTGATCGATTCCTGGGACGCGACTGGTCCGACCGCGATGTCCTGCGCCACACCCTCCAGCGTCGTCGCCTCAAGCGAGCCGGCGAGGGTCTGCGGAACCCCTGATGCGATAAGGTAGACCGCCATCAGGATCGAGAGAGGCAGGAGCACGTAAAGGACAGCGCGGGTGAGATCGACCCAGAAATTGCCGATGGCCGAGCTTCCCCTCCGCGCGAAGCCGCGCGCGAACGCAACCGCCACAGCGATGCCGGCGGCGGCCGAGACAAAGTTCTGCACGGTGAGCCCGGCCATCTGCGAAAGATGGCTCATCGTCGTTTCGCCCGAATAGGCCTGCCAGTTGGTGTTGGTGACGAAGCTCACCGCCGAGTTCATCGCGATGTTCGGGGCGACCGGGCCGAAACCCTGCGGGTTCAGCGGAAGAAGGTGCTGGAGCCTGAGAAGCGCGTACAACGCCAGCGTCGACACAACGCTGAAACACAGGATCGCGGCGGCGTAGCCTTTCCAGTCCTGCTCGGCGTCGGGCTTGACGCCCGAAAGTCTGTAAAAGACGTGTTCGACCGGCGACAGTACGGGCGACAGCCACGTCTTGCGACCTTCGAAGACGGCGGCGAGATAGAGGCCCATCGGTCGGGCCAGCAGCGCCACAAGGCCGGTAAAGACGAGGATCAGCATCCAGCCCGCAAAGGTCATCGAGATCCCTTAGAATTTTTCCGGGCGCAGCAACGCTGCGAGGAAGAAGGCCAGCAAGGCCAGGGCGAGAAGGCCGCCGAGCAGGAGATCCAGGGTCATCTAGGGGCCTGGAGCTGGGCCAGGCCGTGCAGGGCCGCGCCAATCGCGCCAAATGCGAGAAGAACGAAACCAAGCGCGAAAACATCGGCCATCCGGCAACTCCGCAGGGACGGGCCAGACATGCCTGCGGCGATGTAAAGGTTCGAGCGAGCGGGCGGCCCAGGAAGATTAAGCGCGCATTAAGGGGCGTGAGGGTTACACCGGCGCGTGAGCCGGGACGCCGACCTGGATGCCCTGTCGCGCCGGGCCGGAGCCTGATGCGATCGACCTCTGAGGCTCGGGAGTTGCTTGCCGGGCGATCGCCCGGCTCAGCCTGTCGATCAGCTTTTCGCCGAGATTCGAGACGGCGGGCTCGTCGAGGATGGATTTGTGATCGGCCGCGAAACTGACGACGTCGATCCTGCCCTTCACGTATTTGTCCCAGCCAAGCGCGTCGCCGCTGCGGAGGAAATACGTGCCGACCTCGGTCGCCCGGAACAACAGGATGTCGCCGTCGTAAGTCTGCGGTTGATAAAGGCTTTGCGCGCGGAAATGGGCCCCTACCATCACGGCATCGACGGTTCTGGCGTCCATCATCTGAGCCTCGTCGACGCGCTGCCCGGCCAAAGTGCGGGCGAAGCGGGCGTCGCGCAGATCGCGCAGCCGGTTGCGCGGCCAGTTCCAGAGCTGACGCAGCGAGACGCGGTGGAATTGTCGCGCGCGATCGAGGACCGTGATCGGCGACCGCATTTCAGTCGGATCGAGGGTGTCGATCATTGCGAGAAGACCCACGGTCTCGCCGCCCTGTTTGAGCTGCTGGGCCATTTCGAGGGCGATGACGCCGCCTCCGGAATAGCCGGCGAGAAGATAGGGACCCTGCGGCTGCACCTTCCGGATCGCCGCGAGATAGCACTGCGCCATGTCCTCCACTGTTTCGTGGGTGGGGAGCTTCCCGTCGAGACCCTGAGCCTGCATCCCGTAGAAGGGAAATTCCCCGTTCAGGCTGGCGGCCAAGCGCGTGAAACAGAGCACGTGACCACCGGCGCCGTGAACACAGAACAGGGGCGTGGTTTTCGCCGCGCCGTCGCTGATCCTGACGAGCGGGGACCAAACTGCGCCAGCCTCCAGGCCCGCGTGGGCATCGCCCTGCTCCGTCAAAAGGCAGGCGAGCCCCGCGATGGTCGGGGCCTCGAAAAGGGTGGCGAGCGGAAGCGTAACGCCGAAGCGTTTCCGGATCGCCGCGAACAGGCGCAGGGCCACAAGCGAGTTGCCGCCCAGATCGAAAAAACTGTCGCGCGCGCCTATACGCCGGACGCCCAGCAGTTCCGACCAGAGCGCGGCCAGGGCCTGCTCCACCGGCGAAGCCGGCGCCTCGTAGTCGGCCGCCAGTTCGGGGCGTTCGAAGCCTTCTAGGACCGCACTGTCGTCCGCCCTGGGTGCGACCGCGTCAAGTTGACGACGCCACAGATCCACATCCACCGACGAGGCGACCACCTGGACAAGCCGGGGCTGGCGCATGATGCGCTCGAAGGCTTCAAGGCCCTGAAGCGGTGAGATGCCTTCCCGCAGCACCGCAGCGAGCGCGTCCCTGCGGATGCTGCCGGCGCGCTCGCGCAAGCGGACTGGGACAGACAGCGCCGAATTCATGTCGATACGCTTCATGGTGAAACGGGCGATGTCCGCAAAGATATTCCCCTCCGCATCGGCCAGCGTGACGTCGAAATGGGCGAGGCCGTCGGCGGTGTCGGGAAGGCAGCGGACATGGCTGAACACGCGCCGGGGCATGGTCGAGAAAATCCGGATGCGGCCGTAACTCAGGGGCACGTAGAAGTCGGCGGCCAGATCAATGCCCGGAATGAGGGCCTGGACGCCGCCTGTCGCCATGTCGAGTATCGCAGGATGGAGGCCGTAGAGGCCAACTTCTTCAGCGAACCGATCGTCGAGGGACAGCTCGAGCAGGGCCTGTGACCGGCCGTATCGAACACGCCGGATGTTCGCCCAGCGCGGACCGAAATCAACAAAGCCCTGCGCCAGAAAACCGTCGGCCGGAATCCATTCCCTGAGCTGGCATCGCTGCGCAACGCCGTCCAGGTCGATGGGCGCCGGCGGAGGCCCCACATCGTGCCGCGCCTCGGCCACCAGGATCGGCTCGCCGCCAGCGTGCATAGCGATGTCCGTAGCGTCACGCCCGGGCTGCAGCGTAATTGTCAGACGTCGGGTCTCGCCCGCCGCGACCTGAAAGGGCGCCAGCAGGGTGAGGTTGGACAATTCTACGGGACCGGGTTCACGGTCGATGTCGCAGACCGCACGGGCCAGTTCGACGAGGGCCGCGCCAGGCAAAAGCGCCGAGCCATTCCTGATTCTGTGCTCTGAGAGCAGCCAGTGCGCTTCGGCGTTGAACGTTGCCGTGACGGTGCGCTCGCCGTCCCTGTCCGTATATCCGTCCAGATCGGGGTGAGCGGATGGCAGGGCCGGGTCGGGACCCAGATTCAGATTGCGATGCGCGGCGGCGGCCATCCCGACATTGTTCCAGGCATTCCAATTGACCACGACCGTCCGGCCGGGCGCCCGCGTGGATCGCGAGCGTGCAAATGCATCAAGGAAAGCGTTGGCGGCGGTGTAGTCCACCTGCCCCGCCAAACCCAGGAGCGAGGCGACCGAGGAAAACAGCACAAACACGTCCAGCCGTTCCGGGATCAGCGCGTCAAGCGCCAGCGTGCCCGCCACCTTCGGCGCCAGCACGGCGTGCATCGCCCCGGACGTCCTGGACATCATCGGAGCGTCGTCGATCAGCCCCGCAGCGTGGATTACGCCGTTGAGGTCACCGAAAGTTCCGCGTATCGCGTCCAGCGCTGACTTGAGGCTGGTCCGATCGGTGATATCGCAGCCGAGAACAACCACCTCGGCGCCGAGCGCACGAAGGGCGCGGACGCTGGCAATGCCTCGCGCGGCGAGGCTGTCGCCGCCCATCGACAGGATTTCGTCCCACTTCGCCTCGGGCGGCAAGCCCCTCCGCGAGAGAAGCGCCAGCCTGACGCCCTTCGCGCGCGCCAGATGTCCAGCGATTCCGAGGCCGATGCCACCCAGACCGCCGGTGATCAGATAGACGCCATTCTCCCGGATCCAGTGGTCAGGCGCGGGGCCATTGCCCGGCGCCATCGACAGGGGAGCAACGCTTTGCACAAAGCGTCCGCCGGGACGGAGCGCTACCTGCTGATCGTCGCTCTCCGCGCGCAGCTCGTCCACGAGGCGCGCGAGAGTGCGAGTTGCAATTCCGGCAAGCGGGTTGGCGGTCGGCAGGTCAATGCAGCGAGTCCGGAGGTGGGGAAGTTCGCGCGGCGCAACACGCACGGGACCAAGAGCCAGAGCGCTGTGCGGATCGATCGTCTGGCGCTCGATGTCACTGAGACCGGTGGTGACGATGGAAAGTTGCACCGGATCGGAAATCGCCGCCAGGGACTGTACGAGCCAGGTCGGGTGGAGGAAATTTCGCGCGACGCTGCGCTGACTTGTTTTCGGACCCGCCCATGCGCTCGAACGACCGCGCGAGGTGATAAAGACGACATGATCGGGGCGACCACCGTCGGTTTCGACAGCGTTCATCAGATCCACGAAGTGTTCGGGCCGGTCGAAATCCAGACGCCAGGAACCCGGGCCGCCCAATGCCAGCCGGCGGCCATGGCACGCCACGACGACAGGATCGGGCGCGAGCGCCTTCGACAGGGCGCGCGCGGCTTCAGGTGTCTCGGACACCAGCAGCCATCGCCGGGCGGCGCGCTCGTTGGTACTCTCGACAAGCGCCGCTTCGCTGAAGCCAACGGAGTGAAACCATTCGTCGAGATCACGTTTCCCGAGCGTCGCGGGTTCGGCATGAGCCATGGCCTTGCCGGGCTCGACCCAGAATGACTTCCGATCAAAGGCGTAACCCGGCAACGGCACGCGATTGCGCAGCTGCCCATCATAAAGTGCGGCCAGGTCAATCTGGGCGCCTGTCGTCCAGACGCGACCAAGAGCTGTGAGGGCGTACGCCAGATCTCCCGCCGCCTCCTGCGGGTGACGCATGGTGTTGCAGACGTGAGCGAACGGCTTCCCCTGCGCCCGCGCCAGCATGGACAGCGTCCGGCCCGGACCAATCTCGACCAACGCCGTGTTTCCCAGATCGCTGATCGTCGCCAGGCCGTCGGCGAAGCGGACCGGAGAGCGCAGATGACGGACCCAGTATTCCGGGTCCGTCGCCTCGGCGGCGCTGATCCATGCGCCCGTGACGTTGGAGACGAAGGGGATAGCTGGCGGATGGAGGCTGATTGTCCGGCACACCCGGCGGAACTCGTCGAGAAC
>JAWXBJ010000213.1:0-8431 GCA_034439955.1 Alphaproteobacteria bacterium
CGGGCGGCGGCGGGTCGGAATCAGTTGAGACTGGGTGTGGGGGGAGAACTGGGCCGCGGCGAAAGCGTCTCCAGCCCCCGCTGTCGAGGCGTCAACTCCTCCCCTTGGCCATTGGATCGCATTTCCTTGCCGGGCGGCGAAGGCGGCTCAAGCGAACGCTGTGTCGCCTGCGGCGCGGGTTCTACAGGAATGGCTTGTGGGTCGTAGGCAGGCGCCGCCGGGACTATCGCCTCCGCGCTCCCGCGATCCGATGCGCCGCGCGCCAGGGCGTTCGCGCGCGGCTCGATGTCTTCGCGGAGCAGCGTCAATACCTGGCCCCGGCTCGGCACGTCCAGCGGCAGCTCCAACTCCCAGGCGCCGGCGCCGATCAGCGCCTCGAACGCCAACATCCGCATGACTGAGACGCGCACCCCCGGTATGGAGTTGGCTCCCAGCCACTCCCTACGGGCGTTGACATATGCCTCGATCCACTCCCGCTCGTTCGCGCTGTTGAGAGCGCCAGCGACTTTATTGGCTTGATCTTCCAGGTTCATGCGGCCGTTCTGAATGAATGAGTCATAGATTACGGCATGGCTGAGCGGCTCGCGAACGCCTCTTTCGCGGCCCCAGCGGAGCGCGCGAAGCGTGAAGGTATCGAGAAAGAATTGTTCCTGCGCCGCCTGCATGGCGGGATCGTCCGCCGCCATCCCCAGCAGCGACTTGAAACCCACGTCGGCGTCGAGCCGGCGGTCGCGCGCGTCCAGCGGGCGGAGGTATGGCTCAAATTCTGTAGCGTACCGCGCATCCGCCCTGGCCCGATACTGGTCAACCAGCCGTTTGAGATTGCCAGTGGTCAGGCTGGCCTCTGGAATGCCATAGCTGATACCGCCAGGGTCCCCTTTGAGCGTCGAGACAAAGCCGTAATCTGGGGACACGCTGCCGGTTTCGAACACCCTGATGATAGCGTTGATGGTCACAAGCTGGCCATAGGTCAGTTCCGGGAAAGCAGCCGCCGGGCGCTCCCATGCCGGCTTCGCCGTCCACTCGGCCAATCCTCCGAGGCCGAGGCCGAAAATCTCGCCCGTGCGTTGCAACACGCCCGCGCTCTCGCCGGCGAGCGAGGCTTCCACCAGGCTTCCATCGGTCAGCACGGCCCGGATGATCGAACCGTCCTCCGCTGCATGCATTGCGCGGGCGGGCGCGAGGCCTTCTCCGGGCGCGCCTAGCGTCGTGGCAGCCGATCCCGCCGGGCTCGCGGCGATCAGGCGTATGGCGCCGTCCAGCGTCGCCACGGCGAAGCGTTCGGCGCTGGTCCCTTCCGGCCCGACCAGCGCGAGCGCCACGGGAGGTCCCGCTTCCTGCGGCAGCATCAGGGCGGCGGCGCCCTCCACGATCAGGCTCGCCGCCCCGTCGGCCTCGACAGCCGCGATCAGGCCGCCATCTGCGCCGAAGGCCAGCAAGGCGGGCGCCCCGTGGCTGCGGACCTGTGCGCCGCTCGCATCTCCAGAGGCAAAGGGAACAGGCGCATCCATGCTTTCCGTCCACCGGCTGACGCGGCCTTCGGCGTCGGCAAAGGCCACGACGCGCGCGCCGCGCTCCCCACCCAGAACCAGCGCGCTGAACGGCCCGCGCGCGCCCGTCTCCACCGACGCGAACACCTTGCCATCGAGCCCCGAAAGGACGATCCGGCCCGTTGCATCCGCCATCACCAGCGTCGAGCCATCCGCCGACAAGGCCGTGAGCGCCCCGGCGCCGGGGCGCATTGCACCGCCCGTCTCATCTTCCAGAGCGACCCGCGCATGAGCCGTGTCGATCTGCCAGGCGGCAAGCCCTGCCAGCGCCACCGGCGCCAGAATGGCGAGGCCGCGCACGCCCTGAAGCCATACGGGCGCAGAGGTCCGCCCCTTCTCGCGGCGCGGCAACGAACCGGCCCTCGGCGCAAACCGCGAACCCAGAAGGCCGAATAGAAACACGGCGAGGAAACCTGCAGCCGCCAGCAGAAGGGCCTGCCAGATCATCGGGACCCGTGTCGATGCCGAGGCCACAGCAGCGGCGGCTACCAGACCAAGCCACCCTGCCCGCACGACCAGCGACAGCGCGGCCCTGGCGCCGCGACGCTGGGGGATGAACACGCGCACACGCAATCGTTCGCAAACGAGGCGCGCGGCGGGCAGCACCAACAGCATCAGCGGGAGCAGCAGCAGCAACCAGGCCGGAAACGGCAGTCCCGAGATCCACGAGTCGCGGACCACGATCACGACATCTTCCGACATCGTTTCGAGGTTCCTGCCATTCTGGGCGACCGCCGACGAAAGGATCACAATGCCGGCGCCGGCCAACCCGGCGGCAAGCGCCAGCGCGCCTGGCGCCGCGCGTTCGGCAAGGCCCGCTGCGGACCGGCCCAGCCTCGGCGCATTCCACACGAGCAACGTTGCAAGCCCGCCCGCGAGCAGCAGCAGCAGCGGCGCATAGGCGCCGGTCACCGCCGCCGCGCCAGCCTTTGGCGCGAGCAGCACCGCCGCAGCCGCGTAGGCGAGTGCCGCAGCCCCGGCAATGCCTTCAGGACCCCCGAGACTTTCCCAGAATGTGCGGTCGAAGAATTCCCGCAGCCGCGAAAGTCGTGGCAGGGCAAAGTCCTCGCGCCGTCCCGCGCTCAGAAAGTCCAGCAACACGTCGTCCTCGAACAGACGTCGGGGATCGATCGCCTCCTTTGGCGACTCCCGTCCGATGCGCAGCAGCAGGCGCTCTTCTGTCGCCCGGTCAGCGACGCGCCCTGCCTCGATGGCTCTCTCGATCGCCGCCTTCACCTCGCCGGCCCGCACCGGCGACAGCTTGGCGATCAGCGTGCTGCGCAGCCAGTTGGGCATTCTCCCGGCCTTCAGCCAGGGAAGCTGCGTGATCGCCGCAAGCCGATCCTCGCTGTAGAGAGGATCGCGCCCTGCATCCCCGCCCGGCTGACGCGGCAGCTCGACGCCGAGATACAGTGTCAGGTCCCATTGCACCGCCGGATAGACCGCCAGCGCCGCGAACCAGTCGAACGACGCTGGATCGAGATAATTGCGCAGCTCGCGCAGAACATCGGCCAGCGTTTCTTCGCCAGGCGGCGTGCTGAACAGGAAACGTTGCGGCCGGTTGCGCAGCAGGTCAGGCAAGGGGCGCGCGAGCCCGTCGCCCTTGTAGCTTCGTCTTTCCTTGGCCTCGGCGCCTTCAAGGCCGAGCAGCTCGGCCAGCGTCAGCAGACCCTCGGGTGTCGCGCGGCCGACCGCCATGTCCAGCGAATGGGCGAGGGCGTATTCTTCCCGTCCCCACTCCGCCAGCGGAATGGGAGTCAGCAGCGCGCGCCTCTCCCAATGGAGGAGGCGGCGTGCCGGAGAGTTCGCCTCGAACGTGACCGGGTCAAGAAAACCCACGCCAGTCCCCAGCACGATCAGCCGGTGGTCCGGATAGGACGACTGCGCCTGCTCGATGGTGATGCGGCGCGCGCCGTCTTCGCTCTCCAGCTCGCCCGGGTCGGTCTGAAAATAGAAGACATCGACATCCACCAGGGACTGCAGCCATTCGACCATCTGGCGCAGCCGCCGCGCTTCCTGGTCGCCCATCGTCGCCCGCTCGATCAGGACCAGGTAGTCTGGGCGGGCGCGTGCGCCGGAATAGACCGGCTGGATCATCTCCCCGCCAGCCCTTAGCGTCGCGTCGATCGTGGCGTTAACGTCCAGACGGTCGCTGGCGCGAGGCGTGCGGGTCAGCAGGCGCTGCGCCGCGCGTTGGAACAGGCCGGAAGAATAGCCGACACGACGACCGGCATTGCTGACGAGGTCGGTGTGCAGAGGCGGCGCCTTGGGCGCGCGGCGACGAAGATACGCCTTCCGGAAGGCGAACGCGCTGGCGAACCAGAAAGCCAGGAACAGCGGCGCGCCGCCGGCAATCCACGGCAGCCAGGCTGGCGGCGCTTGCGAGGCCCGCCTCGGCGCCTCTCCCATCCACGGCCGCTTGGCGGAAGGCGGGCCATCGCGCCCCAGCATCGCGAAGGCGCGCTCGATCTCGGAAGGCGGGCCGGGTCCAACGTCCGGATCAGCGATCACCTCCGCGAAGAGTTCCGCATCGGTCTTTGAGACGTCCAGGGCGGCAAGCGCCTCGATCCGCGCCGCCGCCCGATAGACGCGCGGACGGTCCGCACCGGTCAGCCCGCCGTCCGCCAGCGCCGCGTCGGCCCCCGCCTCCAACTCGTCCAGCGACGGCTCTGCGCCCGGCTCCTCGATCCGCCCCAGCGCCTGCGCCAGCCGCGCCCACACCCCGGTGTCCGGCGCGTCGAGTCCGAACACCGGCAGAGGCGTCGACAGCGGCAGTCCAGTCAGCTCATGCAGCCGCTCGGCATAGGCGTCCGCCGTCCACGCCGGCCCCGCGCCGATCGCTCCGCCCGCCCAGATGCGCGCCGTCCCGTCTTCCGAGCTGGTCAGTATTTGCGAGCCGTCAGGTGAAAAGACGGCGGTGTTGACCTGCGCGGTATGACCCGTAAGCGTGGCGATCTCCGAGCCGCCGCTCACGAGCCAGATCTTTGCCGTTCCGTCGAACGACCCGGTCAGAACCAGAGAGCCGTCTGGCGAAAAAGCGACCGACACCACGCCATTGTCATGCCCCTCGAACGTGGTCACCAGCTGCTGGTCGGCCAAACGCCAGAGAGTTGCGCCGTCTACCGTGCCGGTCAGGATCATGGTCCCGTCTGGCGAGTAGGCGGACGGCCAGACGCTGTATTCGTGAGCGAGAGTTGCGCGAGGCTCGCCGCCGCCCGCTGGCCACAGGCGCGCGGTTTCATCCCACGACCCCGTCAGCACGGTCGCGCCGTCCGGCGAGAAAGCCACCGAATGAACCTGGTCGGTATGGCCGGCGAACGTCGCCAGCAACCGGCCGGTGCTCGCGTCCCACAATTTCGCCGTGTCGTCGTCCGACCCGGTCAACACCCTCCTTCCGTCGGGCGAATACGCGACGGCGTTGATGGCGCCGTCCTCGTGCCCGTCCGACGTTATCAGCGGCTCGCCTCCTGCGGATGGCCAGATCCTCCATTCGCCGCCCCAGGTGCCTGTCAGGATTTTCGTACCGTCCGGCGAAAACGCAACATCGGAAACCGCGTTTGCGTGTCCAGCCAGGGTCGCCAGCGCCTCTCCGCCGGAGACGGACCAAAGCTTCGCAGTATCGTCGAGGCCGCCGGTCAACACGGTCTGGCCGTCTGGCGAAAACACGGCTGCTGTGACCTCGCCTTCATGCCCCCGCAGCACCACGACTTCGCGCACCCGGCGCCAGTTGAACCCACCCGCCGACGCCGACGCCAGCGAACCGCTGTCAGCGAAGACGCTGGCGGCCACCTCCTCCAGCGACGGCGCGCCGTCATGCGCCTCCGCCGCTCTGAGCACGCGCTCGAGAAACTGGTCTGTCGTCTGGATGTCCCGCTCTTGCGGGGCGGCTTCTTCCACCGCCTCGACAGGCGCTACGCCGCCCAGATACGGGGGCGCAGGTTCCGTCAGGATCGGCTCCAACGTCTCCGGCTTCGGCGAAAGCTTTTGGGCCGCCACGAACGCAGCCGACACGAGCAAGACGATCAGCAGGATCGCGCCCGCCAGTCGCAGCCGGTTGCGCGTCAGCCAGCCTGGCCCAACCGGCTCGTCACTCTTGGCTGGCGGCGGCGGCCCCGCCACGCCAGCTCCGTAAAGACCGTCGAACACCTCGAAGAATATCGCCCGCTCGCCCCGGGTGCGCGCGATCACTGGCGCCAGCAGCGGCCGCAATCCGCGAAGCGCGCCAGGCGCCGCCGCCGCGTCTCCCAGCCCCTCCAGCCACCTCGCCGCCACCAGGAAGGCCGATGTCCGTTCGCGCACGCCGAGGATCAGCCCCGCCGCATCCAGGCCGTCGAGCAGGCGTTCGAGATCGTCTCCGAAGGCGAACGTCTCCATGCCCGGCGGATCAGCCTCGCGCAGCCCGATGTCGGAGACGCCGTCGGCCACGATCCGATCCCCTCAACCCGTGCCGGACGCCCAGTTTGTCCGGACGAAATCGATCGCCTCGCCTCGGTCCTTGGCGTTCTTCACAAGGGTCGACAGCGTCTGGACCACAAGGTCGGGCCGCGTCTTGAGCGATTGTCCCGGCGTCGCGCCCCGGTGCAGCAGAACCTGCAGCCAGTTGAGCAGTTCGGCGGTGGACGGCTCCTTGACGAGGCGCGTCTGCCCGCCGGCGTGGCGCAGCTTGTAGAACAGCTCCAGCGCGTCGGTCAGCATGGCGTCGCCCGGCCCCAGCGCCTTGATGCGCGCCGCCACGATATCGCGCATCTGCCCCTGATCGGGGAAGGGAATGTCGAAATAGATGCAGCGCCGCAGGAATGGATCGGGAAGGCCCTTCTCCGAATTCGAGGTCAGCACCACGATGGGCCGGAACTGTGTGGGCACGCCCTCGCCCTCGTCCGAGCCCGGCGATCCGGCGCCCTGGAGTTCCGGAACGCGAAACTGCAGCCGGTCGATCTCGTTGAGGAGGTCGTTGGGAAAATCGCGCGGCGCCTTGTCGATCTCGTCGATCAGCACCACCGCCCGCCTCGGCTGGCCGGGATGGGCGTAGGTGGGCGAGCCCGGCGCGGGCAACAGCGCCTTGACGCGCGGATCGTCGGCCGGGAACGCCTCCAGTATCGCCCGGCCGAGGGCCTGATAGGTGATGAACTGCTTGGGGTCGGTCGCCTCCTTCGTCTTGAACGCCGACAGCGCATCATAGGTGTAGAACAGGTCCCGCGCCGTCGAGGTCGATTTGGTCTCGAACTTCCAGATCGGGCACTGGAGGTCGTTCTTCAGCGCATAGGCCAGCTGGGTCTTGCCGGTGCCGGGCTCGCCCGTCAGCAGCAATGGCATGCCCAGCACCAGGGCCACATTGACGGCATGGCTCAAATCCTCGTGTGGAATGTAGTCGGCCGGACTCTCCCCGCTGCGACGGTCGAGTGTGGGCGTCGCCTCGGCCCGGGGCGCCGCCCGGTCCGCATGCCCGGCGATGCCCCGGGTGAAATACGGATAGGTCTCTGTGCCGACGCTCATGTCTGGCCTCCCCCGCTGCTGACGTAAAGCGGCCGCATGCCTTCGGCGAAATCCGCGAGCGCCACCTGTTTCAGTTTCTTGCCGCCGGACCGGAACACCTTGGAGATCTGGGCCTCGAACCGGCGGATTTCCTCGTCTGGCGTACTCAGAACGGGCAGCGTCGCCCGCATCCAGTGGCGCGCATCGGCCTCGGTGACGGGATGCAGGGCGTCGAGATGATCCAGAGGCGCCAGCGTCCGGTCTTTCCTTGTGCGCTTCATCGCGAACTCCACATCGCTCCAGATCTGCTTGGCGGTGAGACCGTTCGAGCGCGCCGGCGGGAATTTCTTCCACCCTGCCGGCACGGGCGGCAACTCCACGGCTAAAACCGGCGCGACGCGAATGTCGGACGACAGCTTGCTGATCCGCCGCCAATAGCGCAGCCAGGCGATCATCCGCTCGCGCTGTCCGCGACCCCATTCCGACATGTCGATCACCGACATCACGGCGACAGGCGCGTGGCGCTGCTTGGACAATTCCTTGACGATCTCGCTCTCGTCGCGGCGCAGCCTGAAGGCGTTGGCCAGCCCTCGCTCATAGGCCTCGTCGAACCCCTTGACGTCGCCGGCCGGCCAGTCGACCAGCACTTCCTGCCAGGACCGCTCCCCGCCCATGCATTTCCGGCTGGTCTCCCGCGTCAGGCGTTCCCGGAACTTGTCGAGGCATTCATTGCGCGGCCCCTGCACGAACATGGCGTGCACGCCGCCGGCTGCGGCCTTCTCGATCGCCCGTGAAGCGGCGGCTTCCTGGTTCTTGCGGTTGATCATGTAGAGCGGAAAATCGTCGCGGCCCCGCCTCATGTCCGAGCCCCGCCGCTGCTGGACCTGTCCGATCTTGCGGGCGACCGCCGAGACTAGCGCTTTCAGGCTGTCTTCGCGGGCGGCGGGCGACAGCGGATTGCCGGCGTCGCCGTGCAGATCCTGGATCATCTCCTCTTCCAGAATGCCCGGTATCCCGTCAAGGGCTGCATCGTCGATCCGGCAGACCACAAGCTTGCTCTTGCCTGCGATCACTTCTTGCTTGATGGCGCTGTCTCCGGAGGCGCCTGCGGGCGCGGCGCCATAGCGCTCCAGAAAGGATTTCGAGCAGCACGCCACCACGCAGGCGCTCGCCTCGATGGCGAGGTAGATCTGGGATTTCAGCGAACCCTCGCCCGGCTTGAGGTTGAGATCGACGAAGTGTGCTTCGCGATAGGCTGCCGGAAAACCCATTTGTTCGGGCTTGTCGAGCCAGACTTTCAGCCCCGCCGCGATCAGCGCCTCGACGATGAAACGGATCGCCGGCTTGTCGGCGTGGGCGTGACTGACAAATACGAACTGATACCCCGACGCCACCGACCCCTCCCCGTC
>JAWXBJ010000214.1:0-20951 GCA_034439955.1 Alphaproteobacteria bacterium
CAAAAAACCCGCCAAACATCCGGCAAAATGGCGCGGCGGCGGAAAACGCAGTCGTGATGACGCGGGCGCGTGACGCGCGAAGCATCCTTCGCCATAGTCCGCGCAACTTATTGGGAGCCAGAAATCATGAAACGTCTGTTCGCCTCTGTCGCGCTTGCGACCGCAGTCCTCGTCGGCGTGACCGCCGCACCCGCCTTCGCGGCGCTGGAATCCGGAGTGGCGGCGCCAGACTTCTCCGCCCAGGGTATGCTCGGCGGCAAGGAATTCACCTTCAAGCTCGCCGACGCCCTCAAGACCGGCCCGGTCGTGGTCTACTTCTTCCCGGCCGCCTTCACGCCAGGCTGCACCCTTGAAACCCAGCTCTTCGCGGACGCTGCGGACGAGTTCAAGGCGGCAGGCGCCACGCTGATCGGCGTCACCGGCGGCGCTCGCATGGCGGACGGCAAGATGGCCGGGGCGAGCGACAACCTCGCCCGCCTCGCGGAATTCTCGAAGGAGCATTGCCGCGACAAATTCCCGATCGCGGCCGTCTCCGGCGAGACGATCGCCAAGTATAATGTGGTGATGCCGCAGCGCGCCGAACTCAGCGACCGCACCTCCTACGTGATCGGGTCAGACGGCAAGATCGTGTTCGCCCACACGACCCAGAAGCCCGACGAGCACGTGACCCTGACGCTGAAGGCCGTCAAGGACCTCAAGGCGCCGCACGCCCACACCCACAACTGACGCCGGCTACCCGGCGGTAACTCCGGGCCTGTCATCCCTGCCGAAGCGGAGCGGGGCGTTTTGCCTCCCTCAGTCGCAGACTGGGGGAGGTGGCGCGCTGCGCAGCAGCGTGACGGAGGGGGATTGCGCAAGCCTTTGGAAAGCCCCTCCGTCTTGCTCGTCCTTCGACACGGGCCTTCGGCCCAGCTCAGGATGGGGTGCCGCAATCCACCTCCCCGGCTTCGCCGGTGGAGGCAATCGGCCGGTGGTGGATAGCCTTTGGTGCAAGGCTCGCAATCGGCTCTAGAAAACCGAGTTCCACATCTTCGCGATCCAGTTGGTGGTCTGGCCGCCTTCGGGGCTCGCCGGCATCTCCACGCCTTCGCGGTCCAGCAGGGCGTAGGTTTCGGCATACCAGGTCGATCCGGGGTAATTGTAACCCAGCACCGCAGCGGACGCCTGCGCCTGGCCCACCAGCCCGACCGAAAGGTAGGACTCGACCAGCCGGTGCAGCGCCTCGGGCGCATGCGTGGTGGTGTCGTAGGTTTTCACGACATTGCGGAAACGGTTCATCGCCGCGAGATGCTCGTTGCGTTTCAGATAGTAGCGCCCGATCTCCATTTCCTTGCCGGCGAGCTGATCACGAACCATGTCGGTCTTGAGTTCGGCGTCGCGTGCATACTCGCTCTCGGGAAACCGGGCCGTGACTTCGTTGAGCGCCGTCAGCGCCAGCTCCGAACGCGCCTGCTCGCGGCCGACATCGATGATCTGGTCGAAATGGCTGACAGCGACGAGGTAGTAGGCATAAGGCGCATCCTCGGCGCCGGGATGCAGCGCGATGTATTCCTGGGCGCTGGACACGGCCTCGTCGAAATCTCTCGCACGATAATGGGCGTAGGCCGACATCAGCATGGAGCGCTGGGCCCAGACCGAATACGGGTGCTGGCGCTGGACCTCGTCGAACTGCTGGGCGGCCAGGTCCCAGTTGCGCTTGTCCAGGCTGGCGCTGGCCTCGCTGTAGATGACCTCCACGGGCTGCTCGACATAGGCCAGCTCCTCCGAACGGGAATTGCTGGCGCAACCGGCGGCAAGCATCGCGGCGCTCGCGGCGAACCATGCTTTCCGGGCAGGAGCTGAACGCATGTAAAACACTCCGGACAGTCTGAACCGGGCCGTTCTAGACCAAGCGCGAACCGGCGTCCAAGCTGAATAGCGGTACGACACTAGACCGGTCGCGGCCCCTCGGCGACCGCAGCGCCGGATGGCGGCCCCGGCCTCTGGGTCCTGCGGGGCCGGCGACGCACCCAGCGCGTCAGCCAGACTATGAACCAGACGAGGCCCGCCACGATCAGCAGCCAGGGCAGAGCCATCGCCGTGAACATCACGACCGCAGCCAGCGATCCGACGATGCTGGGGACAAAACTGCCAAAGGCATCGCCAAGGGGTCGCCAGATCGATTCCGACACCGCGTCGTATCTTGCCTGATAGCTCAGCGTCACGGACGACATGGCGACACGGAGCCGCATGGCCGCCAGGATGGATTCCGTGGAGTCGATTTCGGCCTGCACCCGGGCAAGTTCGCGCTCGATCTCCAGCAATTCGCCAAGCTTGCCCGGACGGTCCCGCAGCAATTCCTGGAGCCGATCGCGCAGTGTCTTGGCGGAATTCAGCCGGGCCGACGTGTCGATCAGCTGGACCGTCAGATCCTCCGACATGGTGTTGTTCGAATCGAGTTCGGCCTCGAACGGTTTAAGGCTGTCGTCCATGTTCGCCTTGAAGCCGGTCATCCAGTCGGCCGCGCCCCGCAGCTCAAGCGACGCGTAGGCGCCTTCCTGTCCCAGACCGCTGATCGAGCTGTTGACGACGTAGCATTTGGCGGCCCCCGCCTGTTCGCACGCCGCCCGGTGGGCGTTGAGCAGGGCTTCCATGTTTCCGGTCGGGACCCTGAAGCCGAAGAAGTAGGTGTAGGCGATCTGCCGGCTTGCGGCGGGATCGGGCGTCTGCGCGGGCTGACCGCCGCCGCCCGGCTCCTGCTCAACGATCTGGGACCGGGAGGCGGCGTCCATGTTCGCCATCTTCATTTCGGCCATGGGCGGCGGTGGAGGCGGCGGCGGCGCGCCCGTAGCCATCACATCGGTCGGCGCGCTGCTGGACGGGTAGCTGTCTCCGCCATTCCCGCAAGCGCAAGCCGCCACGGCGAGACAGGCCAAGATCCATTTGCGCAGCATGTCGATCCACCCCGAATATGACGGCTCATGATGGCGCGCCCTTCGGGACGGAATCAAGGCGAAATTCATCGCCTATTCAGGCGCCTACACAAGGTGGGAAGCGGGGGGCGAGGGAGAGGTGACCCAGGCGCTGGCGTCCGGATCGGCGAGCACGGCCCTCAGCAGCCTGTTGTTGAGGGCGTGACCGGGTTGCTCGCCTTCATAATGCCCCTCGATCGGGCCGCCCGCCAGGAACAGGTCGCCAATCACGTCCAGCAGCTTGTGCCGCACGAATTCATCTTCCGTCTGAAGGCCGTCCGGATTGAGAATCCGGTCCCCGTCAACGACGATCGCGTTGTCCATCGATCCGCCCCGGGCCAGCCCCATCGACCTCAACTTCTCTACGTCGCCGGCGAAGCCGAAAGTGCGCGCGGAAGCGATGTCGCGCGCGAAGGCGCCCGGCTTCATCGTGAAGACGATCTTCTGGCGGCCAATGGCGCGGCTGGCGAAGTCGATGGTCACGTCGAGCTGCAAGCCCGAACCCGGAGAGAGCCGCACGATCTTGGCGCCCTCCCGGATCTCGACCGTCTTCAGGATCTGGAGGCGCCGTCGCAGGGCTTCCTGCGGGACCGGGCCTGCCCTTTCGATCAGACGGCAAAAGGGAGCTGAAGACCCGTCCAGGATGGGCGCCTCGGGGCCCTCCAGCTCGACGACCAGATTGTCGACGCCCATGCCCGAGCACGCCGCGAGCAAATGCTCCACCGTGGCGACCGACACACCGGCGCCGTTCGTGAGGTTGGTGCCGAGCTGGGTTGTCGAAACGTTGAGGGCGTGAGCCAGAATGACCGGATCGCGGTCCCTGACGTCGGTGCGGACGAAGCGAACGCCCTCGCCGACACCCGCCGGGCGCAGTGTCAGCCGGACGGTCTGACCGGTGTGGAGGCCGACGCCGGTGCAGCCTGCTTCCTGCGTGATGGTCTGCTGGCGATCCATTGCGCGCGCAACCTGCTGTCGTTTGTCTCCGGCGAGCTAGGATCGGCGCCGCTTGCGTGCAACGCACGGCTTGTTGCCGATTGTTTCCCGGAGGCGCGGGCGGGGTTTATGTGTTCGCCGAGCGCCGCAGAAAGGCGGGAATTTCAAGCTCGTCGTCGAAGCTCTCATCGTCGGGCGCCGCACGATGCGGTGGGGCCGGCGCTGATTCCTCGTGCGCGGGCTTCGCGCGCCAGCCAAACAGCGAGGCAAACGACCGGTTGGCGGATTCCGGGGGCAATTGCGGCATTTTGAGAGGTTCCTGTTCCCGCGTCAGGGCATGGACGGGAGCCGGCGCCGTTTCGAGCAGCAATTCTTCCGGTTCGTCGATCTCCTCGATTTCCTCGATCGGAGCGGGGCGGCCTGTACGGATGATCGGAGCGCCGGTCCGGACGGGGGCCAACTCCGGGTCGGCGCCCAGCTCAGCCATGGGCGCGGGCGGCGGCGTCGCGACCGGCGAGACAAGGGCTGCAACAGGCTCGGCCAGAAGCGCCGGGGCCGGCGCCGGCGCCGCCCGGGCGACCGGCGTCTGCAGGATGCCGGCGGCGACGACCGAGACGCGGATGCTGCCGGACATGGTCTCGTCGAAAGTGGACCCAAGGATAATGTGCGCATCGACATCGACCTCGCGCCGCACTTCATTGGCGGCCTCATCGACCTCGAAGAGGGTCATGTCATAGCCGCCGGTGATGTTGATCAGCACGCCCTTGGCGCCCCGGATCGAAACGTCGTCCAGAAGCGGGTTGGCGATCGCAAGCTGGGCGGCGCGCAGCGCGCGGTTTTCGCCTTCGCCCTCGCCCGTACCCATGATGGCGGTGCCCATGCCGGCCATGACGGTGCGCACGTCGGCGAAGTCCAGGTTGATCAGGCCTGGCATGACCATGAGATCGGTAATGCCGCGAACGCCGGAATGCAGGACCCGGTCGGCCATATTGAACGCTTCCGCGAATGTCGTCTCGCGGCTGGCGATGCGGAACAGGTTCTGGTTGGGAATGATGATCAGGGTGTCGACTTCGGAGCGCAGCTCGACAATGCCCTTTTCAGCGACCGCCATGCGGCGCTTGCCCTCGAAATCGAAGGGCTTGGTGACGACGCCCACCGTGAGGACTTTCTGCTCCTTGGCGATCCTCGCGATGATGGGGGCGGCGCCGGTTCCCGTGCCGCCGCCCATGCCGGCGGCGATGAAGCACATGTGGGCGCCATGCAGCAGCTTCTTGATCTCCTCGGCGGATTCCTTTGCGGCTTCGGCCCCGACCTCGGGATTGGCGCCGGCGCCCAGGCCCTCGGTCCGGCTCACGCCGAGCTGGATGTGGACCGGCGCCCTGGAGCGAGTCAGCGCCTGCGCGTCCGTGTTGGCGACGACGAATTCGACGCCCCGGAGATTGGATTCGATCATGTTGTTGACGGCATTGCCGCCGGCCCCGCCAACGCCGATCACGACTATCCGGGGGCTCAGTTCAAGCGCCATGGAACACCTTCGACTAAACGCTCCCCCAACGATCCCCTGATCGCGGCATTTTGAGGGAGAATCCCGACTTTTGCCTAAGCCCGTCTTAAAACCTTCGGCGTTTCAGAAATTTTCCTGAAGCCAGCTCGCGACCCGCCTGAACATTCCGGCGCCAGCGTCCGTATGCGCCCGGTCGATCGCCGGGCGCCCGACATCCGGCGACCCCATCAGCTCCCACCTTAACAGTCCGGCGGCGGCAGCGAAAGAAGCTGTTCCAAACGTCTCGCCAAGACCCTTTACATTGGTCGGCCGGGCAAGACGGACCGGCGCCCGGAACACGTCCTCCGCAAGTTCGCGCACACAGCCCAGCTGGCTGCCGCCCCCGGTGAGGATAATGCGCCTCGGAAGTGGGCGGCCCGCCGCCGACGCCCTGGACAGACGCTGGTCCATCAACTCGAAGATCTCCTCGATGCGCGGCCGCAGAATGCGGGCGATGTCGGCCCGGCTGCACTGCGAGGCCTCCAGCCGGCCGTCGGGACCAAGACGGGGCGCCTCCACCCTGTCTAGCGCCGTCAGGTTGGTCTGGCCGACCGCCCCATGCAGGGTCTTCATTCGTTCGGCTGCGGCGAAGGTCGTCCCGAGGCCCTGCGCCAGATCTGCCGTCGCGCGCGAGGATCCCATCGCCATCGCCTCGACGTGAACAAGGCCGCCGTCACAAAATGCTGCGGCGCTGGTAACGCCGCTGCCGAAATCGATGACCATCGCGCCATGCTCGGCCTCGTCCTCGACGAGGACGGCGAGGCCCGAGGCATAGGGCGCCGCCACGACCGCGACCGGCGTGAGGTGAGCCCGGGACACGCACTGCATGATGTTGCGCAAGCCGGCCAGGGGAGCGGAGACGACGACGAAGCTGGCCGTCATCGTGTCCGCGTACATGCCGCGCGGGTCCTTGACGCCCGAGGCGCCGTCGAGGGCGTACCCCAGCAGGGCCGAATGCAGGATTTCCCGCCCGCCGGAGCGAAAGCTTTCCAGCGCCGCCGTCCGCGCGTCGCGGACGTGCTGGGCGGTCACTTCACGGCCGTTCAGGGGAAGCTTGGCCCGCACCACGTCGCTCTTGAGATCGGGACCGCTGATGCCGACAACGACCTCGGTGATGCGCTGCCCGGCGCCTCTCTCGGCCTGTTCGACCGCAAGCCGGATGGAGCGTTCCAGGGCTTCGAGATCGATCGCGGCGCCGGCGCGGACGCCGCGTGTCGCCTGGACGCCGGCGCCAGCAACCCTTGGCTCGCCGTCAACAGCGTCCGCCCGACGGGAAATCAGACAGGTGATCTTCGAGGAGCCGATATCGAGGGCGGCCATCACCGCGCTGCGGCCGCCGGGGCGGTCGCGATCGCGCATGAGGGTACGCTGCGCCAGACTCGACATTCCGGTCATGCGCCTCCGAGAGCCGGCGCGCCGGGCGTCGGCTGCAGGGCGAAACGTTCCGGATGGCGGGCGTCGATCCGGGTGAGCGGCAGTTCGAGCAGGCGGTTCTGCGCCTGGAGGAAGTTGAGTGCGCCCAGCGCCTCGTCGAGCCGGCCGTCCTCGGGTAGCGCGACCTCGACGCCGCCGTGGAATGTGACATCCCAGCGCCGGTCGCCCACCCGTTTGGCGGTCTTCATCCGTCTGGCCAGTTCGGGATAATCCGACATCATCAGCAGGAGCGCCGACGCCGCCTCGGCGCCGTTGCGGCCGCTGACCCGCGGCAGGTGAATGAACGCGTCCGGATCAACCTGCGCGAAGGTCTTGCCGTGCTGGTCGATAACGCGCCAGCCCGCTCCGTCCCGCCAGAGGGCGATCGGTTCGCGCGTTTCGGCGATGATGGTGATCTGGTCGGGCCAGAGACGATGAACGCTGACGCCGCCGACGGCGTCGAGCTGTTCGATGCGCGTCCTGATGGCGTAGGGGTCGGCGGCCAGCATGCTTTCACCCGGCTCGACCATGGCGGCTTCGCGCGCACGCTGTTCGACGATTGGCTCAAGCCCCACAATGTTGACACGCTCGACGCTGAGGCCGGCGGCCCGCACCATCACATCGACGCCCTCCCCCATGCGCTTGCCGAAGGAGCCGAGCGATCCGCCCATCCAGGCGGCGGCCGTCACCATCACAGCTCCGCACACGACGGTTCCGAATGCGTAGGTGCCGGCTTTCTTCCGCAGCCAGGCGGCCGAATAGGGCATGTGTCCGGCCCGCATCGCGGGAGCATGCATCTCCGCGCGTTCGTCGGCGGGCGCCGCTATCCTGGGGCGTGTCGCCTTGCTCATCCGGTCACCTCGGTCAATTGTCCCTCGGACGGCGTCAGCGGGGGCATGACGCATCCTCGATCATCCAGCGGACCAGAGAGGGATAATCGATCCCCACATGCGCGGCCTGCTCGGGGATGAGCGAGGTGGGCGTCATGCCCGGTTGCGTGTTTGTCTCGAGAATCACGAGGCGGCCCGCCCTGTCGTCATAGCGAAAGTCCGACCGCGAAACGCCCCGGCAGCCAAGCGCCTGGTGAGCTTTCAGCGACGCATCGAGCGCCGCCTGGGTCACGTCGGGGGGCAGGTCTGCCGGGAGAACGTGGCGCGATCCTCCAGCGTCATATTTCGCCTCGTAATCGTAATATTCCCTTAAAGTCGTGATCTCCGTGACAGCCAGAGCCCGATCGCCCATGACGCCGACGGTGAGTTCGCGGCCGGGTATGAATCTTTCCAGCAGCGCGTCGCGCCCATAGGTCCATGTGCCGTCAACGAGTTCCTTCGGCGGACGGTTGGCGCCTTCGCGGACGATGAAGACGCCGAAGCTGGAGCCTTCCGCGATGGGCTTGATGACATAGGGCGGCGCCATCTTGTGGTCGCGCGCCAGGTCCTCGACGGCATAGACGCCGCCTTCGGCGATATCGAGACCGTGCTGGGCGTAGACGGCCCGCGACTTGTCCTTGTCCATGGCCAGCGCCGAGGTGAGCACGCCCGAATGCGTGTAGGGAAGTCCCATGATCTCGAGCAGGCCCTGAACGCAGCCATCCTCGCCCCAGGGTCCGTGAAGGGCGTTGAGGACCACGTCGGGGGAGGCGCGCTTCAGGGCGTCGCCGAGATCGCGATCGACATCGATCTCGACGACGTCGTAGCCGGCGGCGCGCGCGGCGTCCGCCATGCCCCTGCCCGAGGACAGCGAGACAGGCCGTTCCGACGACCAGCCTCCCATGATGACGGCGACGCGCTTCATGCGATGCTCCTTCTGATCCAGTCATGCGGCGCCAGGCGTTACCGGCGGGCTACTGAATTTGCGGTTCATGTTGAACGTAAAGTCGGTGGGGAGGAAATCCCGTGGACGCATCAACACCGCGCTTTGCTAGCGCGCGCCGCCGCGCTAGACCCCGCCCTCGCCAAGCGGAGCGTCGCCATGCCCCTTTCCCTTATCGGCGTCGATGCCGACGATACGCTCTGGCATCACGAAACCTATTACCGGCTGACCCACGCCAGGTATCACGACCTGCTGGCGGACTACGCCTCGCCCGAAACCGTCGAGGCCAGGCTCAACGAGGTGGAGCGCCGGAACATCGGCGTCTATGGCTATGGCGCCAAGGGGTTCACTCTTTCGATGATCGAGACGGCGATCGAGATCAGCGGGGCGCGCGCCTCGGCCTCGGTGATGAAGGAGATTCTGGCGGCCGGCCGCGAGATCATGCAGCACCCGGTCGAGCCTCTGCCCGGGGTCGCCGACGCCCTGGGCGATCTCAAGAAGCGCGGCAAGCTGATCCTCATCACCAAGGGCGATCTTTTCCATCAGGAGACCAAGCTCGCAGCCTCGGGACTGGGTTCGCATTTCTCGGGGGTCGAGATCGTCAGCGAGAAGACGCCGGAGGTGTACGCCCGGGCTTTCGCCCGCCATGGCGGCTCGGCCGGGACCAGCCTGATGGCGGGAAATTCGGTCCGATCGGATGTGCTGCCCATGCTGGCGGCCGGAGGCCATGCGGCGCTGGTGCCCTATCCGCTGGTCTGGGAGCACGAGGCGGCGGCCGTACCGGTCGATCATCCCCGGTTTCGACAACTGGGCTCTCTGGGCGATCTGGCGGGCTGGATCGACGAGATCGGGTGAAGCCATGCTCCCGCCGCGCCGCAAGCCCTTCTTCTCCGACAGCACGGGAACGGGCGCCGAGATCACCGCGCCCCACACGGCGGACGAGATGGGCTGGCTGGTCGACAATCTCGCTGGCGACGCACGCTGGTTTCCCGACTGGCGCCTCGAAGGGCGCGCGGCTCAGGACATTCCCGTCCGGCTTGAGGTTATCGAACACGACGGGGGACGCCTCACCCGCATCCGCGCCGCGACGGTCCTTGGCGAGGCGGAGATCGTGGCCGCGCCCGACCCTTCGGGCTGGGTGCTCATCACCGCCAGAGCGGGCGGCGCCGAGGTCTTCCGCGCCTTCATGGATCACCCTTACGAGGAATACGAACTCTGGCCCTCCGGCTCACGGGCGCCGCAGCACGCCGAACCGCCGGGACGCATGGGAAAAAAGCGCACCTGGATCAGCCTGTCAGCAACGCTCTGGCCAGAGCTTTCGCGGCTGGCGCCCGGCGGCCATTTCAACGCCTCGGTTGTTGAATAGAATAGACTCTCAATTGCCCGGCCCGGGCTCGATCCTTTTCCCGCTCGGCCGCGTCCCGACAAAAAGGGCTGAAACCGCCAGAAACAGCGCTGTGACGGCGACCGCCACAGGCGGAGCGCGTGAGGCCAGAACCAGGCCGAATGACAGGATCATCATGCCGATCGCCAGGATTTTCACCCGGGTGGGGATGGCGCCTTTCTCTCGCCACGCCACCACGCCCGGACCGAATCTCGGATGGGTGACCAGCCAGGCCTCGAATCTCGGCGACGAGCGCGCAAAGCAGGCCGCCGCAAGGATGAGAAACACGGTGCCCGGCATCATCGGCAGAATATAGCCGGCGACGCCCAGCCCGACGCACGCGCAACCCGCCAGAAAATAGACGGGGCGCAGGGCGCGACTGCGCCGGGAATGCTGGAGGGGCGGCTCTGGCGTCATACCGGTCGCTTGCGATGAGCGTGCGACCCTACTGCTTCTTGCAGGCTATTTGCAATTCATTCGCAGGATGGCGACAGGGTGGCGCTCCCAATCTGCCTTGCACTCCGCCGGCCGGCGTTCACGGTCTCGGCATTGTCCCCTCGATCGGCTTGGCGAAGCGCCGCAAACATCTGTATGCTGGCGGTCACGACGGAGAATACCGTTCAAGTCAGGGGAAGAGATGTCCAACACCATGTATCGACAGACCGTGTATCGACAGACCGCGTATCGACCGACCGCGCGCATGTGGATGGTTGCGGCTTCCGCAATCATGCTGGCCGCCGCCTGCGGCAATGAAGCGCCGGCGCCCGCGCCGACCGAGATCGCCGCCGTGGCGGCCAAGCCGTCGGACGCCAGGGCATGGCCGGCCGCGGCGGTGGCCGATCCCACCACGCTCGGCTTTACCGTCGAAGGGCTCGCCGCCCTTGACGCCGCGATGGCCAAATCGGTCGCCGACCAGGACGTCGCCGGCATGGTGACGATGCTGGTGCGCAATGGCGACGTAGCGCAGTTCAACACCTATGGCGTCCAGTCCGGCGAAGCGCCGATGACAAAGGATACGATGTTCCGGATCTATTCGATGTCGAAACCGGTCACGGGCGTCGCCCTGATGCAGCTGTTCGAGCAGGGCAAATGGCAGCTCGACGATCCGGTGACCAAGCACGCTCCCGAACTCGCCAGCCTCAAGCTGATGACGGGCGTCGACAAGGCCGGCAAGGCGATCCTCGCCGATCCGTCGCGGCCGCCGACCATGCGCGAGATCATGACCCACACGGCGGGCTTCGGTTACGGTCTCGCCGGCAATGACCCGGTCAATGAGGCGTTCCGCGACCAGGCCGTTCTCGGCTCTCCGAACCTCGAAGAGATGATGACCAAGGTCGCGGGAATTCCGCTCCTTTTCGAGCCAGGCACGCGCTGGTCCTATTCGGTGTCCGTCGACATCCAGGGCTATCTGGTCCAGAAACTGTCGGGCCAGAAATTCGGCGAGTATCTCAAGGCCAACCTGTTCACCCCGCTCGGCATGGACGACACGTCGTTCTTCGTCACCGAGGCCAACAAGGCGCGCTTCGCCGACGTCTATTCATGGGACGAGAAAACCTCGAAGATCGTCGCCAATCCCGAGCGGCCGGACCGGCCCGGCTTCACCGATCCCAACCGTCTGGAATCCGGCGGCGGCGGACTGGTATCGACGATCCACGACTATGCGCGCTTCTGCCAGATGATGCTCAACAAGGGCGAACTCGGCGGAAATCGCGTGCTCAAGCCCGAGACGATCGCGATCATGACGTCGAACCATATCGGCGACCTGCGCCTTTATTCGGACGGCACGACCGCCAATCCGGGCCTGCCGGGCGTGGGCTTCGGCATGGATTACGCCATCTATACCGACCCGGCGGCCGCCAACGTCCCCAATGGCGTCGGCACATATTACTGGGGCGGCGCGGCGGGAACCTGGTTCTGGATCGATCCCGCCAACGATCTCTTTTTCATCGGCATGATCCAGCGCATGGGCCCTGCCCGTCCCGATGGCATGAACTTCCGGGGCGATTCGGCGAAACTGGTCTACGCCGCGCTTCAGGGCGCCGCGCCCGCCGCAGCCGTTTCGCCCGCGCCAACTCCGGCGCAATAGGTCCGGCCGAACGCCCGCTTCGGCGGTGAGCGATTGTCGACTCAGGCGACGTCCGGCATGGGCGTCGCCTGAAACGTGTCCGTCCCATTGCGAACTCTTTGCGAGAGGTCACCACGATGCTTGAGCAGTTCCGTGTTGCGCACGCCCGAACCTGGCTGGCGGCCGGTCTGGCCAGCGTGCTCGCGGCCTGCGCCACCGCGCCCGGTCCCGACGCCAGGGCGGCTCAATGGCCGACCCGTGCCGACGTGGTCGCGACCCAGACGGACTTTACGCCCGAAGGCCTCGCCGCGCTCGACGCCCGCCTCAAGGAAGCGGTCGACAAGGGACAGGTGTCCGGTCTCGAATATGTGCTGTTCAAGGATGGAGAGGTCGCGGCCTTCAACACCTTCGGAACTCGCTCCTTTGGCGGCGCGCCGCTGACCGAGGACACGATCTTCCGCATCCGGTCGATGACCAAGGTGATCACCGGCGTCGCCCTGATGCAGCTCTATGAACAGGGCAAATGGCAGCTTGACGACCCGGTCACCAGATACGTTCCCGAATTCGCCAGCCTCAAGGTCCACACCGAGGACGCCGACAAGAAAGTTGTGCTGGTCAACGCCGCGCGCCCCGCGACGATGCGCGAACTGTTCACCCATACCGCAGGCTTCGGTTATGGGCTCAGCGCCAACAACGCCGTCGACCGCATGTTCATCGCCGATCATCCGATGGGCAAGAAGGACCTCAAGGCGCTGGTCGACCGGGTCGCGGAAATTCCGTTGCTCGCCCAGCCGGGAGAGCGTTTCTCGTACTCGATCGGCATCGACGTGCAGGGCGCGATCATCGAGCGCCTGTCGGGCATGACGTTCGGCGACTATCTCGAAGCCAACATCTTCACGCCGCTCGGCATGAAGGACACCGGCTTTGTTCTCGACGAAGCCGACCGGGCGCGCTTCGCCACCGTCTACACCCGCAACCCTGCGAGTGGGCGGATGGAGCTTTTTCCGGACCCCGCCGACCGCGATTTCTTCAAGGCCGATCACGCCCAGTCGGGCGGCGGCGGCCTCGCCTCCACCCTGCATGACTATGCCCGGTTCGCCCGCATGCTGGTGAGCGACGGCGAACTCGACGGCCAGCGCATCCTGAAGCCCGAGACACTCCAGCTGATGATGCGCAACCACCTCTCGGGCGATCTGCGCGGCTTTGGAGCCGGCTGGGGTCTTGGCGGCCAGGTGCAGATCGAATCCACCGAACGCGCTCCCCAGCCCGTCGGCACGTTTTCGTGGTTCGGCATCGACGGCACCTGGTTCTGGGCGGACCCGGTCAATGATCTGGGTTTCGTCGCCATGATCCAGCGTCGCGGCGGCGGCGGCCCGGGGAGCGTCGATCTGCGCGGCGAATCTCCGCAACTGGTCTACAAGGCGCTGAGGAAATAGCGCTACGAGACACGTCTGCGCCCGCGCGCGGCCAACGAGTGAACAGCGCGGGCGGTGATCTCGACATGGCTGCGCGACGCCTGATTCGGCGCGCCCCGAACTGCTCCCGGTCGCAGGTCGCCCAGCGGCACGCTGATCGCAGTCTCATCTCCTCACGGCCAGTGCGCCGACCCAACACCGTCATTCTCGGGCTTGTCCCGAGAACCTTTCTTCGCTGCGCGAGCAAGCTGGTCGGGACGAGCCCGACCATGACGCGGATACAGATCCTGTATTCAGTTCAAGCGTCCTTCGCCGCGAACGGATCGCTTGTCCCGCTCCAACCCGCATCCGGGTTCAGCCGCCCGATGCGCCTGATCTCCCAGCGCAGGTCGACGGCGGATTTGAGTCTGACGGCCGAGCGCACGGCCTCGCCCAGGCCTTCGATGTCCGCCGCAGTCGCATCGCCGGTGTTGATGAGGAAGTTGCAGTGCAACTCGCTCACCTGCGCCCCGCCCCGCCGCGCGCCGCGCATGCCGGCTTCATCGACAAGTTTCCAGGCGCTGCGCTGATCGGGCGCGCCCGGCGGATCGGGATTGGCGAATGTCGAGCCGCCGGTTTTCTCGCGGATGGGCTGCGTCGCCTCCCGCCGCGCCTTGAGCGCCTCGATCCGGGACACGATCGCGGCGGGATCGTCAGGCCGGCCCTCGAACACGGCCTCGATGAAGACCAGATCGGGCGGCGCCTCGGCGTGGCGATACGAAAAGCCGAACTCGGCCGGCGTCAGAACAATGCGCCGTCCCTTGCGATCGAGCGCAACGGCCTCGATCAGCACGTCTTTTGTTTCGCGGCCATAACATCCTGCATTCATGCGCAGCGCGCCGCCTATGGCGCCGGGCACGCCCGAGAAGAACTCCAGCCCCGCGATTCCAGCCCTCGCCGCGGCTTCGGACACACGGGAATCGAGCGCCGCTGCGCCCGCCCTGATTCGCATTCCTTCCACTGCAATCCTGCCGAAAGACGGCGTGAGGCGGATCACGACGCCTTCGACCCCGCCGTCGCGAATAATGGTGTTGGAGGCAGCGCCCAGTATCGTGACGGGAATGCCGTCAGGCAGGGCATGGAGAAAGGCCGCGAGGTCGGCCTCGTCCTGCGGCAGGAACAGCGCGTCAGCCGCGCCGCCAACCCGAAACCACGTAAAGGGGGCGAGGATCTCGTTGGCGATGAGTTTGCCCCGCACGGGCGGCAGACGGTCGATCAGCTGGCTCATACCCCGGGGCTTAGCCCGCAGCGGGATTGCGATGCAAGACCGCCAACGCTTCCCGACCCTCCTCGACTCTTCAACGACAGATGTGTTCGCCGCCGACGTCGAGGTGAAAATGGTTGGCGTGGTCGGCGTCGTGATCCGGGCTCAGGGTGACGTCGAAAACGTCGCAGGCCCGGTCGCGAATCTCGCGGAGAAAAGCGCCCTCGGACCCCTTTGAACGGAAATCGTCCAGCACGGTGATGGTCCGGCCATCGGCGAGCCGGAACGCCTTGATGTCGGCTGCGCGGCCATAGGCATGTTCGCTGAGGCGGCCGACGCCCTGGATGCGCCGGCAGGAGAAAGCCCCGAACGCCACGATCTCCACCAGGGCCGAACCAAGATGCTTCTCGGCGGCGGGCGCAACCACCTGGCGCTCCCAGAGGTGAAGACGCGCGGCCTGGGCGCACGTCATCACGAAGGGGTCGCCGGAGGCGTAGGCGACCAGTCCCCGCTCAAGCCGAAGCGCATCATTGTATCCGCATCCCGTCGCGTTGCGGGTGGCGGCGACGCGGACATAGCCGACATCGGCGTCGTCCAGCGCCGCATAGCAGGCCGCGCGATTGGCCGAGAGGCGCGAAAGGGCCTGGCGACGCCCGATCGTGGAATAGCGCGTCAGGTCGACCTGGGCGCGCAGCGTGTCCAGTTGCTGCGCCACCAGCGTTTTGCCGAAGCCAGGGGGATCGAATTGGGGACGCACGAAGCTGGCGGCATTGCGAAGCCCGGGCGTCGCCGCCGACGATGTTCGCGACGCGAGGGCGAGCATGGCGCCGGTGGCGACGAGGCAGGAGAGCAACACCAGGGGAAGAACCCGCTTCATTGTCGGCATGCTCGCAATCCCGCCGCCACAACAGCGGTCCTGACCAAAGGATCATGCGGAGCAAAAAGCACCGGGGATGTTTCGAAAATGCTAATGACGGGTCGAACCCGCAGCGCGGGACGGCCCGGTCATCGGGGGATCGGCCCGATCCAGATCGACCGAAGGATTCCCTAGCGCAGCAAATCGCCTGGCCTCAGCGAGGCATCAGGCAGCAGCAGCGGAACCATGGCTGCTTCCACGCCGAACCCGGCATGCACCGAATAGCCGGCGCCGAGCGGCTGACTGTAGGAATGTCCCTCTCGTGCATCCAGATCGATAATCCAGACCTCCGGCACGCCAGCCTCGGCATAGAGCGGGAGCTTGAGCCGGAAATCGCGATGATGGCTCGACGCCGACAGCTCAACGACGAGAAGGACATCTGGCCCGCGCACGTCTTCACTTCGCATCGCGGGATCGAAGACGTGCAGGTCCGGCTTCACTTTCGTGTCGTCAAACAGGAACAGGCTCAGCTCGCTCGCCAGAAAATACCGGCGTCCAAGCGCTTCGGAAAAAACGCTCTGCAAAATCCAGCGTGCGCGACCGTGAAGATCATACTCCGAAGGCATGGGAACGATCTCCCCGCGAAGCAACTCCAGCCGCTCGTCACCGTCGAGAAGGCCGACCTCCACCATGCGCGCGACCTCGGCGTTGGTGAACGCACGGCGTTTAAGGCCATTCGTATAATCGGTCGCACGAACATCCATGGCGTCTCTTACCACAGGCGTCTCGCGCTTGCGAGAATGCCGGCTCGATCAACCTGAATTCAATCGGGTTCGATGAAAGCAGACAAGTTGCTGTATTTCATAGCCATAACGCAGCTTGTTTCCGCCAGATGGACGCGTTGCTTCAGCCGGCGCTGAGTTTCTCCACGAGCGCATTGGCGTGCGCCGTGATATCGCCTGCCCCGAGACAGACCACCATGTCTCCAGTCCGCGCTCCGGAGCGAATGACGGCCGGCAGCTCGTCAAGCGAGCCAAGCGCGCTGGCCGACCGATGGCCGTGCTCCAGCAGACCCTTGACGAGCGACGGAGCCGAAATGCCGTCGATCGGCGCTTCGCCGGCGGCATAGACGGGCGCGATGAAGACCTGGTCAGCGTCGTTGAAGCAGGTGCAGAAATCCTCGAACAGGTCGCGCAGCCGCGTGTAACGGTGGGGCTGCACGACCGCGATGACGCGGCCCCCCTCGCCTTTCGGACCCTGCACATCGCGCGCGGCGCGGAGCACCGCCTTTATCTCGACCGGGTGATGACCGTAATCGTCGATGATCCGAACCCCGTTCCAGTCGCCGACCGAGGTGAAACGGCGCTTCACGCCGGCGAAGCGCGCGAGCGCCGTGCGAATCTGGTCCTCGTCGCCGCCAAGCTCGCGCGCCACCGCGATCGCGGCCAGCGAGTTCTGGACATTGTGCCGGCCCGCCATCGGTAGCTTGAGCCCGATCCATCGCGTCTCATCCTTGACGCCGCGCGCCCTGAGGACGAGATCGAATGTCGAGCCTTCCGCCTCGGAGCGCACATTGACCGCCCAGAGATCGGCCTGCGGATTGAATCCGTAGGTGATCCTGCGGCGATCGGGAATGCGGCTGGCGAGCGCCTGCACTTCCGGATGATCTGCGCACAGGACGGCGAAGCCATAGAAGGGAAGGTTCTCGACGAAGGTGTCGAACCCCCTGCGCAGCGCCTCCATCGAGCCATAATGGTCCATGTGCTCGGCATCGATATTGGTGACGATGCAGACCGTGGGTCGCAGCTTGGTGAAAGTGCCGTCGCTTTCGTCGGCCTCCACCACCATCCATTGCCCGGCGCCGAGCTTGGCGTTCGAACCATAGGCGTTGATGACGCCGCCATTGATGACGGTGGGATCGAGCCCGACGCCGTCCAGCAGCGCCGCGACCATCGAGGTCGTCGTGGTCTTGCCATGCGTGCCGGCGATGGCGACCGTCCATTTGAGACGGATCAGCTCGGCCAGCATGTCGGCGCGGCGTACGACCGGGATTGCGCGCGCGCGGGCCGCATCGACCTCCGGATTGCCGCTCTTGATGGCGGAGGAGATCACCAGGGCGCCGGCGCCCTCGATGTTGCCCGCCGCATGACCGATGAAAATCCTGGCGCCCCGCTTGGCGAGACGGGCGGCGTTGGGGTTCTCGCGAATGTCCGAACCGGAGACCTCATAACCGAGGTTCAGCATGACCTCGGCGATGCCGGACATCCCGATGCCGCCAATGCCGACGAAGTGGACGGGGCCGACATCAAAGGGAATGGAACTACGCATCGGCCTTACCTGTCACGCCGGCCGCCTCCTCGGCAAGATCGGCGAGGTCCCGCGCGGCGTTCGGACGGCCAAGCGACAGGGCGGCCTTGGCGCGGGCGCGCAGGACGCCGGCATTGCCCAGTCTTTCCGTCAGCAGCGCGGCCAGCGAAACAGGATTGAACTTGTCCTCGGAGAGCACGTCTGCGGCCGCGCCGCGCACCATCCCCTCGGCGTTGGCGGTCTGGTGGTCGTCCATCGCGATGGCGAGTGGAATGAGGATGGAGGGACGCCCCACAATCGCCAGTTCCGTCACCGTCGAGGCGCCGGCCCGCGCAATGACAAGGTGGGCCGCAGCTAGACGCAACTGCATGTCGGAGAAGAACGACTGGACGATCGCCTCTACTCCGGCCGCCGCATAGATCGCGCGGACCGCCTCGACCTGTTCCTCCCGAGCCTGGTGAACGATGGAAAGGCGCGCACGAAGTTGCGGCGACAGGCTGACGATCGCCGCCGGGATCACCTCTCCGAACAGACGGGCGCCCTGGCTGCCGCCGGTCACGAGAATGCCTGTCCGGCCGCCATCGGGGAGGTCTGGATAAGGAAGGTCGCGTACCGCCCTGATCGCGCTGCGCACCGGATTGCCGACCACCCGACGATTGCCCGCCGCGGTCGCCGGCAAGCGGTCGAGGCGATCGAAACCGCAAGCCACGAACCTCGCAGAGCCGGCGAACAGCCGGTTGACGCGACCCAGAACCGAGTTCTGCTCGTGAATGATAATGGGCAGGCCGAGCGCCCGGGCCGCCGACAGGGAAGGATAGGAGGGATAGCCGCCAAAGCCGGCGATCAGCTTCGGGCGGGTCTCCAGAAACTTCCTGCGCGCCGCCGCCGTGCCGGTCCGGAGCTTGATGACCGCAGAGATGAGCTTGTGCGGAGCCCGGGATCCAAAAGTCGCCGCATCGACCTCTTGTTTCCAGTCCGCCGGGAAATCGAGGGCGTATTTTTCTCCCCGTTCGTCCGTGACCAAAGCGATCGTCCAGCCCCTTGAGCGCATTTCGTCGGCGAAGGCCTGGGCGGGAAACATGTGGCCGCCCGTCCCGCCTGCAGCGATCACGACCAGAGGTTTTTCGTCCTGTGCGACAGTCATGCGGGCCTCAGTCTCATGAAGGTCCCTTCGTGCCGCCGCCGCGTCAGGGCCAGCGCCAGTCCGAGCGTCAGCGCCGAACCCAGCAGCGAGGAGCCGCCGGAAGAGACCAGCGGCAGGGTCATGCCTTTCGGCGGGATCAGACCGACATTGACCGCCATGTTGATGGCGGCCTGAAGGCCGAACATCGCAAACAGGCCGACCCCGGCCGCGCGCTGATAGACGTCGCTGTTGCGGGACGCATCCATCACGCCCTTGATGCTGATCACCGCGAAGGCGAGCGCCAGGAGAACGCACGAGAAGAGACCAAATTCCTCACCCGCGACGGAATAGATGAAATCGGTGTGCGCGTCCGGAAGGGAGGATTTGATCGTTCCCTCCCCCGGCCCCGCGCCGAACAGTCCGCCACGCTCCATCGCTTCCCGCGCCTTGTCGATCTGATAGGTGTCGTAGGCCGTCGGGTTGACGAAGCTGTCGATGCGGATGCGCACGTGCGGCAGAAGAAGGTAGAGGCCTATGGCAAGTCCCGCCCCTCCCGCCAGGAACGCGGCGGCCCACGTCCAGGGTAGGCCGGACACGAAGAAGACAATGACGAAAGCGGCCGTCAGCAGGACCGCCTGTCCGACATCGGGCTGGAGCAGCAGAAGGCCCATGGTGACGGCGTAAAAGGCGAAGGCGACCGGCTCCCATGGTCCGTCGGGAAACCGCTCGCGCTGGGCCAGCAGCCAGGCCGAGACCACGATCAGGGCCGGCTTGATGATCTCCGACGGCTGGAATGTCGCCCCGCCAATGCGGATCCATCGCTGCGCGCCCTTGGCTTCGTGGCCGACCAGCAGGATGGCGGCCATCAGAAGGAAACAGACGAGGAAAAGGATGACGGCCAGACGGCGCGCCCAGACCGCGCTGAGCGTTGAGGCCGCCAGGAGCAGGCCGCCCGCCGCGAGCGCGAAGGCCACCTGACGATACACGAAGTAAAACGGATCATCGAAGCCGATGCGGCTTGCGGCCGCCGGACCCGCCGACAGCGAGAGGACAAGGCCCGCCGCCAGCAGAAAGAGCGCGAAGGCCATCAACCCCTTGTCGATCGTCCGCCACCATTCAGCCAGGGGCGAAGCATTGGAGCGGCTGAAGACCTGCCCAACTCCCGACATCGCTAGCGTCCCGATTCTGAAGTTGGCAAACGGGCGACGATGAGATCATGCGAACGTCCGATCCGCCACACTATGCCGATTCCTTGAGGGTGCGCCGGCGAGCCAGTTGAGCGGCGGCGACCCGGAACGCGTCCCCCCTTTGCTCGAAATCCCTGAACTGGTCGAAACTGGCGCAGGCCGGTGAAAAGAGCACGACAGGCGCCTTGTCTCCCGAGGCGCGTGCGTCGGCGAACGCCGCCTCGACGGCGACGTCAAGCGTCCGGCATTTCTGCACTTCGAGCTTTCCCGCAAGGGCGCGTGAAAAGCTCTCGGTGGACTCGCCTATCAGATAGGCCTTCCGGACCGTCGCGAAACATGCCTCGAGCTCGTCGATCCCGTCTTCCTTCGGGCGGCCTCCGACGATCCAGTAGGCATTGGGGAAAGCCCGCAACGCCTGTTCGGCCGCCTGCGCATTGGTGGCTTTCGAGTCGTTGATGAAGCGCACGCCCTCGAACTCGCCGATGGTTTCGAGCCGGTGCGGCAGGCCGGCGAAGGAGGCCAGCCCGGAGAGAATGTCGCGCGGTTCAAGACCCAGCGCACGGCAGGCGGCGTAGGCTGCGGCCGCGTTCTGGTGGTTGTGGCGACCCGGAAGCGCCCGGGCGCCGCGAATATCCTGCGGCGCGGCTGCGCGGCCCATGGTGGAGTCGATGAGGCGGCCGTCCAGAACCGACACGCCGCGACCCAGACCGTATTCGGCG
>JAWXBJ010000215.1:0-7414 GCA_034439955.1 Alphaproteobacteria bacterium
CGCGCGCTCCCAGAACCGGGGGCGGCCGATGCCGGTCCCGCTATGGGTGCCGATCAGCCTGCCATCCTTGTCCTCGCCGTTGATCTCGTAGCGCATGATGTCCTGCGTCACGATCACGTCGCCCTCGAGACCCATGACCTCGGTGATCGACACGATCTTGCGCGAACCGTCACGCATGCGGGAGGCCTGGATGACGACGTCAATCGACCCGACGATCATCTCCCGGATCGTCCGCTGCGGCAGGGTGAACCCGCCCATGGTGATCATGGATTCGATGCGCGACAGGGCTTCGCGCGGCGAGTTGGCGTGCAGCGTCCCCATCGAGCCGTCATGGCCCGTATTCATCGCCTGAAGGAGATCGAAGGCCTCCGGGCCCCTCACCTCGCCAACGATGATGCGGTCGGGGCGCATCCTGAGGCAGTTCTTGACGAGGTCTGTCATCGTCACCTTCCCCGAGCCCTCCAGATTGGGCGGGCGCGTCTCGAGACGCACGACATGCGGCTGCTGCAGCTGCAGCTCGGCGGCGTCTTCGCAGGTGATGACGCGCTCGCCCGGGGCGATGAACGCCGTCAGCGTGTTGAGCAGGGTCGTCTTGCCCGACCCCGTGCCGCCGGAGATCAGCACGTTGCAACGACAGGCGCCGATGATGCGGAGGATTTCCGCGCCGGGCTCGGTGATCGAGCCGAACTTCACCAGGTCGTCGATCCTCAGCTTGTCCTTCCTGAATTTCCGGATCGTGAGCGTCGGGCCGTCGATCGCCAGGGGCGGCGCGATCACGTTGACCCGCGAGCCGTCGGCCAGACGCGCGTCGCAGATCGGCGAGCTTTCATCCACACGGCGGCCGACCTGGCTGACGATCCGCTGGCAGATGTTCATCAGCTGCGCGTTGTCGCGAAACCGGATGTTCGTGCGCTGGATCTTGCCGGCCACCTCGATGTAGGTCGTGCCCGCGCCGTTGACCATGATGTCGGCGATGTCGTCGCGCGCCAGCAAGGGTTCGAGCGGGCCATATCCCAGAACGTCGTTGCAGATGTCCTCCAGCAGCGTTTCCTGCTCGAGCACGGACATGACGACGTTCTTGATCGAGACGATCTCGATGACGATGTCGCGGATTTCCTCCCGCGCGCTCTCCTGGTCGAGCTGCGCCAGCTGCGAGAGGTCGATGGTGTCGATCAGCGCATTGAAGACCTCGGTCTTGGTCCGATAATAATCCTCGGACCGGTTATCGACCTGCGCGATCTTTTCCTTCGCCGGCGCGGGCGCCAGGGCCTTGGGCGCGGACCTGGCGACGGGGCGCGGCGCGGCGTTGCGCGGAGGCGGCGGCGCACGGTCGTCCACGCTGCTGGCCGAGGGCGTTTCGGAGCTGACCGCCGGGCGCGGCGTCGCGGCCGCAATCGGCGTCGGCGGGGGCAGCCCCCCGCCAGGCATGGCGCGCTTGCCGAACATACCGCTCATTTAACGGCCCATCAGCTTCTTGAGCAGCGATGGCTTCGCCGCCTGGATTTCGCGGCCGGACAAAAGGGTCGCGAGCTGGTCGAGGCCCTGTGCGCACTTGGAATCGGGGGCGACATCGAAGATCATCTGGCCGTTGTTGGCCGCCGTGCCGAAGAGGTGCGCGTCGAACGGCAACACCAGCGTCGGCTCGACGCCGATCGCGGAGCCGAAGTCCTTGGCGGGAATCTCCGGGCGCTTCGGCAGGCCGACCATGTTGAGCACGAGCTTGGGCGGGGCGTCATTGGGCCGTGCGGCCTTGAGGAAGTCGATCAGGTTCTTGCCATTGCGCAGCGAGGCGAGGTCCGGCCCCGCCACGACCACGATCTCGTCCGCGCTGATGATGGTCGATTTGAACCAGTCGGCCCAGATGTGCGGCAGGTCGAGCACGACGAACGGAACCGAGGCGCGCACCTGTTCGAGCACGCGGCCATAGGTGTCCGGGTCGAGATTGTAGGTCCGGTCCAGCGTCGCCGGCGCTGTGAACAGCGAAAGCCTTTCCGTCGCCTTGGAAATCAGCCGGCCCATGATGGCCTCGTCGAACCGGTCGGCGGACATCAGCGCGTCCGCAATCGTCGCGCCGGCATCCTCGTTGAAGTCGAGGCCCGTGGTGCCGAAATTGAGGTCGAGATCGACCAGGGTGGCATTGACCTTGACACGCTCCGACAGCGCCCACGCAAGATTGTGAGCGATCGACGAAGCCCCCACACCGCCCTTGACGCCGGTGACCGCTAGCGTCTTGCCGACGAACGGCGTTTCGGGATCGGCAAACAGGCCGGCGATCGACCGGATCATCTGGACCGGATCGACCGGCGCCACGAGATACTCGCTGACGCCGCGTCGCATCAGTTCGCGGTAGAGCCGGATGTCGTTGGTGTGTCCCACGACGACCACACGGATGTTCTCGTCGCAATGCTCCGCCAGCGCATCCAGTTCCGAGAGCAGTTGGCGCGGTTCGCCCGTGGCCTCGACCACGATGAGGTTGGGCGCCGTTTCATTGACATAGTAGTCGATGGCGGTCTGGATGCCGCCTTCGAAGACCTCCATCGAGACGTTGCTCATGCGCCGGTCTTTCTGGATCGTGCGCATCAGGCCGAGCATCTGGGTGCGCACGCAGAAAGCGTGAAAGGCGATGCGCGGGATCATCCTGTCGCCGCCGGAATCAGACGGGGCGAAGGCGTAATCGAAGGTCGAGCCGAGCCCGGAGGAGGAATCCGGAACCGTGTCGGGCGACGCTTCAGGGGGCGGAGGCAGGTCGTCCGCAGCCGGCTCCCGGGCGTCGGCCGGGTGCGGCGAATGCGCCGCTGGAGCAGCCTCGAACGCCATCTTGGCCGCGAGCAGGGAGGAGGTGGACGTCAGGAAACCGTCATCGTCGAAGCCCTCGTCGGAGAGGGCGTCAACCTCGTCCTCGGCGCTGTCGATGTCGCCGCTGGGATCGCGCAGCGCCGCCGCGAACGCGGCCCCGATGGGCGCGTCCATGTCGAGATCGAGATCGTGGGAGAACTGGTCGAGTTCGCCGCGATCCTTGAACCTGTCCTTAGCGCCGCTCATTCGTTTGCACCCCTTGCAGGTCTAGTTCACAGCCTTGCTGATCGCGCCGCTGGATTCGGCAGAACGGGTGGCCGTGGTCGGCTCGCCATTGCGGTATTTGGACAGCACGATGGCCCGCCGCGCCGTGTCGGCCGGATCGAGTTTCTGCGCGCCTACAAGGTCGGAGGGATCGGCGATCTGCGCGGCCAGATTGTAGGAGACAGCGCAGCCGAACGACGGGAGGGCGCTGTTCGCCCCGGTCCACGCCATGTCGTAATGCGAGACGTCCGGGCATCCGGGCACGACGGCCTCCCAGGTCTGATAGCTGATGACGAGAGGCGCGAGCCTTGCGCCCGAGGCGTCATAGGGTCCTTCCATGATCCGCGACGCATCGACGCCCTCGGCCAGCAGGATCGCCTGGGCGTCGGCCGACGCCCGGATCGCGGAGACGTCGTCGGGGCCATTGCTCGGGCGCGAGATGATGACCGAGCCATGGCCCTCGTCCCGGTAGGCGCCCGCGAAATACCGCACGGCGTCGCGCTCGTCGGCGCCGAGCCGCTCGCCATCGACGACTGTGTCGATCTTCAGCTCGGCCGTGACCTCTGCCGCCATGATCTGCGTGTGCATCCTGTTCGCCACCTCGATCTGCCGCGCGGACTGGGCGCAGCCGGCGGCGAGGGAGGCGAGAGAAACGCTGGCGACCAGTATCTGGATGGGACGTGACATGCAGAGCTTCCCTCAGTCGAAAATGAAACCGCTCGCGCCCAAGGGCGCGGTGGTCTTGCCGACGCTCGACCCCGGCACGGCGTAGACTTCGTTGAGTTTGCCGAAGAAAATGGTCCGCGCGTCCCGCACGGTGACGAAACCCCGGTCCGGATCGCGGAAATTCTGCGGATCGGTCGGCTCGACCAGATAGGGCGTCACGATCACGATCAGCTCGGTCTCGTCATTCTGGTAGTCGCGCGAGCGGAACAGCGCGCCGAGCACCGGAATGTCCTTGGCGCCGGGGATGCCGTCGAGACTCTGCTTGGTCTGCTCCTGGATGAGGCCGGCGATCACAAGGCTGCCGCCGGAGGGCATCTCGACCGTCGTTTCCGCCCGCCGCACCTTGAGCGCCGGCACGGAGATCGTCACACCGGCCAGCGTCTGCCCGGTCGTCGGATCAATGCCCGCCACCGAACGCGACTGGAACGAGCCCTGCTGCGTCAGCTCCGACACCTCGGTCGAGACCTGCAGCGAAATCCGTCCTTCGGACATCACCACGGGTGTGAAACCGAGCCCGACCCCGAAGGGTTTGAACTCGATGCCGATCGCGCCTTCGTCCTGGGCGACCGGGACCGGGAACTCCCCGCCCGCTAGGAATTTCGCGCTTTCGCCGGAGATCGCCGTGAGATTTGGCTCGGCCAGCGTTCGCAGGACACCGACCCGCTCGAGCGCGCTGATGCTGGCGCCAACGCCGCTCTGCTGCGAGCCGTCGACGATGTTCTGATACCCCAGATTGGCCGCAAGACCACCCAGCGCCGATCCCGCCACGCCAAACGTGTTCGACGAGCTGATCGAGTTGGTCTGCTCCCACGCCGAGTTGAGGATCCGGCCCGTGAGCGTCTGCAGACCGTTCAGCGGATTGAGCGCCGTTTCGAGCTGGCGCGGCATCAGTTCGCCGAAGCTGATATTGCCCGACAGGTTGATGCCGAGCTGCTTGATCACCGAACGCTGCATCTCGACGATGCGCACCTTCAGCGTGACCTGGTCTTTGCCCTCGATGGTCATCATGTTGAGCACGCCGGCATCGTCCTTGGCGTACTGCCTCGCCAGCGTCATGACGCGGTCGCTGGCGCTGATGTTGGGGACGGCGCCCGCGAGAATCACCCGGCCGTTCACCGCCTCGACCTGGACCTTGTTGCCGGGAACGTACTTGTTGATGAGCCCGCGCAGCTGGTCCATGCCGGCGACGCCGTCGGTGATGGACACTTCAAGCACCAGCAGCTTGCGTCCGCTCCGGTCGAGAAAGACGATGTTGCTCTCGCCTGGCGCTACGCCCATCACCGCCACGCGGCGCCGGTCGCGCGCCGTCACGTTGGCGATGCCGGGATTGGCCACGATGATGTCGTCAATGTCGGTGTCGAACTCGATCATGTAGGACTTGTTGACCGTGAGGGTCAGCGATTGCGTCGGATCGGGCTGGTTCCTGTCGCTGAGATTCATCCGCTGCGGCGGCGGCTCCCCGGCGACGGGACCCGGCGGCCCGCTCAGCCCGCCGCTTTGGGGCGTCTGTGCATGGGCCGGCCCGACGAGCACGGTCTGGGCGAGGGCGGTCGCCGACAGCAGCATGGCCGCGAGGCCGGCCGCCGGAATGGGTTTTCTGCGCGACATGGGATACCTCAACCTGCCGGAACCGCGGTGGCGCTCTGCGTTCCATATCGATAGACGCGGACGGTCTCGGCCTGCCCGTCGCCGCCATTGTTGCGCAGAGCCCGGCCTCGCTGGGTCCCGCCCGACCGAGACTGCAGATCGGCGATGGACCTCAGGATAAGCGAAAGATTGCCGGCCTTTTCCGCCGTCACGATCAGTCCGGCGTCTTCGCTCGACAGTTCGAGTGTGGCGCGCGTGCCGGCGATCGCCTGCCCCGCTCCTTCCGGCGTCGCCGCCTGGTAGGTGGTGTCGATCGCGAGGACGCGAACATTGTCGAGAATCTGTTCGCCCTTGATGTTCTTCTCGGCCTGCGATCCCTCTTCCGCCTTGAACTCGCGGGTGAGAAAGACATCGACCTTGTCATTGGGCAGAATGAAGCCGCCGGCTGCGGTTTCGGTCGAGATCTCGATCGAGACAGCCCGCATTCCCGGCGTCAGCACGGCGGCCATGAACCCCTGGTCGCCGGGATGGACCAGCTTGGCGGCGGTGATCGGCTCGCCGACCACCAGCGCCGTGCGCGAGACCGCGCCGACCATTTTCTCCAGCGCCTCCGGATCGTCTTTACGGACGATGAAGGACGGCGTCGGCGCATTCTCCGGCCAACCCTGCCATTGCAGGTCGTCGAGCACGACAAACTGGCCGACAGGCAGTTCGCGCTTGGCCACCAGCACTTCCTTGGCCGCCCTCACTTCCTGCGCGGCTGGCTGGGTCGAGACCGCAGCGTCGGCGGGAGAGGGCGCCTGGGCGCTGCGCACGAGAAACACGGCCCCGATCGCCGCTCCTGCCGCCACGACGAGAATGATCAATCGTACGGGCGACATGGAAGCCCTCCAGCATCAACCGAGGGCCTGACACAGGCCCAACTGAAGCGGCAGACTTTCACGAGGCTTCTAAGGGTTAGTTAATTCGCGGACGGCGAAACATGCATTCCACTCTACGCGGCCGAACCCGCGAGTCCCGCCGCCAGCAGCGGCGAGTACGGCGCGGCGAACAGCGCTCCGGCGGCGATCGCCACCGCATAGGGCGCGCCCTCCGTGGGAGACAGGAGACGCGTCGCCCAGGCTTTCGAACTCGACAGCTTCATGCGGCGCACGACGATGAGGAGAAGCGCGAGCAACCCGCCCGCAACCGCCGTCCCCATCACGAAATGGCCGGATCCCGCGGCCCCCATCCAGAGCGAGGCCGCAGCGATCACCTTGGCGTCGCCGCCGCCGAAGACGTTGAGATAGAAGAGCGCGGCGCAGATCAGCAGCGCCACGGCGCCGGCCGCCAGATGCAGCCCGACCTCCGGCATCGAGAGCCCGCTGGCGGCTGCGGCCGGAACAAACGCCGCCACGAGCAGGATCGACACCCAGTTGGGAATGGTCATCGTCGTCAGGTCATGCCACGCCGCGTAGATGAGGAGAGCCGGAAACGCGAGGCAGACAAGCGTGGTGATCATGTTCAGTCCAGGTCCGGTTTCTTTCACGCTACATGAGACCGCTGAATCAAGTCTTGAGTTTCATGTAATCGACAAGAAAAAAAACCGCGGGGAAAATCCCCGCGGCTTCCTCTATTCATAAGTACAACTGGATAGACCAGCTTACATTTTCGCGGCGACAGTCGTGAAGGTCTCGTTGGCGTTGGTGCCGAGCGAGGTCACGCCGCCGATGACGGCGACGGCGATGAGGGCGGCGATCAGGCCGTACTCGATCGCGGTGGCGCCGGATTTGTCTTTGAGGAAACGCAGGACGTTTTTCATTATTTCTTCTCCGCTTCTACATGGCTGCTTACCACTACGAAGTACCATCACCCGCAGTAGGTATGATCATTACTACACGAGAAGGATGAACGCAGGGTGTAACGATGCAGAAAGTTGGACATATCGGCATTCATACTAGATTAACCATAGGTTTATCTTGTTGTTTACTGTAATGAAGACTTCCGGAACAGGATTTCGAGCCTCGGCCCGCGCTCTCTGTCTGGTGACACGCGCGTGCCC
>JAWXBJ010000216.1:0-5922 GCA_034439955.1 Alphaproteobacteria bacterium
CCGGCGGTTGCTCCGTATCGGATTTTTAGTGAGCAGACCTTCCTCGCCGATCTGGAGGCGGCTGGCTATCGGTTGAGGGATCGATGGAGGGTGTTCGAAGTGTCCGTGGAAATTCCCTTTCACCCCGAAAAGTATCTGGCGACGACGCACGGTTTCTACGTCGAACACGGGTGATTCAGAATTCAGCAGCAGCCTTCTTGTTTAGTCTTGTCCTCGAGAGAAACAGGCTACTTATTATGTTAACGAACGGTAATCATGAGTCGGTGAGCGCACGTGGCTGAGGATGGGGAAACGTCTGCCCTTCAGGCGGGTGGGATTGCGAGCGTCTTCGCCAGAATAGCCCGGTTCACGCCCACGGCGCGGGCGATCGTCCAGGGCGACCGGCAGGCCTGGACTTATGGGGATCTCGACGCAGCTTCCGGGCGGGTCGCCACACGGCTCCGAATGCGCGGGGTCCAGCCCGGCGACCGCGTTGGAATCATGGCGTCGAGGTCGATGGAGACGGTCGCCGCACTTCTTGGCGTCATCAAGGTCGGCGCCGTTTTCGTGCCGATGGATCCGGTCTATCCGCCAGGACAGCTTGCCTGGATGCTGAAGGACTCAGCGCCAAAACTCACGATCTTTGGAAAGGATGTTCGCCTCGAAGTGCGATCCCTGGTCTCGGCAGGCGAAAGCGCTTCGCTCGAAGGTCTCCTGGAGACTTCTGGGAAGTCCGCTGACGCATTCACCCCGTTTCCTGCCGCTCCCGATGACCCCGTTTACATCATGTACACGTCGGGCTCGTCGGGCATTCCCAAGGGTGTCGTCGTGCCTCAACGCGGCGTCGCGCGTCTAGTTAGCGGCCAGAACTATTGCGACTTGTCGCCCGCCGAGGTCGTGCTGCACGTGTCGCCCCTCGCGTTCGACGCAAGCACGTTTGAAATCTGGGGCGCGCTGCTTAATGGCGGGACGCTCGCCATCGTCGCCAACGATCATCCTTCGCTGGCCGACATCGGGGCGGCGATTGCGCGCCATGGCGTCACGACCGCCTGGCTGACTGCGGGACTGTTCCATCTCATGGTCGATGAAGCGATCGATCAGTTGCGCCCTTTGCGCCAGCTTTTGGCCGGAGGCGACGTTCTTTCGCCATCGCATGTCGGCAAGGCTCTCGCCTGTCTCCCCGGATGCAGGATCATCAACGGCTATGGCCCGACCGAGAACACCACATTCACGTGCTGTCATGCGTTTGCGCGCGACGGCGAGCCGTTGCGCAGTGCGCCGATCGGGCGGCCGGTCTCGGGCACGCACGTCTACATCCTCGGTGAGGATCTGCATCCTGTCGCCGACGGCGATGCCGGACAGTTGGCGGCCTGCGGATCGGGGTTGGCGATCGGGTATCACAATCAGCCCGCACTGACCGCCGAACGGTTCGTGACGCTTCCTGTCCACCCGCATGAGCGCGCCTACCTGACCGGCGACATGGCGCGTCGCGGGGCCGGTGGCGCGATCGAATTCCTGGGACGGAGCGATCGGCAGATCAAGATAGGCGGCAAGCGCGTCGAGCCGGGAGAGATCGAGCAGGCGCTGCGGGAGCACGCTGACATCCTCGACGCCGCCGTCGTGGCGAGCGCGCGAGGCGTGGCGGACAAGGAGATCGTGGCGTTCGTCGCACCGCGCCATCGTCCGGCGGCGAACGACCTGGCCGCGAAGACGCTGCGACGCATGCGCGACGACTTGCCGGCGCATATGGCCCCGTCACGGGTCATCGTGGTCAATGCGCTTCCCCTGACCGCCAACGGCAAGGTCGATCGAGCGGCCCTGTCGGCTCGTCTGAAACCCGTTGATCCCGATCCCGGTCCGCTCGCACGCGCTGTCGGGTTACCGGGGGGCGACTCTCTGGAAGTGCAGGTGGCGCGCGTGTGGTGCGAGGTGCTGGGCCTTGCGACCATTCCGGCCGACGTTAACTTCTTTGATCTTGGCGGCCGCTCGCTTCAGCTCATGCAGGTCCATGCTCGTCTTCTGAAAGCCCTGGGTTTTGACTTCCCCCTGCAGGCCATGTTCGAGCATTCCCGGATCGACGAACTTTCCCGATACCTGCGGGGAACATTCGCCTCGCCGGGGTTGGCGCCGGCGGTGCATGAGCGAGCTGCGAGGAGCCGCGCCGCATTGCAACGGCGTCGGCTGGGCAAGGGTATCGCTTCATGACGGGGGCAGGGTCGAACGGTTCCGGAGCCCAGACGCCCGTGGACGCCGTGGCCATCGTGGGCATGGCCGGGCGTTTTCCCGGCGCTGCAAATGTGCGCGATTTCTGGAAAAACTTGCGCACCGGGACGGTATCGGTGACGCGGTTCGCGCCCGGGGACCTTGAGGACGCTTTTGACGAGCGAACGCGCTCCTCGCCGGATTTTGTCGCGGCCCGGCCCATTCTCGAAGATGTTGATCTGTTCGATGCGGACTTTTTCGGCGTCTACGGACGCGAGGCTGAACTGATGGATCCCCAGCACCGGGTATTCCTGGAGATCGCCTGGGAGGCTCTCGAAGCGGCGGGGCTGGATCCGCAGCGCCATGATGGTCCCATTGGCGTCTTCGCCGGCGCCAGCATGCCCACCTACTTCCTGAACAATATCTGCGTCGATCGCGAGGCGGTCGCCGAGTTCACCAGCAATTACCAGCTCGACGGTTTTCCCACCCTTCTCGGCGCCTTGCCCGACGCCCTGGCGACCCGCATCGCCTACAAGCTCGATCTGCGCGGACCGGCCATCACGGTGCAGAGCGCCTGCTCGACATCCCTTCTGGCTGTCTCCCAGGCCTGCCAGAGCCTGCTGATGTATCAGTGCGACGCAGCGCTCGCCGGCGGTGTCTCTATCACGTTTCCGCAAAAGCGCGGCTATCTCTACCAGGACGGCGGAATGGGGGCGCGTGACGGTGTCTGCCGGCCCTTCGACAAGGACGCGGCCGGAACAATCTTCGGCAGCGGCGCGGGCGTCGTGGTGCTGAAGCGGCTGGAGGACGCCCTTGCCGCTGGCGATCTCATTCATGCCGTCATTCGCGGATCGGCGGTCAACAATGACGGAGCCTCGAAGATCGGCTTCACCGCGCCAAGCGCGGAGGGCCAGGCCGGCGCCATTGCGGCGGCGCTCGCGGCAGCCGATGTGGACCCCGCATCGATCGGCTATGTCGAGCTGCACGGCACCGCGACACCGCTCGGCGATCCCATCGAGTTTCAGGGCTTGAGAACAGCTTTTGGAGAGTGCGACGGCCGTCGCAATTTCTGTGTGCTGGGTTCAGCCAAGGGGAATGTCGGCCACCTGGATGCGGCCGCCGGCGTCACGGGCCTGATCAAGGCGGCCCTCAGCCTGCACCATGAGGAGATACCGCCGCTGGCCGGCTTTACGTCGCCAAACCCTCGCATAAATCTTGCCGACAGCCCATTCCGGATCGAATCCGGGCCGGTCAGCTGGCCGAGGGGCGGCATCCCTCGCAGGGCCGGGGTGAGCTCCTTCGGTGTCGGCGGCACCAACGTGCATGTCATTCTCGAGGAAGCGCCCTTGGTCGGTGACGCGTCCGGTTCCCCCGACGCGTGCGTGACTGCCGGTCCTCTTGTATTGCCGCTATCGGCCCGCACCGACATCGCGCTCAGCGCCGTGGCCTCGCGCCTCGCCGACCATCTCGTCCGTGAGCCAGCGCTCGCGCTCACCGACATCGCCCATACCCTGCAGAACGGTCGCCGCGCATTCAATCAGCGCGGCGCCGTCATCGCGCAGAACCGCGACGATGCGCTCTCGAAGCTGCGCGATTTCGGACAATCGGCCCGGCGGGGCGCCGCCGACCATCAGCCGCCCGTCATTTTCATGTTTCCTGGCCAGGGCTCGCAGTATCCGGGAATGGGCAAACCGCTTTACGAAAGCGAGTCGGTGTTTCGTGAGGCGATTGACCGCGGCGCCGAAATCCTCAAGCCGTTGTTGAACCTCGACATCCGCGAGCTGATGTATGCTGGCGCGCCCGGCGAAGACGACACGCCACACCCCGTTCGTTCCACGGTTTTTGCGCAACCCGCGCTCTTTCTCACCCAGTATGCGCTGGCGCGGCTCTGGATGGCGCGAGGCGTCAGGCCAAGCGGGATGATCGGGCACAGCGTCGGGGAGTTCGTCGCGGCGTGCCTCGCCGATGTGATGTCGTTCGAGGATGCGCTCGGACTGGTGGCCGCCCGCGCGAGCCTGATGCAGTCGGCGCCCCCCGGAACCATGCTGGCGGTTCGAGCGTCGGAGGAAAGTCTGCGCGCGAGGTTGATCGCGGGTGTCGATATCGCTGCTGTCAACGCGCCTTCGCTCTGCGTTGTTTCTGGACCGTTCGAGGCGATCGGCGAGATGGAACGTCAGTTGGGTTCCGCCGACATTCAGCATCGGCGGCTGCATACCTCGCACGCCTTCCACTCCGCCATGATGGACACGGTCGTCGAACAACTCGCCGCGCGCGCCGCGAGCATCACGTTCCGCGAGCCTGCGCTACCTTATGTGTCGTGCGTTACGGGGCAGTGGGCGACGCTGGAGACCGTCGGGTCGGGCGACTATTGGGCCCGGCATTGCCGCGCCGCCGTGCGTTTCGCCGACGGCCTCGCGACAGTCGTCGCGGGCCGGAAACCCATCCTGCTCGAAGTCGGGCCCGGGCGGACGCTCTCGACATTCGCGGCCCAGGGACTGCCGCGCGACGGCCATGTCGCGATCGTGACGTCCTTGCCGGAATTCGCCGAAGCGCTGAGCGACCAGCGCATCATGGCGGATGCGACCGCGCGCCTCTGGACTCACGGCGTCGCCATCGACTGGACCGGCCTGGAGCGTGGCGGACGGCGCGTTGAGTTGCCGACTTATCCGTTCGAGAGAAAACGCTACTGGATCGAGGCGCCGGCTTCCTCTCCCCGGGACCGCCACCCGCCGCTGGCCTCCCGGCACACCCCGGAAAGGCCTTCGCCTCTGGCTTCGACACAGAGAGACGCTGTCATCACCGCACCTGAACTCGCTGCAGCGGCGACGCCGTCGCCCGACGACCGTGTCGCCAACCTTTCGGCGGAGATCGCGGGGATCATCGAGTCGCTTTCAGGCGAGACGGTCGCCCGGGCTGACTGGAACACGTCCTATCTGGAGCTGGGATTCGACTCGCTTTTTCTGGGGCAGGTGGCCCAGCGGGTGCAGCGCCGCTACGCCGTGAAGGTCACCTTCCGGCAGCTCTTGGGCGACTATCCGTCAGTTCTCGCACTTGCGAAGCGCCTCGACGCGCAGCTTCCGTCTGCGGCCCCGCAGCAAGCACCGCTCACCTCGGTGAACGGCGCCATCCAGACCCCCCAGTCTCCCTCGACGCCGGTTGAAATCATCGCTGGCGACGCCGACCTGGCCGCGACGTTCCAGGTCCAGCTTGCGGCGATGCAGACCCTCATCGATCGCCAGCTTGATGTTCTCCGCACCCGCGATGGACCGGTTCCCGGTGCGACAACCCAGCCCCCGCCGCCCGTGCCGTATCATCCGGCGCCGGCGAACGATGAGACGGCCAACGACGAACCGTCACGCTTTCGCATGTTCCGCAAGGACGCCCCCGGCGCCGCGCTCACCGCCGCGCAACGCGATTTCGTGCGGGACTTTACGGAGCGCGCTTCGTCGCGAATGGCTGGCTCGAAGGCCTATGCCGCAGAGAACCGCGCTCATCTCGCGGATCCGCGATCCGTCTCGGGCTTCCGGTCCGAGTGGAAGGACGCGATCTTTCCGATTGTCTGCTCCCGCGCCAAGGGCTCGAAACTCTGGGACATCGACGGGAATGAGTATGTCGATCTCGTCAACGGCTATGGTCAGACCGCGTTCGGCCACAGTCCCGATTTCGTCGTCGAGGCCATCAGCGAGCAGCTCCACAAGGGTTTTCCCATCGGCCCCCAGTCCGACATCGCCGGCGATGTCG
>JAWXBJ010000217.1:0-9303 GCA_034439955.1 Alphaproteobacteria bacterium
GAACCCACCCGCCCCATATGCTCGCTCATCTTGGCGAGGCGCTCGTATAATTCGCGGCCCAGTCTCGCGGCCTCTTCGGCGTTCTTGGCCATCTGCTCCTGGCGCCAACCATAGGCGACCGATTTGGCCAGCGCGACCAGCGTCGAGGGCGTCACGATCACCACATTGTTGCGGGCGGCGAAGTCGAAGATCTCGCGGTCATGCTCCAGCACGGCCGCATAGAAATTCTCGCCCGGTATGAACATCGCCACGAAATCGACCCGGTCGGAAAACGCCTTGGTGTACTCCTTGCGCGAGAGGCTGGTCACATGCGCCCGCACACGCGCCGCGTGCGCCGCCATGCGCTTTCGCCTGAGGCCAGCGTCGGGCTCGTCGCAGCCGGCGAGATAGTCTTCCAGCGAGACCTTGCTATCGATCACCAGCTCCCGCCCGCCCGGCATGCGCACGATCACGTCGGGGCGCTGGCGGCCCTTCTCGGTGTCGCTCGACGCCTGCTCGACGAAGTCCGCATAAGGCGACAACCCCGCCATCTCCAACACATTGCGAAGCGTTTCCTCGCCCCAGCGCCCGCCGCCCTTGGGGGCCGCCAGCGCCGTCTGCAGCTTGCCCGTCACCTCGTGCGTCAGCCGCGCCGTCTCGCCCACCTGCCGCAGCTGCTCGGTCAGCTGCGCCCTGTCCTCAGTTCGCACCTTCTCGATCGCCTCGACCTTCTCGCGGAACTGGCCGAAGGTTTCCTGGATAGGTTTCAGCATCGCGCCAAGCTCGCCCTGCGCGCCCTCCTTGTGCTTCTTGAATGTCTCGTCGGCCAGCTCGACGAAGCGCTTTTGCGACTCTACCAACGCGCTGTCGGCGATCGACTTGAAGCGCTGGCCGGTCTCCAGCTGTAGCTTCTCGAACTGCTCACGTTCGCGCTCGAAGCCCGCCTGTCGCTCGCGCATCGCCGCGTCCTGCGCCTCGATCCTCAGCTCCGCCGCCTCCGCCCGCGCGCGCAAGCCGCCGGTCTCGACTTTGAAGGCGGCGCCTTCCGCCTCGCGGTCCGCCCGCAGAGCCGCCACCGTCCGCTCATGCTCGCCGGTCGCCCGTGCGCGTTCCTCCCGCGCGCTGTCCAGCTCCGCCCCCAGCCGCGCCAATCTGGGCGCCGCGCCCTGCCTCGCCCACACCGCGAGGCCGATACCTGCAAGCGCCAGCACCAGAAGCACAAGATGCAGTGTATCGAGCGTCATTCAGCCACTCTCTGATTCTTCTTTTGTTCTATGTAGCCCGGGTCACGGGAGGAGCCAAGCTAGGCCGATTCCACCTCCAGCTACATGCCTTGCGGCCCTCATCGTCAGCCCCGAGAAAGACTACCAGCCTAAAGGCAGGGGTAACGGGGGACATCGTGACACGAGCATACGTTCTCGCGGCCAAGCGTGGGCTCGAAGATGATGGCGTCGGTATCGCCGGCCATTCTAGGGTCAGTCACACTGCCCCGCCTTGAACTTGTCTCGCAACGCGTTCAGCCCACCGCTCAACAAGTTCTGCACGTAGTTCTCCGCCAGCAGAGCGGCTTCGCTTCGCGCCATGACCTTGCCGTTGCTTGCGTCCGTCAATGTAATTGAAATCGGGCGCTGCGCCTCCGCGACGATGCGCCATGCCCTGTGGTCGGCGACACGGGCCGCTGGATACTCGCCAACCAGCATTCCCTCATAATCGATCGCAATCACGCGGCTGTTGATCACGGCGCCTTTGGCGTCGGGGTCCACATCGATAGTCATGGACTGGTCGCCCTGTGTCACCGTCAGCTTAAGTGTCTTCATGAGCTTTCCGCCCGAGCGGAACTCCGGCCAGCCAATGCGGAAGCCCGAGTAGTCGAGTCGCACGCTGCCGGGCGTGAGCCATTCACTGGCGGGTTGGTAGATGCTCATGTAGCGCCAGTAGGTCAGCTCCGGCGTCTGGGACGTGTAGTCGCCACTGACGCCCGCCCCCTTGGTTGTCAGGGCGGCGCGGGTCGGACCCATCTCCACATAGAGCCGATCAAGGCCGCCATCCCTGAGGTCGGCGGACGCAAACGCGCCCTGTGTATCCGACAGGGCGAACGACGCGGTACACAGCCTTGCCGCCGGCTGCGCTGTAGCAGCGACGTTCGCCGCCAGGAGGCACGCGCCCGCCAGCGTCGCCACGATGAACTGTCTGACCGCCATTTCGCACCCCTGGATCCGTTCGCTTGACCTTGGTCTGCATCGTGCCGTCCGCCATGGCGGTAGCGCAACCAAACTTAGGGCCCATTTCGCTGATCGAGCCTCGATCGAGATCGAATGCCGACCAGAACGTCCCGCGAACGCTCCATCGATGCGGAGATCATTCCCGCTTCAGGTCCAACCATGATCGTATTGTCTGGTTCACGAGCTCTGGCGCGTCCTGCTGCACATGATGGCCCGCGCCCGGAATAATCATGACGGCGCTGTCGCTGGACACGTACTTCCATGTGCCGTCATGGCCCGACGCTGGGATGACTGCATCGCTCATGCCGTGAAGGATCAGCAGCGGCAGGTTGATTGTGGGCGTTGACTCTCCATCGTCAACGTCGGAATCCGCCCGGTAATAGTTCATCATGCTGTTGAAACTTGAGCGCCCGAACGCCTGAATGTGGCTGGCTTTCGACGCTGGGTCGATCACCCATTCTGAGAGACCTTCGGCTGTCAGCGTGCGTTCGGAGCCCGCCTTTCGGTATTCACGCGCATACCGGTTCGCCGCATAGTGTCTGAAATTGGTCGCGAGTTGCTCTGCCAGGACCGCCGGGTGCGGCATCGACAGGATAACGAGTCCGTCCAGCCTGCCCGGCTCCGCGAAGGCGAATTCCCAGGCGATCGCAGCCCCAAGATCATGACCGATCACGATCGCGCGGTCGCGCTTCTCGGCTGCGATGACGGCCGCCACGTCGGCGACGAGATTTGGCATGGCGTAGGCGGCCAATTCGTCCGGCTGGTCAGAGAGATTGTAACCGCGCAAATCCATTGCGGCCACGCGATAGGCATCGCTCAGCGCGGGCGTCAGCGTATCCCAGGAACCAGAGAATTCCCCGAAGCCATGCACAAGCACGATCAGCGGGCCTTCACCGCTAACCTCATAATGAATCCTGACGCCGCTATTGACGGCGTACTTGTCCTCGATTGATGGAATCGCCTCTGCCACGCCAACGGAAATTGCCGGAGCCTGGGTCTGGGAGATCGCCTGCGGGCTGAGGCAAGCAACCACAGCAAGTCCGGCCGCCGTCACTCCCCAACCGCTGACGCGCCGCAACACGCATGGCGGCCTCTCTCCGATTGTCGCTTCCATTCCTAAGTCTACCGTCCCCCGCCAGCAGTCGAGCCGCCCGCCGATACAGCCTGCGCCCCCTCGCCAGCTTTTGGATGGATGACAAAGGCAGGCACGGCCCAGAAGTGAAGGGCGGTGGAAACCGCCGTGTTGGCGCCGTTTTCCGGATCGGGACGCGCATCCGCGTTGCGCTCCAGCGCGTAATAGGCGGCGCTCAGATCCACGTGAGTAACCAGTTCGACATTGGGGCCGGCAATAGTCCAGGTGGTGAACGCCTCCTGGATCGGCTTGTAGCCGCCGACCATCCCATGGATCGGGCCTTCCTCTGGCATTTCGATGCGGACGCGTCCGCCATAGAGGGTCAGCGTTGCAAGAAAGCTCGCCTCGCGCATCTTGATGTCCTGCGGCTCCTTCAGTTCGAGAACGCCATCAACGATGCGCGCCTTCAGCAGGCTCGTGTATCTGGGTTCATTCGCGATGCGGAAGGAATAGTCCGGCGCAATATCCCCCTTGGCATCCTTCACCAGCTTGTCCTTGCTGGTGAAAATGCCGAGCGTCACGTCCTCGTCGTTGCGTGGATCGGAATTGCCGGAGATCAGCATCGCAACCGTGAACTTGCCATTGCGCATTTCGTCATTGTGATAGGTCGCGCCAGGCGACCGTGTCGGACCGCGGAAAGCTTCCCAGCATCCCCAAGCCTTGTAGAACTGGTTGTCGATTCCCCGCTGGCCGGTCGGGCTGGTGAAACCGGTGTTCGGGTTTCCATCGAGGTCGAACCCGTAGGCAATCTTGCCTTGGACTTCGCGCATGCCGGGATCGGGAACGGACTTCGGCTCCTTGTAGACATCCTCCTTGTTTGGCCCGCGCATATGCATCGCCGGAAACAGACCTTTGCTTTCGGGCTTGTCCGGGTTGAGAATTTTGGCGACTTCCTCGGCTGGCCGGTACGATGTCGTGAGCAGCCTTTTCAGATCGAATTCGGTCGTGCCTTTTGGACAGTCCGTGCCGGGCCCGGTAATGCCTCCCTTGCCCCCGAAATAGGCGGCCGCTTCGATCCACTCGACAACATAGCCTCGCGACCACGGTTCAGCCGTCGCCGTCCCTGTTCCGACCGAAGCCAGGGCAAGTGTGGCTGCCGCCATCGCAATTCGCTTCATTGTCGCCTCCAAGACGGACGCAGGGTTCATGCCATGACTTCGGTGATAGTCTTGGACGTCTTCATGCTGCCGACGCCGAACTCGCCGACCGGCATGCCGATCAATTGTTGGGCGGTCAGCGAGACACGCGTAACGGGATCGCCATTGCCGGCGATGTGCTGGCCGGCCTTGTGGCGCCCGCCAGCGCCGCCTGCGAACATCATCGGGATGTTATCGACCGAATGGATTTTCGCGTAGCCCGACTCGCTCAGCCCCATGACCAGAGTGTTGTCCAGGAGCGTGCCGTCGCCTTCGCGAATGGCGTCGAGCGCCTTGAGAAAATCAGGGAAGGCGCTGAAAGCGAGCGTCGCCAGCTTGCTGGAAATGACCTGGTAGCCCAACTTGGGATCGACCGACTCGTCATGCGTATGCAGGTGATAGATCGACGTGTCGCCTGGAAGATAGGTCTCGGACGTCGAACTGGTGTGAACCACGTTGAAGACTTTGGTCTGGTTGCACGCCAACGCCATGGCCATCAGCTCGGCCATCATCTTGTTGTTCTGATTGACGATGTCGATGCGGCCGCTTTTCGGCTGCTCGCCGGGGGATTTCGGAACGCGGCAGGCTTCCGCCCTGGCCGGCTCAAGCAGCTCCACTTCGAGTTGCTGCTCCATGGAGCGCACGGATGTGAAATACTGGTCGAGCTGGGCGCGGTCGGAGGCGCCGGCGCCGGCAAGAAGCGCCTGTCTTTGCTCGGTGATGGCTGACAGCACGCTCTGCTGCAGCATGATTTTGGGATCCGGTTTCCAGGTTCCGCTATTGGGATCCTGGAACCCCTCGCCGAAGAGCCGCTTGTAGACCGCCAGCGGGGTTGCATCCGGCGTGTTGAAGCTTGCCCCGGTCCGAGTCGAATAGCTGAGGCGCTCGTTCCCGAAGGGAGTAAGCTCGATCGACCGGAAACGGGTGCCGCCGCCGATGGCGTCCGCAACCGCCGTGTCGAAACTCGGGCGATCGAAAATCTTGTCCTTGGAAGCGGCGACGCCGGTCAGGATGCCCGCATGTCCAGTCCAGTGGACGATGTTTGGCTTGCCGTCGGTGATGGTGTTGAAGCCGGAAAAGACGGTGACCTTCTTCTTGAGCGCGCCGAGCGACTCCAGTTCCGGCGGCAGGTCGTAATCAGCCCCGATTTTCTTCGGGACCCACCGACCGGGGGTGAGGCCCAGCCCCCAGAAGTAGGTGCCGAACCGAACGGGGAGCTTGGCGCTGTCCGCATAGGCGTTTCCATTCCCGTTCAGGAACATGTCGAGCGCAGGCAGGGCGACACCCACCGACAAGCCTCCGAGCGCACCGCGAAGAACACTCCTTCGATCGAACCTGCCGGCCATGTGGCGCTCCCGAACCTGCCTCATTTGTCCACCATCCGAGCTGCCGCGAAGAAATCGTCACGCTTGACCATCGCCGCCATCAAGTCCGGCACCCGGTAACCGCTGTCCGCGAAGGCGCTGGTGATTGCCTCCAGCTGCTTCCTTCCGGCGGCATCCGGCGCCTGGCCGCGGCCATAGGCCCACACGCGTTCGACGAGGCATGACGGCGTTCGCGGATTATCCCGCAAGGCCTGACCCAGCCCTTGCGCCCCCATCACAGTCTTGCCGAGATAATCGACGCTCACGTCGATGCGCGCGTTGTTCTCCAGAGTTCGCCGCTGGCCAACGCCGTCGAACTGCTCAAGGGCGAGCCCAGGGGGATCCGTCAGCGTGTGGCAGGCCGAGCAAAGGGGTTCGGTTCTGTGGAGTTCAAGCCGCTGACGGACAGTTTTGGCGTTTTCCTTGCCGGTGTCATTGATCGCGCTGAGATCGACGTTGGCCGGCGGCTGCGGGACGGTCTGACACAGGAAAATCTCGGAGACTGCGGCGCCGCGTTTGGTCGGCGAACTCCGGCCGGGATGCGAGAACAGCGACAGGAAAGCGACCTGTGTCAGCACGCCGGAATGGCCCGACGCTTCGTCGAAAGTATAAGGTGTCCATTCCGCACTGGAATCAAACGGCACCTTGTACATCGCCCCCAGGGGCCGGTTGATGAAGGTGTCGCGGGTCGTGAAGATGTCGCGATAGTCGCCCTTGTCGACCGCCAGGTGATCGACGACGACCTTCAGCGTCTGTTCGCGGGCGGAATCGGCAACCGCCTGGCTGAATTTCGGGTACTGCGAGGCGTCCTTCGTCAGCGTCTCGAACAGGTCGAGCTGCAGCGTGTCGCTGAAAAACGCCCGTATGCCCTTCTCTATGCGCGGCGACGCCGTCATGCGCGAGACCTGGGTCTCGAGACCTGCGCGCGACATCAGCGCGCCGCTTTCGGCTGCGGCGAGAAGCGCTTCATCGGGCGGTGCGTCCCACAGCAGGTAGCTGATGCGCGCGGCGCGTGAGTAGGGGTTGAGCTGCAGTCCATCGCCGCCCTCGACCGCCTGAGCGCGCTCTATCCGGAACAGGAAGTCGGGCGAGGTCAGCAGGTTGACCAGCGACAGGCGCAACCCGGCATAAAAATCGGAGGACTTGCCAGCGGCTGCAGAGGCGATAGCGACCCGGGCGCTGACTTCATCGTCGTCAAGCTTCCGGCCGAACAGCAGGCGGCCATGCTTGCGAACGAATTCGGCAGCGCATGCATCGTCCGGAGCGGTCGCGTCGGCTGGAGCGCAGGACAACGTGCGAGCGCGGCGTTTTTCATCCAGCGCCTGGCCGGAGATGCTTTCCGCAGCAGCGTAGTATTGCTGAAAACCGTTTGCCGATATCGACGCGAAACTGGCGCCGACAGCCAGCAGGCCGTCGCTGCGAGCCTCGGGCTCGAACTTCGCATTGATCTGGATATCGTCACCCAGAAAACTGGCGATGGCGTTGCGGTATTGCGTCTCAGTGATACGTCTCACGCCAACAATGATCGGCTCACCCGAAAGGCGCACGCCCGGGATCGTGTCAGCCGGCGCAACGACGAGCCCGGGTGTCTCCAGCGCTCTTGGCGCGGCGCAACTCCCGGCGAGCATGGTCCCGCTGACTGCAAGCGCGAATAATGTGGCGCCTCCCATCTTTGCGGTAATCCGGGGCATCCTCGAATTCGTGTGGCGCACGTTTTTCGCCTCCGCTGTTTCGGTCATTTGGCTGGGCGTTCGATCATCTCAAGCAGATAGCCGTCCAGATCGCGAGCGAAGGCGATCTTCATTGCGCCGACTGCGAAGGGTTTTTGTACCCCGGTTGCCCCGCCTTCACCGGCCTTGCCAGCAGCGGCGGCCGCGTCCTTCACGAAAAACACCAGGCGCGTCGTGGGAGCTGTCGGCGCCGCAGCGATCTTGGGCTGGACCAGCACGAGGCTGGCGCCCTGCTCTCCTGTCTCGGGCCCCAGGATCAATTCCTTCATCGACGCCGTCTCATGCGCTCCAGTCCGTTTGAAGCCAAACGCCGCTTGATAGAACGCAGCCGATTTTTCAAGATCCGCGACGTTGATCGCAACGGCGCCGAGCGATGGACTCTCCGTTGTCTGAGCGATGGCCGGCAGAGCCACGGCCAGCATTGCAGCGAGAAACATTGGTCGCAGCAGCATCAAGCTCTCCCACAATGTTGGCAGGCAACGATCTCGTCGCAGACAATGACAACGTTATCATTGATCCTGTATCCCCTGTCAATCGCGGCCTCGTTGCGTGCTCTTTATCCGGATTTGCGTGTTATGCCTGATCAAACCCGGGAGCTGCATGCCTCGTCACCGATCCCGCACAGCGCCTAGCATTGTGGAAGTTGCGGCCGCCTCCGGCGTCTCGATGAAGACGGTTTCGCGCGTCCTCAACGAAGAAGGATCGGTGCGGGAAGACACGGCCCGGAAAGTCCGTGAAGCGGCTGCGGCGCTAGGTTACACGTTGAATCTCTCGGCACAGCGGCTGGCGCGTGGCCGGTCCCACAATATCGGTATCCTGCTTGTCGCCCGGTCGAACTGGCAGCGAACGGCGGAGCTGGTTTCGGGCGCTTTGGGCAAAAGTCAGGCTATCGGCTACGGGCTCGTGCCTCATGTACTCGCGAAGTACGAAGGGGCGGAACGAGACGGCGTTCTGGCTCTGAAGGCGCGGAAGGCCGTGGATGGACTCATATTGACCGTGCCCTGGAGCGAGAACCTGAAATTGCTTGCAGACCTCGCCGAGCGCGCGGTGCCGCACGTGCGGATTTCAGGACCGCTCATTCCCGGGCATGTTACCGCGCATTCGAACGATGAGATGGGGGCTTATGCACTGACGCGTCACCTGCTCGACCTCGGGCATCGGCGCATAGGCGTCATCGGCGGGCAGCGCCATCTGAACGTCACCAGGGAAAGGCTCGCAGGGTATGAGCACGCGTTGCGAGAGGCGGCGATCGATCCCCGGAGCCTCCCGCATTTCTTCGATGACTATCTTTTCGGGACCGGTTTTCGCGGCGCAAAAGAACTCCTGGCGCTGTCTGCGCCGCCATCTGCGCTTCTCTGTCTTACCGATATCCTGGCGGCGGGAGCAATCAGACGGTGTCACGAGATGAACGTGACCGTGCCTGGCAAGGTCTCGATCGCCGGCATGGGCGATTCTTCGATTGCGGAGATGATCTGGCCGACCCTCACGACCGCAACCGTTCCTACCGCAGAGTTGGCTGCGCGAGCGGTTGGTATGCTCGTGGACGTCATCGAGGGCAAGACAGCACCGACCGATCTCATACTCGATGTTCCCCTCGTGGTGAGAGGTTCGACAGCTCGCGTTTGAGCCCCGGGATTTCCGGCAGGTGCGGACGATGCTCCCCCAGATCGCGAAAGTCCCGCATTACATCAACCAGCTGAGCGAGAAAGACTTTTCGCCTGTCTGGTGCCCAGAAGAGGA
>JAWXBJ010000218.1:0-15868 GCA_034439955.1 Alphaproteobacteria bacterium
CTCCGGTCCATGAAAACGACGCCCTTCGGTCCCCTCCCCGACGAACCCGCCCAAAACTTCGAGCGCGTGCCGCCGCACCTGCGGCGCAATGGCGGCGCGGACGATGACGCCTCCCTGCCCGGCCTCTGGTCGGCGGCCTGCGGGCTGTTCGAGGGACTCATTGGCCTGTTCGGCGGCGCCGCGGACCTTGCCGACACCTGGTGGCTGGAGCCCGCCCCAAGGCGGATGCTGCCGCGCTGGCTTTGCAGTCTCGAATTGCTGGTGCGAAGACTGATTCTGGCCGCCGCCCTGATGATGAAGGTCGATATAGGCCTGCCTTGCTTCGCGCGGCGAGCCTTCCAAAAGGCCAGGGCCCCCTTACCCGAGCTTGACGCCGCCCGGCCCGAGGACTGGCGTCTGGGATTTGGCGTTTGGCGCGTCGCGGCGGGAGCCGGCGAAAACATCAGTCGACCTGAACCTGTCGGCTTGCCGCGTCCGCCAGCGCCAGGCTGGCCGCACCCGCAATGGCTCCTCGCCCGTCGGGTCGAGGGGCTGCGCCGCGCGCTCGACAATCCCGATCGGCTTGTTCTGCGCCTCGCGCGCCGGATCGCGCGGGCGGAGGAGCAAACGCATGCGCCCATCGCCTTTGACGCCCGCGAGCCGCGATGGCTCGATCCAGACAGGCATCCCTACCCCGCAGGATGGGAGAACGCCTGTGTCCATGAGCACATTCTGGCGGCGATGCGAAAGCGCAAGCCGGAAGGATAGGCGCTTTCACAAATCAGGCCGACCGCAATCGAGCCGGAAACCGGTCCGCGTCCCCTTGGCGCGGAGACGCTGCCCCGTGTCCGAACGGCTCAGGCCGTGACGCCCGACGTCCCGCCATTCAGCTGGATCAGATAACGCTGCACCAGCCTGTCGACGAATTCCGGATCCTTGAGCTTCTTGGGATCGAGCCTCTGGGTGATGGCCTTCTCCTGCGCTTCGAGCGACTGGACCGCCACCTGCCTGACCAGCCCCAGCGCCGTCGTCACAACTTCCCGGCCTAGCGCGCTTCCCAGTATCTTGACCGGCGTGTCCAGACTGGCGGCGATCTTCTTGAACAGCACGGCCGAACCCAGTCCGGGGATTTGGTCGTCCAGTGTATCCAGCCGCACCTCGGCGACATAGTCATCCTTCACTTCCTTGATGGCCTCCGACGTCTTGAGGACGCCGACGCCCCGGAGGTAGAATTTGTACTTGTTGACTGCCTCGAGCCAGGCGCCGTTGACCCCCGCCAGTCTGTTGGCGAGAGAATCCGCGTCACCGGGATCTGAAGCCAGCGCCTTCTTGGCGAGGCCGGCATAGGCTGACAATTCGCCAAGGCCATTGGCCTTCAGGAACACCTTCCGGGCGACCGGATCGTCGAGGATGTCGTCCAGCGAGCCGGCTTCCCGTACCACTTTCTCGTAGCGGGCGAGGTCCCTCTGGACCTCCGGCTTCTTGCGGGCCTGATCCAGCTGGCGGGCCTCGTCGGTTTCGGCCTTTTCGAGCGCGGACGCCACTGACCCGGCGTTGAAAGGCGTTCCGCCCGTGACCGCGTAGAGGTTCGCAAAATCGAACCCCCCGGATACTCGCGGCATCAGGCTCAGGGCGAGCGACATCGATGTGAGGCTGGCGACCATGACGCCACCTTGAGGCTCCGCACTTAACCTGCGCTTAAGGGCGACGCCAAACTTCGCCACGACAGAGCGTGACAGTTTTGCACGCACAGCCAGAAAGAACACTCCGGCCGCCGCGCCCTGGAACAGCCGGGGCGATCAGCCGTTGGTCAGCGGGTGGCGAGATGGATCGCCTCGGGGCTAACGACAGGGGCAAGCGGAACATGTGGCCTTTTGCGGCGAGACGTAACCGGGCTGTTGTTGTTTTTCACATCGACCACAACGGTCTTGCGAAGGGCGCGTTTTTCAAGGGCGACGCCGACGTGCTCATTATCGACGAGCGCGATCCAGCCAACCGGGTCTATCGCATGACCCACGAGACGCCGAGCGACGAGTTGCGCCGGCGGATCGGCAAGCACCCGCTGCGTCATCTTCTTGAGCGCCGTCATCGGGGCTCGCCTGCCATCAATCTCCACTGGCGCACGGATACGGCTCAGCTGGTCTGAGCCGGAGGGCGTCAAGGCGCCGTCACCCTGCGTAGCGTCAGGTTGATCCGCCCTCCCCCGGGCACAACCATCGACGAACCCGCAATGATCCGGTCGATCCCGTGATAGGCGCGGCGGGAAGCCCCTCCCAGAACCACCACGTCGCCGGACGCGAGCCGCATGGACGCCGTGGGGTCGCTGCGGCCAAGACCGCCCAGCCTGAAAAGCGCCCGGTCGCCCAGCGAGACAGACACCACGGGCGCGTCCCTTGCGCTCTCGTCGGCATCGACATGCAGACCCATCCGTGACGCCTCATCATACCGGTTGACCAGACAGGCCTGCGGGGGTGCGTCATAGCCGCCCAAGGCGCCCCAGACATCCATCAGCGCCTCGGGAATCGCTGGCCACGGTTGCCCGGTGAAGGGATGGACGGGCTCATATCGATAGCCCTTGATATCGGACACCCACCCCAGCGGCCCGAGATTGGTCATGCGCACCGACATCGCCTTGCCGGATCGGGGCATCGTCGCAGTGTAGAACGGAGACATATCGACCAGAGACAGCACCTCATCGACCAGACGCTTCTGGGCGTCAGGCGCCAGATACTCGGGAAGAAAACGGAACCCTTCGATCATGATGGATTGGAGGCGCTCAATCCGGCGTCAGCTTTCGCGCGATCCTCAGGACCGCTTCGATATCCTTCGCCTGCTCCTTGCTGGCGGCGTGATCGGGCGTGCCGCCCATGTCGGCGACCCCGACAGACAGGAGCTCGCCTGCGGCGTTGGCGGTCCGGAGCGCTTCTCCGGCAATGTCCCTGAGATAGGCTTTGACCTGCTTGATCGACCCGGCCGCCACATACGGCCGACCCCTGTCTGCGGCGAAGCTTATCCTGGGATGCCGGCGCGCCATCGCCCTGAGTTCCCCGTCGTCCAGCACCCGCAGCAGGGCGAACGCGTCGCCGCTGGAAATCAGCAGGTGGATCTGGTGGGGGGCGGGGCCGTCCTCCACGTCGATCTGGGCTGCGTAAAGCCCTGAGCCCAAGGTGGTGATCTTCGCGTCGGTCGTGTCCTGGGGACCGTCGTCGAGCGACACGGCGTAGACCCGCGCCGAACCGTTCCAGCGCACGGGAACGCAGTCCTTCGAAGACCTTACCGTGAAGGGCGCCCATTGACCTGTCACTTCGCAATAGTCGGCATCGGCCGTTATGGCCCTGGCCGCGCGGTCCTTGTGGGGGGCGATGTCGACCGCGCTGCCGTAGGAGCAGGCGCACGAAGCCAGCGCAGCAAGGACGAACAGGATCGAGCGAACCATTTTGCATACCCGGGCCAGCAGAGGGCCGAGCCCATCTTGCGCGGCCAACAGGCGGAATCAAGGCGCGCCCGGGTAGTGTCTCAGTTTGAAATCCGTCGCCCTTGACGCCGCTCGCGCGTTGGCTCGAACGCCTGTATGCTTGGCGTCAAGCTGACGGAGTTATCATGCCCAAAGGACCGCGCGGAGAAAAGCGCCCCGCTGATGTGATCGGCGCCGCGATCAAGGTGGCGCGAATCGCGACCGGTGAGGAACAGGACGACATGCCAGCCGCGAAGCCGGGTGGTCCCACCGCCAGCGAGATGGGGAAGAAAGGCGGGGCCGCGCGGGCGAAGTCCATGAGCCCAGAACGGCGCGCAGAGATCGCGAAGAAGGCTGCTGCAAGCAGGTGGAAAACGCCGAAATGAGTCGGAAACGCTGTTGACCATGATACATTCTTCCCACACAAATGAGGTCTAAATATGTATCATGTCAGGAATTGCCATGGCAGCGCTTATCCGTCGTGAGGAGTGGGAAGTGAACGCGCGTCTGCGCGAACTTCGGATGCCCAAAGAAGCGTTGCTAGAGACCGTCCGTGCCGCCGTGGCGGCGTATGGCGGTTGCACCGACAACGATCCGCCGGGCGCGAAGGGGTATGAGACCTATCGGATCGGCACGCGGCATCTGCGCGTCGAGATGTTGCCGCTGAAAAACGGCTGGAATCGCGACGATGCAGGAAATCTTTGCTCCATCCGCAATGATGAAATTGCCGTCAAGGTCGTCATTCTCAATACAGATGATGCTACCGGTGACGCCCTGAGAACTCCGAAGAACCGGCGCGAGAAAGGCGTCGAGCACGAGCGGGCCATCGAAGGCGTCAGCAGATTCTTTCTTGGCATGGAGCCGAATGAAGATATCCGGCACGCCATTTGGTATCTCTGCCTTCACATCAACGAAGATAAGGTGCTCGCAGAGCTCTCGCGGCCATCGGCAATCGACGGCGGGTTCATTGTGGCCTGGGAAGAGCGCATCATTCTTGTTGCGCCCGGCGGATGGGGTGCGTTGGACATCGGCGCAGACGATAACGACAGCGGGCCGGAACTCGAGATCGACGTTCGTCGAAAGTAATCATGTTCAATCCAAGCCGTCTTGTGCTCGCCCGAAAGCGGCGCGGGCTGACACAGATTCGACTCGCCGAACTTGCGAGCATCACACGTCTGACTGTTCATCGGTACGAGTCCGGTGAAGTGGAACCGCCGCGCGAAAGCGTTGAAGCGTTGGCGCGCCAGTTGTCGTTTCCTGCTAAATTTTTCTTTGCGCCCAAGTCGATTGACGAGCCGAATCCGATTTCGGCGAGCTTTCGGGGCATGGCGGCGATGACCGCCGCAGAGCGCGATGCAGCACTGGCAGCCGGCGCGCTCGCGTTCCTACTTGATGATTGGGTGCATGAGCGCTTCGCCCTGCCAGCCGTCGATATCCCGTCTATGGCAGGCGAAGCGCCGGAGATCGCCGCGCGCTCCTTACGGCAACAATGGGCCATCGGCGAAAGGCCGATCAAGAACATCGTCCATTTGTTGGAAGCGAAGGGAGTGCGCGTTTTTTCACTCGTTGAGGAGACGCGCACGGTTGATGCCTTTTCGCTGTGGCGTGCGACGAAGCCGTACATCTTTCTGAACACTCAGAAGACCGCAGAGCACGGGCGATTCGATGCGGCGCACGAGCTGGGCCACCTAGTCCTGCACAAGCACGGCGGGCCGCAAGGGAAGCAGGCGGAAGACGAGGCCAACAAATTCGCGTCCGCTTTTCTCATGCCGGAATCCGACGTGAAGGCCATTGCTCCGACCGCTTCAAACATTCGCCAGATTATTTCAATGAAGCGGCGCTGGGGCGTCTCGGCAATTGCCATGACCTATCGCCTCCACAAACTCAAATGTATTTCTGATTGGCAATACCGACAATTCGCAATTCAGCTGAGCGACCTTGGATATCGGCGCGGCGAACCGGACGGCATTCAGCGCGAAACGTCAGTGATATGGAAGAAGGTTTTAGCTGCCCTTTGGTCTGAGCGAGTCACAAAAAATCAGATCGCAAGCGCGCTTCATTTGCCCGTCGCCGAAATTGAGAACCTGGTCTTCGGGCTGGCAAGCATGACGACCTTGGACGGCGCCGGGGCCGGGTCAGGAAAGGGGCGAGCCGAGCTGCGACTAGTCAGAAACAATGATGCTTGACGACAAGCATAAGAGTTCATATATTAGGGGCATGAACAAGCTGCTCCTCGCGAAGCGCGTCCAGATACTCGCCATGCTCTGCGAGGGATCGTCCATGCGCTCGATTTCCCGCGTGTGCGACGTGTCCATCAACACGGTGACGAAGCTGCTGGAAGAAGCGGGCGAAGCCTGCCTCGCCCTGCACGACGACAAGGTCCGCAATGTGAAGGCGTCCAAGGTCCAGTGCGATGAAATCTGGTCGTTCTGTTACGCCAAAGCGAAGAACGTCGAGACCGCCAAAGCGGCGCCCGACCATGCCGGCGACGTGTGGACGTGGACCGCTCTCGACGCCGACAGCAAGCTGATGATGTCCTACTTCGTCGGCGACCGTTCAGGCGCCGCCGCCATGATCCTGATGGACGATCTCCAGTCCCGCCTATCCAACCGCGTCCAGCTCACCACGGACGGCCACAAGGCTTATCTCGACGCCGTCGATACCGCGTTTGGCGGACAGGTTGATTACGCCATCATCGAGAAGATTTACGGCACGGACACAAGCGCTCCGAAGGGTCGCTACTCGCCACCGATCTGCACGGGCGCCAAGAAGCGCGTCATTCAGGGCGATCCCGATCAATCGGAAATCTCGACCTCTTATGTCGAGCGCTCCAACCTTTCGATCCGTATGCAGAACCGCAGGTTCACGCGTCTCACCAACGCCTTCTCGAAGAAGCTCGACAACCACATTCACGCGCTGGCGCTCTACTTCGCGTTCTACAACTTCATCCGCATTCACAAGACGCTGCGTATGACGCCTGCAATGGCGGCTGGCGTCACGGACAAGCTCTGGTCGCTGGAAGACTTTGTCGCGCTTATCGACGCCCGCGCTCCGAAACCCGGACGCCCGGCGACTTACAAAAAAGCGCGCGCTCAAATTTCAAACTGAGACACTACCCGCGCCCGCATCGGCTATCGCGCCCGACTCTCTTGGGGCAATGTCGCCGATCGGCGGAGGTGCGCCGCCGCCCATGAGGAAAGCGCCCGTGGCCGTCAACTTCGCCGTTTCCGGAGCCAGGGCGCAACGACGGACTCATGTCCGCGACACAAGACAAGAGACCCGGACAGCAGCGGCCAGCTGGCGCGAACGCCGCGTTAACGATCTCAGGGCCATGGGGGTGGTCATTCCCCTCTCGGACCAGCTTGGACACAACAATGGCCCCGACATTCTCGATCCGGGCCTGCTGGTCGGGCGGCAGTGGCGGGCGGCCCAGGAAAGGGCCTTCGCCCCTCCAGACGCCGGGACCGGGCGCCGCTGGGCCCTCAAGGCCGAAATACTGGGTCTGACCTACCGGGAATATCGTCTCGAACTGCTTGAACGGGGACGACATCCGACGGAAGAAGACGCTAGACACATCCGCGCGGCAAGGCCCGCTGGAGCCCGCCTCGCGGATGTGACATGACCTATTGAGCCCGACCGCGCGCTTCCCATATGACCCTCGAGGTCGCCAGGCCTTTCAAGCGTCTGGCTCTCCTTAACCAGAGGGTAATCACCCATAGGGGCCGTCGGGACCTGGCGCCGCGTAGCGGGCCGGCAGACAAGGCGAAGATGGCCGCCGCAAAGAAGGACTAGAGAGAAGACCATGGCAAAGATCATCGGCATCGACCTTGGAACCACCAACTCATGCGTCGCCGTCATGGACGGCGGCAATGCCAAGGTGATCGAGAATTCGGAAGGAGCGCGGACAACGCCGTCCGTCGTGGCCTTTCGCGACGGCGGCGAAAAACTGGTGGGCGTTCTGGCGCGGCGTCAGGCCGTCACCAACCCGAAATTCACCTACTCCGCCATCAAGCGTCTGATCGGCCGCACCTATGACGATCCGATGGTGAAGAAGGACAAGGACCTCGTCGCCTACGAGATCGTCAAGGGCTCGAACGGCGACGCCTGGGTCAAGGGCCGCGACCGGGACTATTCCCCGCAGGAAATCTCCGCCTTCATTCTCGGCAAGATGAAGGACACCGCCGAGGCCTATCTCGGCGAGAAGGTCACCCAGGCGGTGATCACCGTTCCCGCGTATTTCAACGACGCCCAGCGTCAGGCCACCAAGGACGCCGGACGCGTCGCCGGGCTTGAAGTGCTGCGCATCATCAACGAGCCCACGGCTGCCGCCCTCGCCTACGGCCTCGACAAGACCGAGGGCAAGGTCATCGCCGTCTATGATCTGGGCGGCGGCACGTTCGACGTCTCGATCCTGGAGATCGGAGAGGGAGTCTTCGAGGTTCTCTCGACCAATGGCGACACCTTCCTCGGCGGCGAGGATTTCGACAACCGCGTCGTCGATTACATCTGCGACGAATTCAAGAAAGAGAACGGCATCGATCTCCGCAAGGATCCGATCGCGCTCCAGCGCGTCCGCCACAAGGCCGAGGAGGCCAAGAAGGAGCTGTCGGAGTCCCAGCAGGTCGAGCTCAACGAGCCCTTCATCGCCATGAACATGGACACCAAGGCGCCGGTCCACCTCAACATGCGGCTGACCCGCGCCAAGTTCGAAAGCCTGGTCGAGGACCTCGTCAAGCGGACGATGGACCCCTGCAAGAAAGCGCTCGCCGACGCGGGCAAGTCGCTCTCGCAGATTGACGAGGTCGTGCTGGTCGGCGGGATGACTAGGATGCCCAAGGTCCAGGAAGCCGTGAAAGGCTTTTTCGGCAAGGAGCCCCACAAGGGCGTGAACCCGGATGAGGTGGTCGCCATCGGCGCCGCCATCCAGGCCGGCGTGCTCCAGGGCGATGTCAAGGACGTCGTCCTTCTTGACGTGACGCCGCTTTCGCTTGGCATCGAGACGCTGGGCGGGGTGTTCACCCGGCTGATCGACCGCAATACGACAATCCCGACCAAGAAGAGCCAGGTGTTCTCGACCGCCGACGACAATCAGGCGGCCGTCACGATCCGCGTCCTCCAGGGCGAGAGGGAAATGGCGTCCGACAACAAGCTGCTTGGCAATTTCAACCTCGAAGGCATTCCCTCGGCCCCCCGCGGCGTGCCGCAGATCGAGGTGACGTTCGACATCGACGCCAACGGCATCGTCAACGTGTCCGCCCGCGACAAGGCGACGGCCAAGGAGCAGAAGATCACCATCCAGGCGTCCGGCGGCCTCACCGAGGAAGAAATCAAGCAGATGGTTCGGGACGCTGAAACCAACTCAGCCGCCGACAAGGCGCGGCGTGATGCGGTGGAATCCCGCAACCAGGCCGAAAGCCTCATTCACTCGACGGAAAAACAGCTTGTCGAACATGGCGAAGCCGCCGGCGCATCAATCAAGTCCGAGATCGAGGCGGCCATCGCGGAGCTGAAATCGGCGATCGAGAAGGACGACACGCCTGCGATCAAGGCCAAAGCCCAGACCCTCGCCACTGTCGCCATGAAGATGGGCGAGGCGATCTACGCCAAGAGTCAGCCCGACCAGGGCGGCGAGCCAGGCGCCGGTCCAGGATCGGGATCGGCCGGGGCCGGTGGCGACGATGTGGTCGATGCCGATTTCGAGGAAGTGAAAGACGACAAGAAAAGCGCCTGACGCTTGAGCAAACGGCGACTTGCGAATGCATGGGCCGCGCTGTCGGGGACTTTAATCCTTGCGCTGCGCGGCCCATTTTGGTTTCAGCGATTGCTAATCTCCATTTGAGATATGGGAATGGCGGTCGGGCGACGGGAAGTTTCGAAATGCGTGAGAGCTGGTTCCTGCGATGAGCGAGCGCACCTATTATGATATTCTGGGCGTCGCTAGGGATGCCGATGAAAAGGCCCTTAAGGCGGCTTTCCGCAAGAAGGCGATGGAGCACCATCCTGACCGCAATGCCGGGTGTTCGGTGTCCGAAGGCAAGTTCAAGGAGCTGAGCGAAGCCTACGACGTCCTGCAGGACCAACAGAAGCGGGCGGCCTATGACCGCTTCGGCAAGGCGGGCGTCAATGGCGGAGGCGCGCAGCGTCCCGAGGATGTGCGAGACGCCTTCAGCGACATCTTCTCCGAATTCTTCGGTTCGCGTCAGCAGACCCGGACCGGTCCGGCCCGCGGCGCGGACTTGCGCTATGATTACGAAGTCACGCTCGAGGAGGCCTTCCTCGGCAAGCAGGCGGAAATCACCGTTCCGTCCACCGACCGGTGCGACGCCTGCTCGGGGTCGGGAGCCGAGGCCGGCACCTCGCCCGAAACTTGCGCCGCCTGCGCCGGCCACGGCCGGGTGCGCGTGCAGCAGGGCTTTTTTACGATGGAGCGGACCTGCGGCCGGTGCCAGGGTTCGGGCAATGTGATCAAGTCGCCCTGCAAGTCCTGCGCGGGTCGCGGCGCGCTGCGTCGGGAGAAGGCGCTGTCCGTCAGCATTCCTGCCGGCATCGAAGACGGCCAGCGCATTCGCCTCGCCGGCGAGGGCGAGCCCGGCGCGCGCGGAGGACCCAAGGGCGACCTCTACATCTTCGTTACGGTAAAAGAGCACGACATTTTCGAGCGCGACGGCCAGACGCTCTATGCCCGCGCCCCGGTGCCGATGTGTGCGGCGGCCCTCGGCGGCGAGATCGAACTGCCCACCATCGAGGGCGGCCGCACCCGCATCTCGATCCCCGAAGGCGCGCAGACCGGCAAGCGCATGCGCCTCAAGGGCAAGGGCATGCCCTCGATCCAGGGCGGCCCGGCCGGCGACCTTTTTGTCGAGCTTTTCGTGGAGACTCCCCGCGATCTCTCCGCCAAGCAGAAAGACCTGCTGCGCCAGTTCTCCGCCGAATGCAGCGACCGCTGCCACCCGGAGAGCCATGGCTTCTTCAACCGCGTGAAGAGATTCTTCGACCAGGAAGACAGCCGGGCGTAGCGCCGGCGCCCCTGCACCCGCTGCGATGTAAGGGGGTACATCACGACGTCTGCGTCGCGAGACGGAGAGGGCCCTATCCCAGGCACTCCCCCTAATCCCAATTCCCGCTATAACGCCCCGATGAACGTCTCGCCTCACCTCCTGAAAATCGCAATCGCTGGAGCCGCCGGACGCATGGGCCAGGCGCTCGTCCAGGCCGTCGGGCCTGACACGATCATTGTTGGCGGGAGCGAGCGAGCCGGCTCAGACCACCTCGGTCAGGACCTTGGCGCCCTTGCGGGCCTGAAGCCGCTCGGCGTCCTCGCATCGCCAACTGCGGCCGGCGCGGCGGCCGAGGCCGACGTCTGGATCGACTTCACCGTTCCCGCCGCCAACCTCGACGCACTCGACTCTCTGGCCCGCACGCCGGTTAGGGCCGTGATCATCGGCACGACGGGATTCACTCCTGAACAGGACGCCGCCCTCGCCATTCACGCGACACGCTTCGCCATCGTCAAGGCCGGCAATTTCTCTCTCGGCGTCAACTTGCTGCTGGCTCTTGTCGAACAGGCCGCCTCGCGCCTCGGTCCGGATTGGGACATCGAGATATCGGAGGCTCATCATCGCGGCAAGATCGATGCGCCGTCTGGAACCGCCCTGATGCTCGGAGCCGCCGCCGCCCAGGGCCGCAAGGCCCGTCTTTCCGACCTGCGCTCCCCGCCCCATCACGGCGCGTCAGGCCCGCGCCAGCCCGGAGCTATAGGCTTTTCGGTCACCCGCGCCGGCGGCGTCATCGGCGACCACACGGCGCTGTTCGGGTCCGAGCATGAAATCCTCACACTGGGACACCGCGCCCTCGACCGGTCCATCTTCGCACGGGGCGCCCTCCACGCGGCCCGATGGGCCGTCAGCCATCCGCCAGGACTTTACGCGATGCGCGACGTGTTGGGCATCTGAAACTCGATACGTCCCGACGCGTTGGCTTTGCTTGTGGCGCCCCGTCTGCTTAAGCACGATGCATGAGCGATGCGCCCGATGTGTTCAAGTCGGCACGCGAGCAGGTGGAGGACGTCTCCAGCGGCGCGATTGACGCCGCCGATCTGCTGGAAGTCTCCATCCAGCGTTACGAGGTCGTGAACCCCGCCATCAACGCCGTCGTTCGTACCGACTTTGCAGCGGCTCGCGCCCGGGCGCGCGATCTCGACCGCCTGGCGAGATCTGGGCGGCTTGCGGGGCCGCTTCATGGTCTTCCGATCACCGTCAAGGACACCTTCGATGTCGATGGGATGCCCGCGACCGCTGGGGCTCCCGAATACGCGAGACGTCCCCCCCGGGTTGCTGACGCCGCCGCCATCGTCCGGCTGAAGGCTGCCGGGGCCATCGTCTGGGGCAAGACCAACACGCCCTACCTCGCCGGCGACAACCAGACCTCGAACCCTGTCCACGGCCTCACGCGCAACCCATGGGATCTTAACCGCACGCCTGGCGGATCGTCGGGCGGGGCTGCGGCGGCCTTGGCCACGGGGGTCACCGCGCTTGAAATCGGCTCCGACATTGGCGGCTCCCTCCGGTTTCCCGCCCACTTTTGCGGGGTCGCGGCGCTGAAGCCCAGCTACGGACGTGTACCCATACGCGGACACGTCCCGCCAGCGCCCGGCTCGATCTCGGTGAGGGATCTCAACGTGGCCGGACCCATGGCCCGGAATGTCGCGGACCTAGGGCTGCTGTTTTCGATCCTCGCCGGAATCGCTCCCACAATTCACCGCACCACGGACTTGCGCGGAAAGCGCATCGGCGTCTGGTGGGAGGAGCCCGGCTTTCCGGTTTCGGTCCAGTGCCGGACGGCCGTTGAGGCCGCCTGCCAGGGCGCGAGGGAACTTGGAGCGCATGTGGCCCGGGCAAAACCCGATTTCGAGGGATCGGCTCTCCTCGACCTCTATCTTCGACTGCTCCTACCGATCCTCGCGAGCGACATGCCGCCGCCGCTGGTCAAGGCGATGGAGGTCGGCCGTCCGCTCGCCAGGGCGTTGGCGAAACGCGAGCCCTATTCGCGATCCAAGTGGGCGCTCTACAGCGCCGCTACGCACCATGACTGGCTGAAGGCCAACGAGGCCCGGGAGAGGCTGAAGCAGGAAGTGGCCGCGTTCTTCACCAGATGGCACGCGCTCATCACGCCGGTCGCGCCCTCGACCGCCTTCGAGCATATCCAGGCCGGCGACAGCATCACCCGCAAGTTGAGCGTCGATGGAACGCCCGCCCCATACCACACCTTTCACAGCTGGATCGCGCTCGCGACCGTCTGCCACCTCCCATCGGTCGTGATCCCCCTCCCCCAGGCACGGGGAGATCTGCCGTGCGGCGTCCAGATCATCGGCCCGGAGGGCGGAGATATCGACGTCTTGGAGATAGCCGAAGCCCTTGAGGCGGAAGTGGGCGGCTTCACGCAGCCCCCGGAACTCGACATCGGACGTCAGCCGCCAGCAAGCATCGGCGTGACCGCGAAGCCCGCCAGGCCGAGACGGTCAAAGTCTCACCCTGAACTTGGACGCGCAAAGACGAAAATACCCGGACAGGTCCTCGCAAAACAAAAGCCGGCGAAAAACCCGCCGCCGCGCTGACCGCTACCACCTCCCGAAATTTGGCGCGCTGGACCAGGGCTCTTTCGGCGCAAGCGCTTCGCCTTTCTGCAACAGCTCAACCGAAATCCCGTCGGGCGAGCGAACGAACGCCATGCGGCCGTCTCGCGGCGGACGGTTGATCGTCACACCAAGCCCCGCCAGCCGCTCGACCGCCGCATAGATGTCATCGACCCGGTAGGCGAGATGCCCGAAATTCCGGCCGCCGGAATACTCCCCCTCGTCCCAGTTGTGGGTTAATTCGATCATAGGCAGCCCGGCGGGCAGCGGCAGCTCGTTTCCATCGAACCCGCCGCGTTGCATGTCGGCCTCGCTGGCGAGAAAACAGAGCGTGTACCGGCCCTGGGGATAATCGGTACGCCGGATTTCCTTGAGCCCCAGACCGCCGCAAAAGAAGCGAACCGCCGCGTCGAGATTGCCGACCCGTATCATCGCATGCAGGAATTCGATGCTCATCGACTGATCTCGCCCGGATGACGCTCCCGGCGGGCCTCGGCCAGCGCCTGGTTGAGGCGCCGCGCAAACGTTTCGCGCTCGCCCGGCGTCAGGAACTCACCAATCGAGTATCTCCGGTTCGAGGCCGAAACCCGGAGGGCGTTGGCGGCGTTGGCCCCACGGTCGAACTCGACCCGGGCAAATCCCGCTGGCAGTCGCGCCTGCCTCTGCCTGCCTCGCCCGTCGACCTTGCGCAGATCGACCGCCTCGGCCGTGACGCGCACATAAGTCCGGGCGGTCTGGGCCTGAAAGCTCCGCCGGAAAACCGCCCACACCACAAGGATCTCGAGACCGAGAAAACCCGTCACCGGATAGGCGCCCTGGGAAAGAAACATGATGCCGAGCAACAGGCTTGCCCCGCCCAGGGCCAACATGACGCGTCTGAATCCCGATGGACTCAGCGAGCGGGGCGGCTCCAGCACGGCGTCGAGGTAGACTTGGCCGGTCGACATTGAACACGAGCATAGGCCCGTCGGCTGTCTCGGCAACCAGCCGCGCCGATCCAACCTGAAAAAATCTGTCCGCCTCTGGGCGAACGTACATTGGAGCAACCTCGTCCGCTATGACGCAGACAAGGTGTTCTAGACTTTTGAGATAGAGCATTTTTCTTCGGTCAAACTGATTCAGTTTGACCGAAGGATGCTCTAGTTTCGGCGCCATGGCGAAAGCGCGACGCAAACCAGAAGCAGCCAAGCAGTATCCTCACGATCGCGCCGTGGAGCTGTTTCGTCGACTCGCCTTCGACCGTCCGGACCCTTCGACCGAATTGGACTTCAAGGACCCGTTCACCCTGCTGGTAGCCGTCGCACTTTCGGCGCAGGCGACCGATGTCGGCGTCAACAGGGCGACGAAAGGTCTCTTCGCTGTCGCGGACACGCCCGCCAGGATGGTTGAACTGGGCGAGGCCGGCGTCGCCGCGCACATCCGCACGATCGGACTTTGGCGCAACAAGGCGAGAAACGTGGTCGCCCTGTCACGCATCATTCTCGAACGTCATGGCGGAGCGACCCCCCGCACGCGCGAAGACCTCGAAGCCCTTCCCGGTGTCGGCCGCAAGACTGCCAGCGTCGTCCTCTCCGAGGCTTATGGCGAGACGACGATCGCCGTCGACACCCATGTTTTCCGTGTCGCCAACCGCACGGGCCTCGCGTCGGGCCCGACGCCCGAAAAGGTCGAGGCCCTGCTGATGGAGGTTACGCCCGAGAACTATCGGCGCGGCGCGCATCACTGGCTGATCCTGCACGGCAGGTATGTCTGCCTGGCCCGCAAGCCCGGCTGCCAGGAATGCTCGATCCGCAATCTTTGCGATTACCCCGACAAGACGCCGACCCTCAACTCCTCTACTCCCGAGCGTAAGGATAGCACTGGCCGCGCGGCAGGCCGATCCCGAGGTGCAGGCCAAGCGCCCTGATCGCGTCGGCATGGCCCAAATAGGGATCGGTGTTCTCCGGCCCGACGATGACGGACCGAAACCCCGGGCCGGCTCCCGATGGTGGAAGCATCGCGGTCGCCAGCCCCTCGCCGTCGTCCGCCCGGAGCGTCAGGAAAAGCGGCGTCGAGCGGGCGATGTGACCTTTCAGCCCGACATCGCGCTCAATGCCCGGACCGGGCTGATAGGTCATCCGGGCCTGGTCCTGCTCACGCCGGAAATGTTTCTCGACCGCATGACGCATGAGGCGGGTTTCGGCTTCGGCTTCGGCGTCGGTTTCGATGCGAAACCAGGTCCGGCGGCCTGGCGCGGCGCAGATGAACTTCATCGGTGACCTCTGGATCAGCCCGCCCTCAATCGGAATCGATTGACGGCGGATAAGGTGATCCGTTTTCAATGTTCTACAGCAACGTCGGATTGAACGCAGGTTTCTTGAGCTGCGATCTAGGTTTTGCAGGTGGCCGGGAAAGAGTCGGGCGCGGCGCATTCACCTCAAGGTCTTGCGGCGGCCCGGGGCGTCCAAGGTCAGATTGTCGGCAATCGGCGGTGTGAATCGCTTCTTGTTTTCATGCGGTGCTTGCCTTTGCGGAGACCCCGGTCTTTAAGACCAGCCATTCCCCTCTCCAGCCGCAAACTTCCGCCAAGGAACGATCATGACCGCAAAATACGACGTTGTGGCGCTCGGCAATGCGATCATGGACGTCATCGCGCAGGTCGACGACGCCTTTCTTGTCAGCCATGGCATCCCCAAAGCGCGCATGAACATGATCGACGAAGCGCGGGCGACCTATCTCTACGAGGCCCTGCCGAAGACCCGGATCGAAACCTCGGGCGGCTCGGCGGGCAACACGATCGCCGGCTTGCGAAGCCTGGGCGCCAA
>JAWXBJ010000219.1:0-4925 GCA_034439955.1 Alphaproteobacteria bacterium
ATATCTACACCGCCCCGTTTTGGCAGGATCTCCAGCTCCGCATGACGGTTCTCAACATCGCGGACCGGGGCCCCTTGGCCGCGCAGGGACGTAGCGGCTATTACAACGGCATCGGCAACCCGCGAGGTCGCCAGGTCAAGTTTTCCGCAACGAAGAAGTTCTAACCTCCCCGAGAGCTTTAGTTCAGGTCTCGGTTCTTCTGGTGGGCGGCCTGGCCGCCCACCAGCCCTTTTCGTCGGTCCATCCGCCCGCCAGCAGAGCTCTGACGCAAAGTGTCTTCAGTACGAGGGTGACGCAATGCGCCGCAACCTAATCGCCGCAATGGCTGCCGTGATTCTGGTCGTCAGCCTCACCAATTGCACAACGAAGGCCTCTCAGACTCAATACAGTCTCGTTCCGGTTCGAACCAATGGCCAGGACCTCAACGGCATGGACAGCCGTACGACCGTTGAGTCGCGCCAGCCTGGCGGAATAGTGTCTGTTCGCGCCGACGACCAGTTCGCCGAATTCGGCGCCGGCTTCGTTGTGGTGGTGCAGAACAGGAGCAGCATCGCGCTCGAATTCGGTCCGCAAAACATAGTGGCTTCGCTCAATGACAAGCCGCTGCGGGTACTTGCGGCGGACGAACTTGACGCTGCAGTGAAAAGCAAACTGAGCGGATATCTTCGCGCCACAAGCCGGACGGACGGTCAGGACTTCGACACCGCCTCAGTCAGCGCCAACCGGGAGTACAGATTCAACAACTATGGCGGATGTCCCGCGGGGTAGGCTGGCTGCGCGATCTACAGCGACGACAATGGCAGCGCATACCGGCAGGATCGCATCAATCGCGAACTACAGGCCGACACGATTGCATATGCGGCGGCGAAGCTTCGGACAAGCCAAGTTCTGATCGCCCAAAAGGCGCTGCATCAGTCAAATGTCGAGCCCAACGAAATGTCGGGCGGCATCATAACCGTTCAAATGCCTCGGTCCGGAGGACGCATTGACCTGACGATCATGTTCAACGGACAGAAAACATAGCTTCACTTTTAGTGCTACACCGAGGTCCTAAGCTTTCAGTTGACCCCCCGGTCGGTTGACAATTTCTGGAGTTGACCCGGTTCGGCGGACACCCCGAGATTTGGAGTTTGAGGTGTCGCAGTGCCCGGTTCTCGATGTTCGTATCCGCCGGAGTTCCGTCGGCAAATGCTGGGCTGGGCTGGTCCGGCCGCACGCTTGGGGAGTTGTCGCGCGAGTTCGAGCCGACCGCGCAGTCGATCATCAACTGGGTCGGCCTAGTCGAGCGTGACACCGACGAGCGCTGCGATGGCCCCAACAGCGCCGAGCGCGAAGTGCTGACGCGGCTGCGTCGCGAAAACATCGCCTGCGGCAGGAGCGCCATCGGTTCGAGCCCAATGGCGAACACTTGGCTCGCGCGGGGGCATCCGTGTCCACCTTCATGATAAAAGTCTTGCTAAGGTGATGGCCTTCGCGTCTTACCTGAGCCCGCCATTTGCCACTCAGACGCTTGTTGACTGCGGCCATGAATTTCTACCCCAAAACCAACTCCAAAATCGTGGTGAAGCCGGGCGAACCGCAGGCAAAGTCAGAACGGAATCCCCGGGAACCCGAGGAATCATGAGGGGACATTGTGCGAACGGCACGCCGCCGGGTACTGAGATACCCAAATTTTGATGAAAAATCAAGCCCATCGGTTCTGCGTCGCCCCTATGATGGCTTGGACTGACCGGCATTGCCGGGTCTTCCACCGGTCCCTGAGCGCCCGCGCCCTACTGTACACGGAGATGGTGACCGCCGACGCGGTGCTGAACGGCGACCGCACCCGCCTCGTGGGATTCGACACGGCCGAACACCCCGTCGCCCTGCAGCTGGGCGGGTCGGATCTTGACAAGCTTACGCGGGCCGCGCGCATCGGCGCGGCGATGGGCTATGACGAGATCAACCTGAATGTCGGCTGTCCCTCGGAGCGCGTCCAGTCGGGCGCGTTTGGCGCGTGTCTCATGCGCGAGCCCGACCTCGTGGCCGACTGCCTCGCCGCCATGCGTCAGTCCGTGGCGGTTCCGGTGACGGTCAAGCACAGGTTGGGCGTGGACGATGACGATCCGCGAGAGGCGATGTTCCGCTTTGTGGAGAAAGTCTCGGACGCCGGCGTATCCACCTTCATCGTCCATGCTCGCAAGGCTTTGCTGAGGGGGCTGAGTCCGAAGGAGAACCGCGAAATTCCGCCTCTCGACCACGAGATCGTGGCTGAACTCAAGCGCACCCGGCCAGACTTGGAGATCGTTCTGAACGGCGGGCTTGCCGATCTCGTTACGGCGGAGCGCGAGCTTGACCGGGTCGATGGCGTCATGTTCGGCCGGGCCGCTTACCACGATCCGGCTTTGCTGCTGCGGGTCGACCATCGGCTCTTTGGAGAGCTCGCGCCGCCGCGAACGCCCGACAAGGCCGCGCTCGACTACCGCGCATCGATACTTTTCAGACTGAAGTCTGGCGTGCCTCTTCACGCGATGACGCGCCACATGCTGGGGCTGTTCGCCGGCCGGCGCGGCGCGAGACAGTGGCGGCGCATCCTGTCGGAAAAGGCCCCCGGTGCGCGAGGGCCCGGCGCCATCGAGATTTACGACGCGGCTCTGGCGGCGGTGATCGCGCCGGAGGCGGCCGAGGTCATTGCCGGATAACGATTGCCCGGGATGTTACCTCCCAACCGTCCAGGCGGTTGAGGAAACTCATGCCCAGCAACGATTGCTCAAGTCCATCGACGATGACGACCGCCTCGACGCGAGCGATCTCGACCCGATCGACCGTCACCTCGTCCAGCATGGCGACTGCCGCGCGGACACGGCCAGACGCGGTCGTCACTTCGGCGTTGCGGGGAAGCGCATCAAGATCAAGCCCCACGCGCCTCGCATCGCGTTCGGTAAGAACGATGACGCTGGCGCCGGTGTCCACCATGAACCGCACGGGTGTGCCGTTTACCCGCGCCGTCGTCCAATAGTGACCGTCGGGTTCCTTTCGCAGGGCAGCCGTCCGCCCCCCGGCCGGCTCGCCGGGGCTGTCGAGTGCGCTGTCGCGAACGGCTTCCGCAGCAGCCGAAGTCCGGCCGGCCATCCGGTCGCGAGTAACCACCAGGCCCCCGGCGGCGACTGCGAGAAAGATCAGCGCGGGGAGGGGGCCAGCCTTCAATCGGGTCTCACCTTGCCTATTGCGATGAGGCTGATCCACTATCACGAGACGCTGAAGGAAGCCTGACTTGCGGCTGTCGAACTGCACGAAGTGCAGTCACACCCGACCCGCTGCCGAGTGGCAAAACTTATCAGCCCAGCTTGCCGAGCGCCTCAAGACCTGCGAGGCGAGCGGGAAGCCGAGCCATTACCTCTGCGCGCTCGGCGTCGCTCAACCGGGCCCAGCGCGCGATCTCGTTCAGGGTTCGGGCGCAGCCCAGGCACTGCCCGGACTGGCCATCGACCACACAGACCTTGACGCAAGGTGTCCTGATCGCCTGAGGCATCGGAACCTCCTACACGAGTCATGTTTCGGGAAATAGCGCGGGGGGCTGCCAAATCGCCAATGCCATGCGATGCTCGAAAAGCCTGTCCTGCCGGGAGCCGCTTCATGGACCTGCACTATTCCGCCGAAGATACCGCTTTCCGCGACGAAGTACGCACCTTCCTGGAGAAAAATTATCCTGCCGCGCTGCGCGAGCGCGTTTCGCGCGACGAATACACCAAGGAGGATTTCCTGGGGTGGCAGAAGGTGCTTTTCAAGCGGGGCTGGGGCGCTCCTTCCTGGCCCAGGCAACATGGCGGCACGGGCTGGACCTCGACCCAGAAATACATTTTCCAGGAAGAGTGCGCGCGCGCCGAAACCTTGCCGATTCCACCGTTCGGACCCGTCATGCTTGCGCCCGTGCTCATGGCTTTCGCCAATGAGCCGCAGAAGGCTCTCTACTTGCCGCGCATCCTCGACGGCACAGACTTCTGGTGTCAGGGCTATTCCGAGCCCGGCGCCGGCTCGGATCTCGCCTCGCTGAAGACCAGGGCCGAAAAGGTGGATGGACAGTGGGTCATCAACGGCCAGAAAACCTGGACCACGCTGGGGCATTTCGCCGACTGGATTTTCGTCCTCTGCCGCACCAATCCCAACGCGCGCAAGCCTCAGGAAGGCATCTCCTTCATTCTCGTTGACATGAAGGCGCCGGGCGTCGAAGTGCGCCCCATCATCACCTTGGATGGCGGCCATGAGGTCAACGAGGTCTGGTTCACGGACGTCAGGGTTCCTCTGGAAAATCTCGTGGGCGCCGAGAATGAAGGCTGGACCTACGCCAAATTCCTGCTCGTTCACGAACGGTCCGGCATCGCTGGCGTCGCGCGCTCAAAGAAGGGCATCGAACGCCTGAAAGAGATCGCGTCGATCGAGCTTGACCGGGGCGAGCCGATTATCCGGAACCCGGATTTCGCCCGCAAGATGTCAGAGCTCGAAATCGATCTGACTGCTTTGGAATTCACCGAGCTTCGCACTCTGGCGCGCGAGGCTCAGGGCAAGGGAGCGGGTCCGGAGAGCTCGGTCCTGAAAATCAAAGGCACCGAAATCCAGCAGCGCATTACCGAACTGACGCTCGAGGCGGTAGGCGTCCATGGCGCGCCTTACTTCCGGGGTTTTCCGATGGACGGCGACAACCAGTTTCCCATCGGACCAGATTATGCCCACTACGCCGCGCCGGCCTACGCCAACATGCGCAAGACGTCGATCTATGGCGGCTCCAACGAAATCCAGCGCAACATCATTGCCAAGATGGTGCTGGGACTTTAGAAGCAATGCCTGGACCAGCGTCACTCTTGCGCTGGCCATTTCCTTGACGCCTCGGGGTTTTCAATAACCGTTTGACGCGTAGAGGGACGCCGAAAGTCTCCGCCCCAAAAGGG
>JAWXBJ010000220.1:0-4253 GCA_034439955.1 Alphaproteobacteria bacterium
CGGGCGTCATGGTGCGCACGGTCGCTGGCGGGTTCCTGGTTCAGGACCGCGACACCGGCCGGATCATAGCCTCTGATCTCAGGATCGTCACCCGGCGCCAGCCGACCGAAGCGGAGCTGCGCGACATGCTGTTCGCCTGGACCGTGGCCAAGCACGTCAAGTCGAACGCCATCGTGTTCGCGAAGGACGGCGTCACGGCCGGTATCGGGCCCGGGCAGACCAGCCGCCTCGATTCGACGCGGGTCGCGACCCGCAAGGCGATCGACGCGATGGAGGCGGCGGGCTGGTCGGCGCCCCGCACACGGGGATGCGCGTGCGCCTCCGACGCTTTTTTTCCCTTCGCCGACGGACTGCTTCAGGCGGCGGAGGCAGGCGCGACAAGCATCATCCAGCCGGGCGGATCGGTGCGCGACGCCGAGGTGATCGCGGCGGCCGACGAGGCGGGCCTCACCATGGCGTTCACCGGAATGCGCCACTTCCGGCACTGATGCCAGCGGCCGCCTCGTTCGCCTCGCGACTCGACGGCTTGGGCTTGAGGAAGGTCAGCATGGCGTCCTTTTCACGTGTCGTGGAGTTGTCGTCCCGGAAGCGGGTCAACGCTATCCGGGACCCATCCTTCCGCAGCATGGCTCGACCAAAAATGGGTCCCGGCTCTCCGCTTCGCTTTGGCCGGGATGACAGCGGTTGACGTGGAAATAACTCTAGCATGAAGGCCGTGAACGATTGATCTTGAGACGCCTCATCCTCCAGAGCCCATGAAAGGCGAGCGCCTTGAAGATCGCTCTGATCTGTCCATTTGACGGAAATTGTACAAAAAGGCGGGCGCCGTGAGACGCCCGCTCCCCGGTCGATCAGCTCTTGTTCTTGACGCTGGATTCCTTCGCGGCCGCGCGATCCTCATCGTCGAATTCAACCGGCGCCGAGCGGGCGCCATAGGCCCGCGACTTGCTCGCGAGGCGCTCCATCGACACGCTCATGCTTCCTGGCGCCATCGACATCTGCCTGGAGCCCACCACGCCGACGGCGTCGGCGTCGGAGATGTTGTCGAAATTCGCCCCCAGGAAGACGACTTCCCATCCCCTGGCGCGCGCGCGATCGAGCGCCGCCCTGGCGCCTTCGCGGGTGACTTCGCGGCTGGCGTTCTCCTGCCCGTCGGTCATCACGACGATGACGGCCTTGCCAGCATTGTCGGTCTCGGCGAGGGCGACGATGCGTCCGATGGCGTCGAGCAGGGGCGTCATGCCGCGCGGCGTCGCTTCGCTGTCGCCCACGCTCTCCCAGTGGAGCGCAGGAATCTTGCGACGGAGCAGGTCGAATTGCAGTCCCGCGTGTTCGTCAAACACGGCCAGCGTCACATGACTGTCGACGGCGTCGCCGGAGGTCTTGTCGGCCAGTCCCCTGGCGTAGGCGTTGACAGAGGAAAGCGCTTCGACCCAAAGCGTCTGCATCGAGCCCGAGCGGTCGAGGAGAATATAGGCGTGCATGTGCGCGCCTCCTGTTCTGGTTGCGTCGCCCCCCGGGCCCGCGCCGGCTATATGGGTGAGGTGCGACAGCTTGTCACCCCCCGTAGAGCAAACTGTATGCGCCGACGCGGACGCACGTCTCTCTAGCGGCGTTCGCGGAGGGCCGGTGCGGATTGAGGTTCGGCGACCGGCGCGGCCGAAGGGAGGGACAGACGGTCGATGGCGCTGGTCACGTCGGCCTCCGTAACCCGCATGATGCAGTCCATCGTGTCGCAACCGGTCCGGTGGCATGGCGCACAGGGCGTCGGCGACGTGACGGCAAGGGCTCGCGCATTGAGCGGCCCCCACACCTTGTTGCTGACCGCGCCGGTGCGGACGCTGACCGTCGGGACCTGAAACGCCGCGCCCAGATGGGACGCGACCGAATCGAGGCCGATGAGCAGGTCTGCGTTGGCGACAAGAGCCGTGAAACCGGCCCAGTTGAGCGCGCCTGTGAGATCGAGGATGGACGGATCGTGCGCGGCGAGGCGGCGGTTGCGTTCGGTCTCACGAGATCCCGCACCGGTCAGGACAAGCGGCCAGCCTCTGGCGACGAGGCTGGAGACAAGCTCCGCCCATTGTTCCTCGGGCCATTCCTTGAAGGCGCCGCCCGTGCCGGTATGCAGAAGGGCGTAGCGTGCGGGTACGCCTCTGGCGTTCAGCGCCGCCAGCGTCTCGGGGGACGCAGGGGGATAGGACGCCACAAGCGACAGCTCACGAGAGGCAGGCGCGATCAGGTTCACCAGATCGCCATGGCGCTCGATCACGTGGCGATCGTCGCGCGACCAGTCGAGCGCATGCGTGAGGAGGGGAGAGAAGCCGCCGCTGGAATAGCCGACGCGGACCGGGATCCCGGCCTTCCAGAGTTCGAAGGCCGCCGTCGGGTAGTGCTGGTAAAAATCAATCGCCAGATCATAGCGCCGGCTCGCCAGCTCGGCCACGAGGGCGCGCCGGTCTTGCAGATAGCGGGCGCGCTTTTGTCCAACCGACAGGCTGGTCCTGCTGAGATTCCAGTGGTCGAGAGTGTGGATCCGGTCGATGCCGGTGAAGGCTTCGACGACTTGCCGAGAGCCGGTCTGGGTCAGAAAATCGATGCGGGCGCCGGGCCAGGCGGCGCGGACGCGCTCCACGGCCGGGTGGGTGAGCACGACGTCGCCCAGATGGGCCCAGTTGCACAGCAGGATGCGGCGGGGCGCGGCCATGGCCGGAACGGCGCGCCGGGGCAGCAGCGACAGCCCGGCGTCGATGGCGGTCATCGCCAGGGCTTTCACCCGGTTGCGGATCAGATAGCGACCGCGCAATTCGGGTCGGGCATAGGGAGGGCCAAGGGCCTTCATATCAAATCGATCCCGGTCGGTTTCGGTCGAAGCGCCGTCTCGGTAGCAGATTCCGCCACGGTTTCCACGGCCCGCGGCGACAGGCTTGCCGGTCCGCACCGGGGGGTCGGCGAGACGCAGTTCCTGGAACGCTGCAGGATCGGCGCCGTTCGACGGGAGCAGCCTCCCTTCCAATCGGACCCACACGAATGGCTCTAGCAGGCCGTCATCGCCGGGCGATCATCGAGATCGACAAGGCGCGCCTTGCCGGGACGTGACGCGCAGCTATGGTGCCCGCCTCACAAGAGCCCGCTGGTTTTGCATGCAGTCATGCAACCGAGAAGCGTGGTCTACCCTTTGTGTGAGAGACGGGGTCCAACCATGTCCGACGCCTCCCAGAAGGCCGCGCCAAAAAAAGTCGTGCTGGCCTATTCGGGCGGGCTCGACACCTCGATCATCCTCAAATGGCTGCAGACCGAATATGGCTGCGAGGTGGTGACCTTCACCGCCGACCTGGGACAGGGCGAGGAACTCGCGCCCGCCCGCCAGAAGGCCGAAATGATGGGGGTCAGGGAAATCTACGTCGAGGATCTGCGCGAGGAATTCGTGCGCGACTTTGTCTTTCCGATGTTTCGCGCCAACACTGTCTATGAAGGCGCGTATCTTCTTGGCACGTCGATCGCCCGGCCGCTGATCGCCAAGCGTCTGGTCGAGATCGCTGCGGAGACCGGCGCCGACGCCATCGCCCACGGCGCGACCGGCAAGGGCAATGACCAGGTCCGGTTCGAGCTGTCGGCCTACGCGCTCAATCCGAACATTCGGGTGATCGCTCCCTGGCGGACCTGGGCGTTCAAGTCGCGCACCGATCTGATCGGATTTGCCGAGCAGCACCAGATTCCAGTGGCGAAAGACAAGCGCGGCGAGGCGCCGTTCTCGGTCGACGCCAACCTGCTGCATTCATCCTCGGAAGGGAAAGTGCTGGAAGATCCCGCAGTCGAGCCGCCGCCCTATGTCTATCAGCGGACGATATCGCCGATGGAGGCGCCGGACATCGTCACCGAGATCACGGTGGGCTTCCAGCGCGGCGACGCGGTCTCGCTCAACGGAGAGGCGCTGACGCCGGCGACGCTTCTCGCGGCGCTGAACGATCTGGGGCGGGACAATGGCGTCGGCCGGCTTGACCTGGTGGAGAACCGTTTCGTCGGCATGAAGTCGCGGGGGGTCTATGAGACGCCGGGCGGCACGATCCTGCTGCAGGCCCACCGGGCGATCGAATCCATCACGCTCGATCGCGGCGCCGGGCACCTGAAGGACGAGTTGATGCCGCGCTATGCCGAACTCATCTACAATGGCTTCTGGTTCGCACCGGAACGCGAGATGCTGCAGGCGCTGATCGACAAGAGTCAGGAGAATGTGACCGGCACGGTCACGATGA
>JAWXBJ010000221.1:0-45940 GCA_034439955.1 Alphaproteobacteria bacterium
CAGCGAACAGGGCCGGGAGGTCACGCGCCGGTCCCGTAGCGTGTCCGAGAAACGCTGGGCTCAGGACATCATGGCGAGGGTGTCAGCCTCGGGCGCGGCCCGGGCGCTGTTGCTGGTGACACGCGCCGAGGCTTCCTGCGCCCGGGCGCGGGCGCAGGGCGAGCGCTTTGCCGGCTTTGATCCGATGCCGCTGCATCTGCCGGAAGGCGAGGTTCTGTGCCTTGAAGCCACGTCGGCCGGCAGCGGGGGTACCGGTGCGACCGTGCGGCTCTACGAGGCGCCTTTAGCGGGATTCCATGGCGAGGTCGCGCTGGCGAGTTTGACGCGGCCTGCGCTTGAAATGGCTTCTTCCAACCAGCCAGAGGCGGTTTCTAACCAGGCAGAGGCGGTGCAGTGGAAGCAGGAGAGCTGCGACGGGATGACCGCCGAGGAGTGCCGGGCTAGGACGACGGGCGATCCGGATGAAGAAGCCGCTCCCGGTTCAAGCTCGGGCTGGCCAATCGATCCGGAGGTTCAGGCCGAGCTGGATGAGTTCCTTCTAAATCTTCCCGTGCCCGCCCTCCCGGTTTTCAACCGGGAGGAAAACGGCCAGACAATTCGCCCGGACCAGCCATTTCCGTAGCCGTAACGTGTCTCCCGTTGCGCCACGCGCCACACTGCGCGACAAGGAAGGCTGACAATTGCCTTTGATGGAGCACCGCACATGGATCTCGCCGAGCTGACGAAAAAAGTTCAGGGCGCGCTGGGCCCAGGCTCTGGCTTCGACAAGCGCGTGAAGTTCGATTTCGGCGACATCGGAAAGCTGCTGATCGACGGCGCGGCAGGCAAGGCCAGCAATGAGGACGGCGCAGCGGACGCGACCGTCTCGGTCAATTTCGAGGATTTCCAGAAGCTCGTCCAGGGCCAGCTTGATCCCACCATGGCGTTCATGCAGGGCAAGCTGAAAGTGGCGGGCGACATGGCCGTCGCCATGAAGCTGCAGACGCTGTTTTCGAAGCTGCGCTGAGTTCACGACCTCGATGAGCGCCCGGCCCGGGAGCGACCACGCCGAAGCGGCCACGTCTTCCGGTTTCGTCGAGATCGAGGGCAATCCGCCTCCCGGCGGCGCGCGATGCATCTGGTATGAGGCCAAGGGCGGCCGCAAGTATCGCATGATGTTCGCTCCCGAACCCAAGGGCGGGGTGAAAACGCGCGGCACGGTGCTGGTCTGCCCGGGCCGGACTGAGGTCATCGAGAAGTATTTCGAGGTCGCGCGCGACCTTCAGGCGCGCGGTTTCGCGGTCGCTGTCTTCGACTGGCCGGGGCAGGGATTGTCGGCCCGCCTGCACAAGAGCCCGCTGGCCGGCCATGTCCGCATGTTCGGTGTTTACGTCGACGCCATGGCGCGCGGGCTTGAAACCCTCGGGCGGAGTGCTCCCAAACCGCTCGTGATCCTGGCGCATTCAATGGGGGCGCCATCGCGCTGGAGGCGCTGCGCACACGACGCATCAGCGTGGCTGCGGCCGCATTCTCGGCGCCGATGTGGGGGCTGTCGACGCGGTTTTACCAGCGCTGGTATGCCCGCAGCGCCCGCTTGTTCGGCTTTGGCGGTGCGATCGCCCGTCCGCCGGGGCCGGCGGAAAACTTTGCAGACAATCAGCTCACCCATGATGAAAAGCGTTGGGCGATCCAGCGCGACCTCATTGCGAAAGAGCCAAGGCTCGCAATCGGCGAACCCACGGTCGCCTGGGTCGTCGCGTCCCTCAACGTGATGAAGGCGTTGTTCGCGCCCAAGGCGCTGGATCATCTGGACAAGCTGCCTGTTGTTGTCGCCATCGCTTCGGAGGAGACCATCGTCCAGCCCTCGGCGCAGCGCCGGCTGGGGCGAAGGCTCAAGGCCGCGAAACTGGTCGTCATCGAGGGATCGCGCCACGAAATCCTGATGGAGACCGACGAGCTGCGGGCCCGGTTCTGGAGAGCCTTCGACGAGATGTGCAAGCGGTCGGGGGTTTAGCCAGAAGAAAGTTGTTCTGGATTCATAGGTGTAGAGACTGATTCAACGATCGACCTGATAGAGGTCGATTGCATCAGGCTCTACAGCGCCGACCGCCTCAGCGACACCAGCGCCTCGTCCAGAATCTTCCGGTTGGCCGCCGCCACGATCTGTCCGCCAAGTTTCGCCACATCGCCGCGCCAGTCGGTAACGACGCCGCCCGCGCCCTCGATCACCGGGATCAGCGCCGCAACGTCATGAGACTGGAGACCGGTCTCGGCCACCATGTCGATCGTTCCCGCCGCCAGCCGCGCATAGGCGTAGGCGTCGAGGCCATAGCGGGTGAGGCGGGCGGCGGTGCGCAAATGCTCGAAGGCGCCGCGTTCCGGCGGGGTCAGGATGAAATAGTCGGTGGTCGAGAGGATGGCGTCGGTCAGTTTCTCGCAGACCCGCACCCGCAGCGGCGTCCGTGCACCCCGGCAATCGAGCCATGCCTCTCCTCCCGAGCCGATATAGCGCTCGTCCAGCCAAGGCTGATCGATCACCCCGAGCGTCGGACGGCCCTCCTCGACGAGACCGATGAGAACGGTCCACGAGGGCAGCCCGGCGATGAAGGCGCGTGTGCCGTCTATAGGGTCGAGATGCCAGGTGAGGCCGCTGGTTCCGGGTGACGAGCCATACTCCTCGCCTTCGATCCCGTCATCGGGTCTTTCGGCGGTGAGAATGTCCCGCATGGCGCGTTCGGCGGCGCGGTCGGCTTCCGTGACGGGATCATAGCCCGACGCCGCCTTGTTCTCGGCGATCGAGGCGGCCGACCGGAAATTGGGCAGGGCCGACGCGCGCGCCGCATCGGCCAGGCGCATCGCCAAGGGCAGGAGCAAGCGTGTTCCGGAGTCCTCGGGCTGTAATCTCGGCATGGCGGACCCATGCCCTGCGCGCGCGCCGAAGACAACCTCCGGGAGAGACTCCAATCGGACGCGAGGATTGTTCAGGCGACGCCCGTGTCCGTGCCATCGCCTTCAAGCGCCTTGGCGAGATCGAGGAGACGACGTCGGGGGCGCTCGCCGAGGCGATAATAGGCCCGGACCAGTTCGAGCGTCTCTTTCGAGGAGAGGACGTCGCCGGAAAGGCGGTCGATCGAATCATTGGCGGGCGCCTGTTTGCCGTCGGGGGCGAGGCCGTCAAAGAAATAATTGATGTTGACGTTGAGCGCGGCGCCCAGGCTGAAGAGCCGGCTGGCCGTGATGCGGTTGGCGCCGCATTCATACTTCTGGATTTGCTGGAACCGCACGCCGACCTGGCTGGCGAGATCCTGCTGGGTCAGGCCCAGAAGGCGGCGCCGGCGGCGAAGGCGCTTGCCGACGTAAATATCCACATCCGTTGCCATGCACTCAACTCCCCGCTCGGCCCGTCCCAATCGGGGACCGTTTGGCGGGAGCGCAGCAAGCGGGGCGCCAACCCTGGCCTTTGATATTGTTGCGGCGCAGCAATCGAGGGCGCATGTTTTCTGGCCAGTTGTGGTTGCAAAGCGTTCGGAAAACCACGAACTCGACCGATCCTGCGCAAAACCACCTCAAAGCGGCGCCGGGGGGTTGAGTTTTTTGCGCTGCAGCGTAAATGTTGGGACGCGGCGCTTCGGCGTCGCTGCCCTTTTGGGCGTTTCCTCCCTTCAGCCTAGGCCGCTCCGGCATCCGGAGCGGCCTTTTTCTGTCGGATGTCAGCCCAAGCCAACGAAGCTGCGGGTAAAAACACGAATTTCATCAGCGATTTCAGTGATGTCGTTTCTCAACCTGAGAAAACCTTCGTTGGGCTCGACCCGGGCCTCGTCCAGATAGAGCCGCCGGCGGAACTCGATTTGCAGGGCGTGCCGGCCATGGGCAGGACGTCCGTGGGCCATGGTAGCGAAGCCGCCTGCATAGGGCGCATTTCGAGCCGTCGAATACCCCCGGGTGCGAAAAAGACGTTCGACGTGCGCCGCCAGTCCCGATCCGCAGGATGCACCGAACCTGTCGCCGATCACGATGTCCGGCGAACGGCTGGAGGGATCGGCGTCGGCCGGCATGGAATGGCAGTCGATCAGCCAGGCCTGTCCGAACATGGCCTGCGAGCGCTGCAGCAAGGCGCCAAGCGCACGGTGATAGGGGCGGTACACCACGTCCAGCCGCGCCTCCGCTTCTTTGCGAACGAGCTTGCGGCGGTAGATCGCGGCGCCGTTGAAGGCGACCCGCGGCAGGCAGCCCAGACCCGCCTCGACGCGCGCCGACCGGATACCCGTCCATCCCGGCGAGGGATCGTGGAACATGGACGGGTCCATTTCGGTTTCGGCCCGGTTGAGGTCGATGAAGGCGCGACCGACCAACCCGCTGATGACCGGCGCGCCGGACAGCGTCACCCCGCAGAGCAGCCGATCGACATAGGCGTCCTCGATCCGCCTGAGATCGATCATCGGGGCGGCGCACGCTTCGAGGAAGGATTTTGGATAGAGCCGACCGGAATGGGGCGAGGCGAAGACGGCCGGAGAAACCACCGACACCGGCTCATCGATCGTGTGGGCGGGAGCCGTGAACTCATCCGCTTCGCAAACAGGCGCCCGGTCCCGGGGCTGCGGCGAGCCGAACATCATGCCTGAAAACATGGGCGCATCATTTGGTCCGCTCGCGGATCGTCAAGAATGGATCTTCATTCGCGCTTTACCACGCGCAGTCACAAATCGTACGGTTTGATGCGTTCCCGCAAGCTCGGATGACGGCGATGGCGAAGATTCTGCTTGCTGAAGACGACGACAGCCTCCGCGGGTTTCTGGTCAACGCGCTCAAGCGGGCCGGGCATCTGGTCAAGGATTTCGACGAGGGCCGTACGGCGCTCCGCGCGCTGGAGCGCGAGGTCTTCGACCTGCTGCTGACGGACATCGTGATGCCGGGCCTTGACGGCATTGAACTGGCGCGGCGCGGAGCGGAACTCGACCCGGCCATGAAGATCGTTTTCATAACGGGATTTGCGGGGGTGTCCCTGGCAGCGGGAGGGCCGGCCCCGGCGGGGGCGAAAGTCCTGTCCAAACCGTTCCATCTGCGTGAACTTGTCGATGAGGTTGAGCGCGTGATGGCCGCCTGACAGGCGATGCGGCGCGGATGCGCATGGGCGTGACCGGCCAAGAGCCCGCCTTGGCTCACGCCGTCGCGACCGGGTCGGCTTGCGCTGTATCGCGATCGAGCTAGAAGTCGGTTCAAGCGCGAAAACCCCTGTTCGCGCCAGTTTTCTGGATCGGGCAGGGACGATAGAGCATCCTTCGATCAAACTGAATCAGGTTGATCGAAGAAAGATGCTCTATCCCAAAAGTGTAGAGCAATTTTTCTGCGTCCAAGCGGACGCAGGTTGCTCTAGATGGCAGGTGAGATGGTCGTTCGCATTCTGCCCGTCATCATGTCCGGCGGCTCTGGAACCCGGCTGTGGCCCCTGTCCACGGACCGGCGGCCCAAGCAGTTCCATGCCCTGGGCGGGGAGTGCGCCATGATCGTCGAGACCGCGATGAGGGTGCGCGGCCGCCATGGAAATCTCGACTTTCTTGATCCTGTGATCATCGCGGGCGAGCGCCATGCGGAGCTGGTGTCAAGCCAGCTGGCAGATGCCGGCATCGTCCCGGCGGCGACCGTGCTGGAGCCGGTCGCGCGCAACACCGCCGCAACTGCAGCCGTCGCCGCGCTCGTGGCGGCGGAGCTCGACCCGGAAGCCCTGGTGCTTCTCCTGCCGGCCGACCATGTCGTCGCCGATCCGGCCGCGTTCATCGGCGCCATAGCCTTGGCCGCGCCGGTCGCGTCCGGACACATCGTCACATTCGGCATTGCGCCGACCGGCCCGGAAACCGGCTATGGATACATTCACCAGGGCGGGACGCTCGCGCCCGGCGTTCACCGGGTCGCGGCCTTCAAGGAAAAGCCGGATCTGTCGGTCGCCAGGCGCTACATCGAGGAGGGCGGATACAGTTGGAATTCCGGAGTGTTCATGTTTCGCCCGGACGTCATGATCGAGGAAATGGAGACCGGCTCAGCCGACATACTGGCCGGCGCGCGCGAAGCGCTCCGCACCGCATCGCGGACGGATGCGGAGATACGGCTCGGGCGGAAGGCGTTCCACGCGGTCCGGGCCGAACCTGTCGATATCGCCGTGATGGAAAAGACGAGCCGTGCAGCCGTAGTGCCTTGTTCGATCGGTTGGGCTGACATCGGTTCATGGGCGGAGCTCTGGCGGTTTTCTCCAAAAGACCAGGCCGGCAACGCTGTCTCGGGGCCGGTGACCATCCTTGACGGCGAAAACAATCTGGTCCGGTCGGACGGCGTCCATGTGTCGATCGCCGGCGTGTCGGACCTGATCGTGGTCGCGACCGCCGACGGGATTCTCATTCTGCCGCGCGACCGGGCGCAGGACGTCAAGAAGTTGATACCGTGACGCAGATCGTTGGGTTGCGCGCCGATCCGGCTGAAGCGCAAGAGCAAACTGCGTCACTTGAATAGGGGGCGCTTATGGCTCGGAAGGGTATCGTGCTGGCGGGAGGATCGGGGACGCGTCTCTACCCGATCACGAAAGCCACGATCAAGCAGCTCCTGCCCATCTACAACAAGCCTCTCATCTATTACCCGATCTCGACCCTGATGATGTCGGGAATTCGCGAGATACTCCTCATTACGACTCCGCGAGACGCATCGGCGTTCTGGGATCTCCTGGGAGACGGTTCGCGTTTCGGAGTCGATCTCAACTACGCAGTTCAACCGAGCCCTGACGGCCTTGCGCAGGCCTTCATCATAGGCCGCGACTTCATCGGCGACGACCCGAGTTGTCTCATTCTCGGGGACAACATTTTTCACGGCCATGGTCTTGAGGATGACCTTGCCTCCGCGAGCCTGGGAACGACCGGCGGCAGTGTTTTCATCTACCATGTGGACAATCCGGAACGCTATGGCGTGGTTGAGTTTGATGGATCGGGACGGCCCATCCGCATTCACGAGAAGCCTCCGGAATTCAAATCCAGCTACGCCGTGACCGGCCTCTATTTCTACGACAATCAGGTCCTCGATATCGCAGCATCCCTCAAGCCGTCCCTCAGAGGCGAACTCGAAATCACGGATGTAAACCAGGTTTATCTCGATCGCGGTCAGCTCGATTGCGTGAAGTTTGGACGCGGCTGCGCCTGGCTCGACGCCGGAACGCCGGACAGCCTTCTGGAGGCGGCGCAATTTGTCCACACGATCGAACGTCGCCAGGGTCAGCGGATCGCTTGCCTTGAGGAGATAGCGGTGCGCAAGGGCTACATTTCCCTGGAGCAGTTCGAGCGCGACGCGGGAGCCATCGCCAAGAGCGATTACGGCGCGTATCTGCTGAAGGTCGCGACCGAGTTGGCGCTGCCGGTTTTGGGTTAGCAGGAAATGGAGCCTCTTTCGCCGAAAAGGGACGACGGCAAAGTCAGGATCGAGCGGCTGGCCCTGGCGGATGTCTTTCTCTACAGACCCAGGCGGCTTGAGGACCGGCGCGGATTTTTCTGCGAGACCTTCAACCAGGCGGCGCTGGAAACCGTGGCAGGCCCGCTCGACTGGGTGCAGGACAATCAATCAAGCTCAAACCTGCGGGGGGTGCTGCGCGGCCTGCATTTTCAGCTCCCGCCCTTTTCGCAGGACAAGCTTGTGAGGTGCGTGCGAGGAACCATTCTCGATGTCGCGGTCGATTTGCGACACGGATCGCCGACATTCGGCCGGCATGCAAAAGCGCTGATCTCCGCTGACGGAGGCGAGCAGATATTCGTGCCGAAAGGCTTCGCACACGGTTTCCTGACGCTCGATGCCGGTTGCGAGGTGCTCTACAAGGTCACCAGCTATTACAGCGCCGAGCATGATCGCTGCATCCGCTGGAACGATCCGGCGCTCGCCATCGAATGGGGCGTCACGTCCGAAGAGGTGATCCTCTCGGAGAGGGACGCTGTGGCGCCCTTGCTGTCGGAAACACCGGCCTGTTTTGTCTTCGGCGGCTGATATCCGGCATGGGGCAGATGCGATGCGCATGATGGTTACGGGAGGCGCGGGGTTCATCGGCTCGGCATATGTCAGACTTGCGGTGCGAGAAGGTCACGACGTGCTCGTTGCGGATAAACTGACCTATGCCGGACATCTCTCTTCCCTGCGTGAAGTGGCGTCCTCGCCCCTCTTCCGGTTCGAGCATGCCGACATCTGCGAGGAAGAGCGGATGGCGTCGTTGCTGCGTTCGTTCGAGCCCGATGCGGTCATCCACCTCGCGGCCGAGAGTCATGTCGACCGCTCGATCACGGGCGCGGGGGTTTTCGTGGAAACCAACATTGTCGGGACGTTCCGCCTCCTCGAATCGGTTCTTCGGTACTGGGAAACGCTCCCCTCCGGCACACGAGCGGGATTTCGCTTTGTGCAGGTCTCGACCGACGAGGTATTCGGCTCCCTCGGTGAGGACGGTCATTTCACGGAAGAGACACCCTACGATCCGCGCTCACCCTATTCGGCGAGCAAGGCGGCCGCTGACCATCTCGCGAGGGCCTGGCGTCACACCTACGGGCTGCCGGTGTCCGTTTCGAATTGCTCGAACAATTATGGACCATACCAGCTGCCGGAAAAGCTGATCCCGCTGATCATCCTGAACGCCCTGGAAGGGCGCGATCTTCCGGTTTACGGCGACGGCGGCAACATCCGCGACTGGCTCCACGTCGAGGACCATGCCCGCGCGCTCATGATGATCGTCCAGGCGGACCCGGGCGAGACCTACAATGTCGGCGGCCGGAACGAGCGGACCAATCTGGAAGTGGTCCGGGCTATCTGCGATCTGCTCGACGCGATGCGTCCGGGGAATGGCCCCCGTCGCGACCTGATCACTTTCGTGGCGGATCGGAAGGGCCACGATCGGCGATATGGCATCGACGCGACAAAACTCGAAACCCGTCTGGGCTGGAGGGCCGGGGAGACCTTCGAGGCAGGACTTGAGCGCACGGTTCGATGGTATCTCGATAATGACTGGTGGTGGCGTCCCCTGCGCCAGTCCGGCCATGGCTCAACACGTCTTGGGCTGGCCTGAGCGCGGTCACGGCCAGCCTCCAGGCGACAATTCCCGGGGTGTGCCCCGCAGGCGCATTGCAGAGCCGATCAGCATTGAGGGTTCTGGGTCCGGCTGTCCCGGGCGGCCGGCCGTCAGTTATCCTGCTCGGCGGTCAGGTATCGCAGCGCCGGGACGAGAGACGGGCTCAGCGTCACGCCAAGCGAATCCGCACGCTCCGAGACGTCATCCACGGTTCGGCCGATCCGTGCTGCGGCGGAATTCACGGTTCCGTTGGCGCGGGAGAGTTGCCGGAGCTGTTCGTCTTCTGCGTTGGTCCAGGCCGCGAATTCCATGCTCTCTGATAGCATCTGCTTTACGCTTTCTTTGCTGCGCCCTCAGCGAGGTCGTTCTGCAACGCGCGGTGGGGCAGAATGTGGCGCCTGATGAAAAACTTTTTGAGCCTTTTTCGGTCGCACAAAGCGGTGCTGGCGTGGGCGGGATTTTCATGAGGCCGATCCGCTGCACGCTGGACGCCGCCGGTCGTGACATTAACACAAAAACATAGACAAAACAGTCGGATGCCCAAATTACTGGCGTGACATTAACTATCGTGCTGATACGGTTCGACGCGCTTGCGCCTGTCATATGACCTTGCTATAGGGCGGCTATGGATGGCCACAGGCGATGTCGGGGACGCCGGCCGATCCCATGCGGCGCTCCGGGAACTTGCGTGGTAGAGAGCGGGGCTGAAGTATGCATGTCTTTGTGACGGGCGCTTGCGGCTACAAGGGCAGCGTCCTGACGCCGAAACTGCTGGCCGCCGGTCACACGGTGACGGCGTTCGACATCCAGTGGTTCGGAAATCACCTGCGGCCCCATCCCGGGCTGAAAGTCATCAAGGGCGACGTCCGCAATCCTGACGAGATCGATCTCGATGGGGTGGACGCCATCGTCCACCTGTCGAGCGTCGCGAACGATCCGTGCGCCGATCTTGACCCCACCCTGACCTGGGAGATTTCCTGCCTCGCCACGATGCAGCTGGCGGATCGCGCCATGCGGCACGGCATCAAGCGGTTCATCTATGCCTCCTCCGGCTCGGTCTACGGACTCAAGGACGAGGAACAGGTCACCGAGGATCTCGAACTTGTTCCGCTGTCGGAATACAACAAGACCAAGATGTGCGGCGAGCGCATCGTTCTGTCCTACAGGGACGACATGGTCACCCAGATCGTGCGCCCCGCCACGGTCTGCGGCTTCTCGCCCCGGATGCGGCTCGACGTCGCGGTCAATCTTCTGACGATGCAGGCTTTGACCAAGGGCCAGATCACAGTGCTGGGCGGCGACCAGACGCGACCCAACATCCATATCGACGACATCACCGATCTTTACATCTTCCTGCTCGACCACCCGGAGCATACCGGCGTCTTCAACGCGGGTTTCGAAAACATCTCGATCCTCGATATCGCCAACATGGTCGCCAGCCATGTAGATGCCGAGGTGACGGTCAAGGACTCCAACGATCCCCGCTCCTACCGCGTGAATTCTGACCGCCTGCTGGCGACCGGGTTCCGGCCAAAGAAAAAAGTCGAGGACGCGATCAAGGAGATGGTCGGGCTTTACCGCCAGGGCGTTCTCAAGGACGAGGATGGGGCCTACAACCTGCGCTGGATGCAGACGCAGGTCGCAGAAGTCCGGCAAAGGGCAGCAGGATGACAGACAGGTCGAAAATCCCGGTCAAATACCCACGGAAGTCCGTTGCTGAGCCGTCCGCGACGGTCCCACCTCCTAAGCCCCGGGTCCGTCTGATGGCGGAGCGGGCCGAGGTAAAGCCCCAGCAAAGGCTCGCCAGGGCCGCGACGCGCGCCAAGGCGCCGCCGGTGGCCCTGGTCAAGCCGCTGCCTGCGCCGCCGAGAAAGCCCTCTGTGAGCAAGGCTGCCCCTCCGGTCCGCACGGACGCCATGGCCCATTTCCGGCGCTACACCGATAATCTCCACCAGCTCATGCGGACCTATGACTGGTCGCCGGTCGCCGAACTCGCTGAAGATTTCGCCCGCGTTATCAAGTCTCGTCACCAGGTGTTCATTTGCGGCAATGGCGGCTCGGCCGGCAACGCCAATCATCTCGCGAACGATTTCATCTACGGCGTTGCGAAAAACCCGGGTCACGCCCTGCGCGTCATCTCGCTGGCGGCCAATCCCGCCGTGCTGACCTGCCTCGCCAATGACGAGGGTTACGACCGGATTTACGAGATCCAGCTGAAGGAACTGGCCAACCGGGGCGACATTCTCATTGTCTTCTCGGGCAGCGGGAATTCGCCTAATATTCTGAAAGTCCTCGAAGCGGCCAAGGCCATGGGCGTCAAGAGCTACGCGGTACTTGGGTATACGGGGGGCAAGGCCCGGACGATGTGTGACGTGCCCATCCATTTCGCCATCGATGACATGCAGATCGCCGAGGATATGCAAGGCATTGTCGGGCACATGCTCATGCAATGGCTCTGGGACAATCGCACGGCCATCAGCGGGACGCTCTAGACCAGATGACCGCGCCCAAGTTCATCGTCCTCGGTTCGAACTCTTTTTCGGGCGCAAGCTTCTGCGACTTCATGGCCGAGCAGGGCCACGACGTCATCGCGACCAGCCGTTCGCCGGAACCGCATGAGGCGCAGCTGCCCTACAAATGGTCGGCGCGCAGGGGTTCGGTGCGATTCGAGCAGGTCGATATCAATCATGACCTTTCAAAGCTCGAGGCGCTGATCCGCCGCGAGAAGTTCACCCACATCGTCAACTTCGCGGCGCAGAGCATGGTCGGTCAGAGCTGGGACCACCCCGACGACTGGATGACCACCAATGTCGTCTCGACGGTCAAGCTGCACGTGCTGCTGAAGAACCTCGATTTTCTCGACCGCTATGTCCACGTCACGACGCCGGAAGTCTACGGTTCAACGGACGGCTGGGTGAGGGAGGACACGCGGTTCAATCCCTCGACGCCCTACGCGGTATCGCGGGCGGCCGGCGACATGTCGCTCAAGACCTTCGTGGACACCTACAACCTGCCGGCGGTATCGACCCGCGCGGCGAATGTCTACGGTCCGGGTCAGCAGCTTTACCGCATCATTCCGCGCGTCATCCTTTCGGCGATGAGCGGCGAGAAGATGAAGCTTGATGGCGGCGGCAAGTCCGTCCGGGTGTTTATCCACATGCGCGACGTGTCGGATGCGACACTGAAGATCGCGCTCAACGGCCAGATCGGCCACACCTATCACCTATCGGGCTATGAGCTGGTGTCGATCCGCAGCCTGACCGAAATGATCCTGGCCAAGCTCGGCAAGCGTTTTGAGGATTGTGTTGAGCTTGGTCCGGAGCGTCCGGGCAAGGACAGCGCCTATATGCTCGACAGTTTCAAGCTGCGCAGCGAACTTGGGTGGCAGGACAAGATCGGATTGTCGGAAGGCGTGGACGACTGCATCGACTGGGCCCGCAGGTTCGAGAGCCAACTTGCGGAACTGCCGTCGCGATACGTACACAAGCCCTGACCGCTCAAGGAACTGAAATCATGGCCGCCCTGACGAAGGAAAAGGTGATCGACGAAGCGGGCCTGAAGGCGCGCGCGGCGCAGATCCGCGGACGCGTCATCGAAATGTGCCACGCCGCCTCGTCGGCTCACCTTGGCTCGTCGCTGTCGTGCATCGACGTGTTGACGGCGGCCTACTGGCATGTGCTTCGGATCGATCCGAAGAACCCGAAGGATCCGCTCCGCGACCGCTTTATCCTGTCGAAGGGCCACGCGGCGATGGCGATATACGCGACGCTGGCGATGCGCGGCTACTTCCCTGAGGAAGAACTGAAGACCTACAATCAGGACAATGGCCGGCTCGCAGAGCATCCGCCGGCCAATCTTCTCCCTGGCGTGGAAGCTGCGACCGGGTCGCTCGGTCACGGACTGCCGATCGGCATCGGGATGGCGGTCTCCGGCCGCATCCAGAAGCAGGCGTATCGCGTCTACGCCCTCCTTTCGGATGGCGAGAACAATGAAGGATCGGTCTGGGAGGCGGCGATGTTTGCGGCGGCCCAGAAACTCGAAAACCTCTGTGTCGTGGTCGACTACAACAAGTGGCAGGCGACAGCGCGTTCCAACGAAACGCTGGCGCTCGCGCCGCTCCGCGAGAAATGGGAGGCGTTCGGCTGGGACGCACACGAGATCGATGGGCACGACGTCGCCACGCTGGCGCGTCTCATGTCGAACATCCCCAACGGCTCGGGCAAGCCGGTGGCGTTCATCGCGCACACCGTGAAAGGCAAGGGCGTGTCGTTCATGGAGGACGACAACAACTGGCATTACCGCGCGCCGACTGCCGAGGAAGTCGTCAAGGCGCGCCAGGAACTGGGACTGGCCTGATCCGGCGTCGACGCGCATCGATACGAGGTACTGTGAAATGAGAAACGCCTTCGCCGACGAGCTGACCAGGCTGGGCAATGACGATCCCCGCATCGTCATGCTGAGCGGAGACATCGGCAACAAGCTGTTCGACAAGTTCAAGGACGCTCATCCCCAGCGGTTCATCAACTGCGGCGTCGCGGAGCAGAACATGACGGGCGTTGCGGCTGGTCTCGCGATGAGCGGGCTGCGTCCGGTCACTTACACCATCACCCCGTTCGTCACCACGCGCTGTCTCGAACAGATCCGGACGGACGCGGCCTATCACGAGGCGCCGGTCACCATCGTGTCGGTGGGCGCGGGCCTTGCCTATGCGGGCCTTGGCCCCACCCACCATGCCTGCGAGGACATCGCCTTCCTTCGCGCCATCCCGAACATGATCGTGATTGCGCCGGGCGACGCATGGGAAGTTCGCGGCGCGCTGCGCGCGGTGATGAAACAGGACAGGCCAGCCTATATCCGCATGGGAAAAAAAGGTGAGCCGGTCGTCCACAAGGGCGTCCCCGAAAACTTCGTGATCGGCAAGGCGATCACCATCGCGGACGGGTCGGACGTTTGCATTCTCTCGACCGGCAACATGCTGCCCGAGGCTGTCGAAGCGGGCAAACATCTGGCCGAGCACGGCCGCACGGCGAGAATTGTCTCCTTCCACACCGTGAAGCCGCTGGACGAGGCCTGCCTTGCCGAGGCTTTCGCGAAATTCCCGCTGGTGGTCACCTGCGAGGAACATTCGAAAATTGGCGGCTTCGGTTCGGCCGTCACCGAGTGGGCGGCGGACAATGGCGCTGACGCCCGCAAACTGCTGCGCATCGGCACGCCGGACAAGTTCTTCAAGCTTTCGGGCGAGCAGGAGTTCGCGCGCGAGCAACTTGGCCTGACCGGCCACCAGATCGCGCACGCGATCGAGGCGAGGCTGGCCAAGCGCCAGGCAGCCTAGCAGCCTGGCGGAACGGACTTTCATCCTCCGACAGGCTTGGGATGAGGGATTGGGGTTTGGCCGAAACTTTTTCTGCGGCGCTGGCGGCTCTTATTCCGTGCCTGTCGAAGGATGAGCTTGTCGGGCGCAGAAGCGCGTGCGAGCGGATAGCGCCGGCCGGAAGGGGATGGCCCGATGACATACGGAGCTGAACGAAAATGAAAACTGAGGCCGCCCTGCTGATCGCCACCGGCAAACCGCTGGAAGTCGCCGAGATCGGGATTCCCGCGCTCAATCCAGGCCAGGTGCTGGTCGAGATCGCCTATTCGGGCGCCTGCGGCACCCAGGTCATGGAATGGCGCGGCGACAAGGGCGAGGACAAATGGGTGCCGCACTGTCTCGGACATGAAGGTGTCGGCCGCGTGCTGGAAACAGGCTCGGCTGTCACCAGGCTGAAGAAGGACGAGGTGGTCGTGCTTTCGTGGATCAAGGGGACGGGCATCGAGGCGGGAGGCGCCAAGTATGACTGGAACGGAAAATCGGTGAACGCGGGCGGCGTCACGACATTCCAGAAGCACGCAGTGGTCAGCGAGAACCGCCTCACAGTCCTTCCAGCGGCGCTCGATCCAAAGGTCGGCATCCTGCTGGGCTGCGCCGCGCCGACGGGCATGGGGGCCGTGCTGAACGTGCTTCAGGCCAAGGCCGGAGACTCGGTCGCAGTTTTCGGGGCGGGCGGCATCGGGCTCAACGCTCTGATGGCGGCCTCCTTCGCCGGGGCGACGCCCGTTATCGCCGTGGACCCGCAGGCTTCGCGCCGCGAACTGGCGATGAAATACGGCGCCACTCACGTGATCGACCCGACAAACACCGACGTCCTCGCCGAGATCCGGAAGATCGCGCCCAACGGGGTCGATCTGGCTGTCGAGGCGACGGGTCTGCCGCAGGTCATGGAGCAGGCGATAAATTCGACGCGCCAGCAAGGTGGACGATCGGTCATCATCGGAAACGCCAGGCATGGCGCGGCGCTGACCCTCAATCCCGGCGTGTTCAACCAGGGCAAGAGCCTGCTGGGCACCTGGGGCGGCGACAGCGTGCCCGATCGCGATTATGCCAAATATGGCAGGCTGCTAGCGACAGGCCGTTTCGACGCGGCGGGTCTCCTGTCGCGGCCGTATGCGCTCGCCGAGGCCGACCAGGCGCTGCAGGATCTCGCCGCCGGCCGGGTGGGCCGGCCGCTTATCGACATGAGTCTCTAGGCGAGGGCGGGCGGGCCCATGCGTATCGGGATCGATTTCGACAACACCATCGCCAATTATGACGGCGTGTTCCACGCGGCGGCGCTTGCGCGCGGACTGATTTCGGCGGACCTCCCGAACGGCAAGAACGATGTCAGGGACTACCTCAATGGTTCCGGGCGGAAGGACGACTTCACCGAACTCCAGGGCTATGTCTATGGCTCGCGCATGGACCTTGTCTCGCCCTATCCCGGGGTAAGGAATTTCATCGTCGAAGCCGTCGCGCGCGGACACGAAGTCTGGGTGATCAGCCACAAGACGCGGACGCCGATGCTCGGACCCGCTTTCGACATGCATGAAGCGGCCAGGGGCTTTCTGAACGATCAGAACATGATCGACCCGGCCCGCGCCTATTTCGAAGTCACAAAGGAAGACAAGCTGCGGCGGGCGACCGGGCTGGCCGTCGATGTTTTCATCGACGACCTTCCCGAAATCCTCGAACACCCTGCTTTCCCGGACTTCGCCAAACCCGTCCTGTTCGATCCAGACAATCGCTGGAGCGGCTCGCCGTTTGAACGGCATGGGGACTGGACCTCCATCCATCGCCACCTGCTGGGCTGATACGATGCAGAAGGCGGACCTCTCTGGCTTGGCCGTCCGTCTCTGCCGCGAGGCCGGCCTAGGCGATCCGGTCGCGCTGGAACGGCTCGCCGGGGGAAAAAACAATCGCGTCTTCCGTCTGCCCTTCGGCGACGGGGGATCGGTCGTTCTCAAGAGCTATTTCCACGATCCGGGCGACACCCGCGACCGGCTCTCCGCCGAATGGAGTTTTCTCAACTATGCATGGCGCAAAGGTGTCCGCGCCGCTCCGCAGCCCCTGGCCAGCGATCCCGTCGAGCACCTCGGGCTTTACTCGATGCTGCCGGGGGACAAGCTGGCGGCGCTCGACATCGACGAGGCGCATGTCAGGGCCGCCGCAGATTTCGTCTGTGACGTCAACGCTCCGGACCGCAGCATCGGTCACCTCGCCCTGGGATCGGAAGCCTGCCTGTCACTGGACCAGCATGTTGCGACGGTCGATCGGCGGATCGCGAGGCTGCAGCAGATCGCGGAGGATGCGCCTCATCGCGAGGCGGCCCAGCGACTGATCAACGGCGACCTGACGTGTTGCTGGAACGATGTGAAACACGGCGTGCGAGCCGGCGCCGCCAAAGCCGGACTGAAGATGAATGAGGCTATCGTCGCAACCGACGTGATCGCTTCTCCATCTGACTATGGCTTCCACAACGCGCTGATCGGCGAAGACGGCGTGTTGCGCTTTCTCGATTTCGAGTATGCGGGACGCGACGATCCCGCCAAGCTGGCCGGAGATTTCTTCGGTTGCCCGGAAATTCCAACCCCGCCTGCGGAGTTTGGCACTTTCGTCGATCGGATGTCCGACCGGCTCGGACTTTCCCCGTCCGCCGGCGTCCGCGCGCATTTGCTGCGTAACGCCTACCGGGTCAAATGGGCTTGCATTATTCTGAATGATTTTCTGCCGACAGAGGATGCAAGGCGGTCATTCGCCGATCAGGGTGAGCGTGAGCAGCGTTGCGCCCGGCAACTCGCCAAGGCCGAAGCAAAACTCGCTGAAATTGCCTGACCGTCCAAACTCAGCCGAAGGAATCCAGGATGCCCTACCGCGATTTTGTCAGCCTCGTGCACAAGTCAACGAAGCGGGACTATGTCGGCCGCGTTACCGAAATCGACAAGGCCACGGTCGCCGAAGACGCCTGCAAATTCGACCGGGAGTATTGGGACGGCACGCGTCTGCAGGGTTATGGCGGCTACAAGTATGATGGGCGCTGGCGCAAGGTGGCGGACGCGATGGTGGCGGCCTACGGCGTCAAGCCGGGCATGCGCATTCTCGATGTCGGGTCGGGCAAGGGTTTCCTCCTTCACGACTTTCTCGAATCCGTCCCTGGCGTCGAAGTCGCCGGGCTTGATATATCGCAGTACGGCATCGAGCATTCGATGGAGAGCGTGAAGCCGTTCCTGACGCAGGGCGCCGCCGCCAAACTGCCTTGGCCAGACGGGCATTTCGACCTCGTCGTATCGATCAACACGCTGCACAACCTCTACAATTACGACCTGCGCCTGGCGCTGCAAGAGATGGAACGCGTTTCGAAGGGCGGGAAGTATCTCTGCGTCGAGGCCTATCGCAACGAGCGCGAGAAAGTGAACTTGATGTACTGGCAACTCACCTGCCGCATCTTCCACACGCCAAAGGAGTGGGAGTTCGAATTCGCCGAGGCCGGCTACACCGGCGACCACGAGTTCATCTACTTCGAATGATCGGCGATTGAGTCTGCACTGGGAGCGTCACGGGTCCGCACCGGTTCAGGCGCCGGGCGTGCCGAGCCACAATCCGGCCTGGTGGAGCAATTGGGCGACCTTCCACGACTGGTCGCGGCGGCAGAAGCTCACTTCATCGGCGGCGTCCGGGAAACCCAGCGCGCGCAGTTCGCTTTCGATCGGTGAGTCGCGGTTCAGGAAGGCCGCTTCCAGCGTCGCCTGGACATCGACCTTCAGGCTGGCCTCATCGAACCATGTCTTGAGATCGAAATACTGCGTCCAGTTCTGCGGATCCGGTTCTGCATTGAATGCGTTTAGTGCGCCTTTGCGCAGCAGGTGCGGGAAGACCGGCGGCGACAGGCCGGGATCGCCCGCTGCAACATCCAGCCGTGCAAGGGCGCGCCGCCAGCCTGCGTCCCGTGGCCCCGGCTCGCTTGCACCCTTGCGGGCGCGCAGGGCGGCAAGCATGTAGTCGATGTGGCCGAAGGCGAGCGAGGCAAAGGCCAAACGCTCCAGCATTGTATTGCGTTCGAGCGTGTCCGGAACGCTGTCGATGTTGCGGAGCCATAAGCCATCGCCCGCGATGACGAAGCCGTTGGCGCGCTGACCGATGGGAACCTGACGGGCGTTGCCCTTGATCAGGTTGGTGAAGCCGACGAAGTAGAAGCCGCGCTCCTCAAGGAAGGTGGAGATGTCGCTGAAGCGCGGCACCTGCTCGTACAGTTCCAGGAACTGCACTTCGGATACAACGCCGATGATTCTCCCTAGTGATTTTCCGGCGCCGCGAAGGATTGCCAGCTCGCTTCCCTGTGTATCGAGGCTGAGGAAGTCAGGCGCCGCCGCCGCGCCATCGGCCACCACCTTGTCAAGCGCGGTCGTTTTCAGCGTCTGGCGCGTCACCACCTCTGCGCAGTCGCGTACATCCCAATCAATGCCCCAAAGCGGCATGTAGAACGGACGTTGCCGCTCGGAGGGCTCGAGCAGGGACGAGGCGCTGCCATTCAGGGTGAGGCGGAATTCGGCCTGTCGCTCTTCCGCATCGAGACAAAGTGGAAGTACGCGGCGCTGCGGATCGCTGAACATCGCCTCGACGCCGGCGATGCAATCCGCGTCGGCGTCGTAGAGCACGACATGGATGTCCCGCATCAGCTCCGCCGGGGCCGGAAACGGGAAGCTGCCCTGCCGCGCGCCCACATGGTGGATGACGAAGGTCGCGTCCCGAGCGCTCACCGTTTCACCACCAGGCCCTGGCCCGTCGGCATTTCGAGCACGGTATGCCCGCGCTCGGCGAACCAGGCGTCGGCGGCGGCCTTCTGCATGCGGAACAGCTTCCAGCCATAGTCGTCCAGAATGATGACCCCGCCCGGCGATATGCGGTCGTAGAGCACGTTGAGCGCGCCGATTTCAGGGCCGGGCGAGTTCATGTCGAGGTGGAGGTAAGCGATCTTCGCAGGTGCGCTGTCGTGGAGCGAATCGGGCACTACGCCCTTGACGATCCGCACATTCGGGTTGTCAGCAAACAGCGCGCAAACCTGCGGGTAAAGCCGGGGGTCCCGATAGATCTCGTCGTGGAGTTGAAAAAGGTGAGGATCGTGCGGCACGTCTGTCTCGGGTGAGGAGTATTTCGATGAAAAGCCGTCGAATGTGTCGAAGAGAAAGAACGTCCTGCCGGCGGCGGCGAGATCGACCATTTGCGTGACCAGCCAGGACATTTCGCCCTCGAACACGCCGCATTCGACAAAGTCTCCCTCGATCCGCAGGGCGTTGCGCGCAGCCCAGACGAGCGTGTTCAGCCGCCACGCAATGCCGTCCGGCGCCCGATATTGGGTCTGTCCGGTCGATGTCGACATTTTCGCGAAGGCTGCAGCGAATGTCGGGTCGTCGCGAAACCCGACGGATTTGTCGAGCGTGAGGAGACGGTCGCCCCACGATACTGTCTCGTGGAACGGAGCGATCAGCCTGGCGATCACCTGATCGACTATTTTTGCAGCCTGGTCGGGGCTGGCGATGTCGGCAAACAGGTTGTCGAGCGATGTGTCGCTATCCATCAGGTCTTTCCTCTGAAGCTGCGGCGAACGAAGACGGGGATCGTGGGCGACCACCTGCATGTCCGCAACCGGTCCGTCGGAGCGATAGGCTTGAAAGCGGGTGCGAGCTACCCAGCCGCACGACTCGGCCCTTGGCAATTGTGTGCGACCTGAGCGATACAGGCCGCACTTGGAGCGCGATCGATCGGGGTGGACTCGTCCAGATCGTGAATCGTGCTCCTCACTTAAAGTGAGAGACGGATTCACGCTTCAGGTGGAAGCAAGAAGCGCTTCAGCCCAAGGCGATCCGGCTCGAGCTCCGGCGTTGGGACATCGCAATGAAGCCGATCGAATCGCTTCGCCGCCTGTGGGCGAACACCGACAAGACCGTCGTACTGCTGACCGAGCTTCGTGACGCCAATACGCGCATGGCGAACGCGTTGGAGAGGGGTGCGAACGGACATGCTACTGCCTCGACCGGTTCCGACCCGGACATCGAGGTGTTTGGTCTCGTCGACATCGCGCCGGCGCGGATCAATCTTCACGATGAACTCGATCCCATAACGCCCTTGAAGGACAGGGCCGACTTCCAGGCCTGCGCCGCGTTCTTCAGGAACAGTCCGTCGGCGGCCCGGGCGCTCGTGTCGCCCGAAAGCCAGGCATTGCTCTATTCGCTCATCCGCGCGCTGACGCCTCGCCTGGTGGTGGAGATCGGAACGTTTCGGGCCTCGACCACGGAGGCGATGGCGCGAGCGGTGCACGCCAATGGCGCGGGGCTGGTGCACACCATTGACCCGTTTGGAGCGACCCGCGTGCCGCCGGTTCTCGCCGCATGGCCTGAGGCCCTGCGCGCCTGCGTCAGGTTCTCGACTGTGAACTCGATGACATTCTTCGCCGAGATGGCGGTGCGATCCAACCGGGCGGGGCTGATATTCATCGACGGCAACCATGATCATGAGTTTGCCCTGTTCGACATCCAGTCGGCGGCGAGATTTCTTGAACCGGGCGGGATCATCGCCGTTGACAACGTCTCTCAGCCCGGACCCAATCTCGCCTTGCGGGACTTTCTTTTCGCCAATCCCACCTGGAAGGAGATTGGCGGATCGGTCCTCGACGCGCCGCTTTCGCGGCCATTCGACCCTGAGCGGACCCGAATTCACAATACGGATATGGCGCTGGTGCGGGCGCCGCGTCACCTGCATCTGACCGAGCGGCCCTTCACGCTCGGCCAGGCTTTCTACAAGGGCGCCGCGCTTCGTGGCGCACGCATCAACATCGCCGAAGGAGCCACGGGCACGCTGACCGCCCAGTTCATTGTCCGCACATTCGTTGGGATCCAGCGGGAAACGGTGCGGGCAACCACGACAAGTCTTGCCGGTGAAAGGGGCCCACAGTCCATCCTGCTGGATGAGCCTTTCGCCCTGACGCCCTATCCCACGAACACGGTCGAGGTCTGGTATTCTTGGGTCGGCGACCGGCCGCTGCAACTGTCGGATGCTCCAACCCTCGCCTGACCTGTATCAGCCAGATTATCCTACAAGGCCGGCGCGCGCCTAGGTTGATCCAGCCATCAAGGGGATCGACCGATGACAGATATCAGTGCGCAACTCCAGCTGCCCTATCTCGCCGCCGGTCAGGCGCAGAAGCACGTCACCGTCAACGACAGCCTGCGCAGGCTCGACGCAATCGTGCAGCTCTCCGTCGTCTCGTCGACCACGATCGCTCAGCCTGCAAGCCCCGTCGACGGGTCGGTCTATATCGTCCCGGCCGGCAAGACCGGGACGCAATGGGCGACCTTCGCCAACTGGGCCTTGGGCTATTACCGCGACGGCGCGTGGGAGCAGATCACCCCGCGCGAAGGCTGGCGCGCCTTCGTCAAGGACACCGACCAGCTGGTCTATTACACCGGCTCGGCATGGTCGCTGTTTCCGGTCGGCAAGCTGGTCACGGTCTCGGCGACGGACAAGGTTCTGGGGCGCGCAACCGCCGGGGCGGGGGCCGCAGAGGAGATCGCCCTCACCGCCGCCGGCCGGGCGCTGATCGACGCCGCCGACGCCACCGCCCAGCGCGCGACACTCGGGCTTGGCTCGGCGGCGCTCAAGAACACGGGATCGTCGGGCGACGCCGTGCCGCTTCTCGACCAGTCCAACGAATGGGGCGGCGACCAGGTTTATCGCGGCTACCGGATCGTCCTCCTCCCGGCTGCTGCAGGATCGGGCAGCACGGGAATAAGGCTGCGCACCTTCGCCGGCGAAGGCAAATTCGATTTTGGCTATGACGAGGCGTCCGACGGGTTCTTTCTCAACCGCTTCTCCGGGGGCTCGTATGCCGACTCGCCCTTGCTGATCAGCGGGGCGACGGGCGCAATCACCCACAAGGGGAACGCCGTCTTCCACGCCGGAGCAAGCCCCGCGCCCGCCGCCGACAACACCTACAATCTGGGCTCGGCCTCGTTTCGGTTCGGCACGGTCTACGCCGCGACCGGAACCATCAACACATCCGACGCGCGCGAGAAGACGGCGCTCGAGCCGATACCGGAGGCGGCGCTGCGCGCCGTCAGGCGGATACTGGCCGGCGTCGGCGTTTTTCAGTGGCGCGAGGCGGTGGCGCGCAAGGGCCACGACCCGGCGAGAGGCGGCGCGCGTCTGCATGTGGGCGTCACGGCCCAGGCGGTGCGGGATGCGTTTCTGGCCGAAGGCGAAGACCCCGAGCGCTGGGCGCTGTTTTGCGAGGACAAGATCGCGGGGCCCGACGGGGAAGGGACGCGGCAGGGGCTGCGGACGGACCAGCTGATGATGCTCGCGCTGGCGGCGCAAGCCGAACCGCGCGGCGCCGTCGCCTGTTGACGACGGTACGACCGGCGCCGTACCAGTCGGCGATCCAGGTTCAGGGGATGTTCATGTCAAGGCGATCACATATGGGGTTGGCGCGGGCGGTGCTTGCCGGAGCGGGCGCGGTATTGTTGGCGACCGCCTGCGGGCCAGCCAAGGCGCCCGAGACTGCGGCGGCCGCCGCAGTCTCGGGCGCCTTGGCTGGCCCGCAGGCGGTCGCCAACAATACCGCGCCCGCTCCGGCAAGCACCGCCCGCGCCAACCCCATATGTGATCGCCTTGACATGAACATCCCCTGAACCTGGATCGCCGACTGGTACGGCGCCGGTCGTACCGTCGTCAACAGGCGACGGCGCCGCGCGGTTCGGCTTGCGCCGCCAGCGCGAGCATCATCAGCTGGTCCGTCCGCAGCCCCTGCCGCGTCCCTTCCCCGTCGGGCCCCGCGATCTTGTCCTCGCAAAACAGCGCCCAGCGCTCGGGGTCTTCGCCTTCGGCCAGAAACGCATCCCGCACCGCCTGGGCCGTGACGCCCACATGCAGACGCGCGCCGCCTCTCGCCGGGTCGTGGCCCTTGCGCGCCACCGCCTCGCGCCACTGAAAAACGCCGACGCCGGCCAGTATCCGCCTGACGGCGCGCAGCGCCGCCTCCGGTATCGGCTCGAGCGCCGTCTTCTCGCGCGCGTCGGATGTGTTGATGGTTCCGGTCGCGGCGTAGACCGTGCCGAACCGAAACGAGGCCGAGCCCAGATTGTAGGTGTTGTCGGCGGCGGGCGCGGGGCTTGCTCCGGCGTGGAAGACGGCGTTCCCCTTGTGGGTGATTGCGCCCGTCGCCCCGCTGATCAGCAAGGGCGAGTCGGCATACGAGCCCCCGGAGAAGCGGTTGAGAAAGAACCCGTCGGACGCCTCGTCATAGCCAAAATCGAATTTGCCTTCGCCGGCGAAGGTGCGCAGCCTTATTCCCGTGCTGCCCGATCCTGCAGCAGCCGGGAGGAGGACGATCCGGTAGCCGCGATAAACCTGGTCGCCGCCCCATTCGTTGGACTGGTCGAGAAGCGGCACGGCGTCGCCCGACGATCCCGTGTTCTTGAGCGCCGCCGAGCCAAGCCCGAGTGTCGCGCGCTGGGCGGTGGCGTCGGCGGCGTCGATCAGCGCCCGGCCGGCGGCGGTGAGGGCGATCTCCTCTGCGGCCCCCGCCCCGGCGGTTGCGCGCCCCAGAACCTTGTCCGTCGCCGAGACCGTGACCAGCTTGCCGACCGGAAACAGCGACCATGCCGAGCCGGTGTAATAGACCAGCTGGTCGGTGTCCTTGACGAAGGCGCGCCAGCCTTCGCGCGGGGTGATCTGCTCCCACGCGCCGTCGCGGTAATAGCCCAAGGCCCAGTTGGCGAAGGTCGCCCATTGCGTCCCGGTCTTGCCGGCCGGGACGATATAGACCGACCCGTCGACGGGGCTTGCAGGCTGAGCGATCGTGGTCGACGAGACGACGGAGAGCTGCACGATTGCGTCGAGCCTGCGCAGGCTGTCGTTGACGGTGACGTGCTTCTGCGCCTGACCGGCGGCGAGATAGGGCAGCTGGAGTTGCGCACTGATATCTGTCATCGGTCGATCCCCTTGATGGCTGGATCAACCTAGGCGCGCGCCGGCCTTGTAGGATAATCTGGCTGATACAGGTCAGGCGAGGGTTGGAGCATCCGACAGTTGCAGCGGCCGGTCGCCGACCCAAGAATACCAGACCTCGACCGTGTTCGTGGGATAGGGCGTCAGGGCGAAAGGCTCATCCAGCAGGATGGACTGTGGGCCCCTTTCACCGGCAAGACTTGTCGTGGTTGCCCGCACCGTTTCCCGCTGGATCCCAACGAATGTGCGGACAATGAACTGGGCGGTCAGCGTGCCCGTGGCTCCTTCGGCGATGTTGATGCGTGCGCCACGAAGCGCGGCGCCCTTGTAGAAAGCCTGGCCGAGCGTGAAGGGCCGCTCGGTCAGATGCAGGTGACGCGGCGCCCGCACCAGCGCCATATCCGTATTGTGAATTCGGGTCCGCTCAGGGTCGAATGGCCGCGAAAGCGGCGCGTCGAGGACCGATCCGCCAATCTCCTTCCAGGTGGGATTGGCGAAAAGAAAGTCCCGCAAGGCGAGATTGGGTCCGGGCTGAGAGACGTTGTCAACGGCGATGATCCCGCCCGGTTCAAGAAATCTCGCCGCCGACTGGATGTCGAACAGGGCAAACTCATGATCATGGTTGCCGTCGATGAATATCAGCCCCGCCCGGTTGGATCGCACCGCCATCTCGGCGAAGAATGTCATCGAGTTCACAGTCGAGAACCTGACGCAGGCGCGCAGGGCCTCAGGCCATGCGGCGAGAACCGGCGGCACGCGGGTCGCTCCAAACGGGTCAATGGTGTGCACCAGCCCCGCGCCATTGGCGTGCACCGCTCGCGCCATCGCCTCCGTGGTCGAGGCCCGAAACGTTCCGATCTCCACCACCAGGCGAGGCGTCAGCGCGCGGATGAGCGAATAGAGCAATGCCTGGCTTTCGGGCGACACGAGCGCCCGGGCCGCCGACGGACTGTTCCTGAAGAACGCGGCGCAGGCCTGGAAGTCGGCCCTGTCCTTCAAGGGCGTTATGGGATCGAGTTCATCGTGAAGATTGATCCGCGCCGGCGCGATGTCGACGAGACCAAACACCTCGATGTCCGGGTCGGAACCGGTCGAGGCAGTAGCATGTCCGTTCGCACCCCTCTCCAACGCGTTCGCCATGCGCGTATTGGCGTCACGAAGCTCGGTCAGCAGTACGACGGTCTTGTCGGTGTTCGCCCACAGGCGGCGAAGCGATTCGATCGGCTTCATTGCGATGTCCCAACGCCGGAGCTCGAGCCGGATCGCCTTGGGCTGAAGCGCTTCTTGCTTCCACCTGAAGCGTGAATCCGTCTCTCACTTTAAGTGAGGAGCACGATTCACGATCTGGACGAGTCCACCCCGATCGATCGCGCTCCAAGTGCGGCCTGTATCGCTCAGGTCGCACACAATTGCCAAGGGCCGAGTCGTGCGGCTGGGTAGCTCGCACCCGCTTTCAAGCCTATCGCTCCGACGGACCGGTTGCGGACATGCAGGTGGTCGCCCACGATCCCCGTCTTCGTTCGCCGCAGCTTCAGAGGAAAGACCTGATGGATAGCGACACATCGCTCGACAACCTGTTTGCCGACATCGCCAGCCCCGACCAGGCTGCAAAAATAGTCGATCAGGTGATCGCCAGGCTGATCGCTCCGTTCCACGAGACAGTATCGTGGGGCGACCGTCTCCTCACGCTCGACAAATCCGTCGGGTTTCGCGACGACCCGACATTCGCTGCAGCCTTCGCGAAAATGTCGACATCGACCGGACAGACCCAATATCGGGCGCCGGACGGCATTGCGTGGCGGCTGAACACGCTCGTCTGGGCTGCGCGCAACGCCCTGCGGATCGAGGGAGACTTTGTCGAATGCGGCGTGTTCGAGGGCGAAATGTCCTGGCTGGTCACGCAAATGGTCGATCTCGCCGCCGCCGGCAGGACGTTCTTTCTCTTCGACACATTCGACGGCTTTTCATCGAAATACTCCTCACCCGAGACAGACGTGCCGCACGATCCTCACCTTTTTCAACTCCACGACGAGATCTATCGGGACCCCCGGCTTTACCCGCAGGTTTGCGCGCTGTTTGCTGACAACCCGAATGTGCGGATCGTCAAGGGCGTAGTGCCCGATTCGCTCCACGACAGCGCACCTGCGAAGATCGCTTACCTCCACCTCGACATGAACTCGCCCGGCCCTGAAATCGGCGCGCTCAACGTGCTCTACGACCGCATATCGCCGGGCGGGGTCATCATTCTGGACGACTATGGCTGGAAGCTGTTCCGCATGCAGAAGGCCGCCGCCGACGCCTGGTTCGCCGAGCGCGGGCATACCGTGCTCGAAATGCCGACGGGCCAGGGCCTGGTGGTGAAACGGTGAGCGCTCGGGACGCGACCTTCGTCATCCACCATGTGGGCGCGCGGCAGGGCAGCTTCCCGTTTCCGGCCCCGGCGGAGCTGATGCGGGACATCCATGTCGTGCTCTACGACGCCGACGCGGATTGCATCGCCGGCGTCGAGGCGATGTTCAGCGATCCGCAGCGCCGCGTACTTCCACTTTGTCTCGATGCGGAAGAGCGACAGGCCGAATTCCGCCTCACCCTGAATGGCAGCGCCTCGTCCCTGCTCGAGCCCTCCGAGCGGCAACGTCCGTTCTACATGCCGCTTTGGGGCATTGATTGGGATGTACGCGACTGCGCAGAGGTGGTGACGCGCCAGACGCTGAAAACGACCGCGCTTGACAAGGTGGTGGCCGATGGCGCGGCGGCGGCGCCTGACTTCCTCAGCCTCGATACACAGGGAAGCGAGCTGGCAATCCTTCGCGGCGCCGGAAAATCACTAGGGAGAATCATCGGCGTTGTATCCGAAGTGCAGTTCCTGGAACTGTACGAGCAGGTGCCGCGCTTCAGCGACATCTCCACCTTCCTTGAGGAGCGCGGCTTCTACTTCGTCGGCTTCACCAACCTGATCAAGGGCAACGCCCGTCAGGTTCCCATCGGTCAGCGCGCCAACGGCTTCGTCATCGCGGGCGATGGCTTATGGCTCCGCAACATCGACAGCGTTCCGGACACGCTCGAACGCAATACAATGCTGGAGCGTTTGGCCTTTGCCTCGCTCGCCTTCGGCCACATCGACTACATGCTTGCCGCCCTGCGCGCCCGCAAGGGTGCAAGCGAGCCGGGGCCACGGGACGCAGGCTGGCGGCGCGCCCTTGCACGGCTGGATGTTGCAGCGGGCGATCCCGGCCTGTCGCCGCCGGTCTTCCCGCACCTGCTGCGCAAAGGCGCACTAAACGCATTCAATGCAGAACCGGATCCGCAGAACTGGACGCAGTATTTCGATCTCAAGACATGGTTCGATGAGGCCAGCCTGAAGGTCGATGTCCAGGCGACGCTGGAAGCGGCCTTCCTGAACCGCGACTCACCGATCGAAAGCGAACTGCGCGCGCTGGGTTTCCCGGACGCCGCCGATGAAGTGAGCTTCTGCCGCCGCGACCAGTCGTGGAAGGTCGCCCAATTGCTCCACCAGGCCGGATTGTGGCTCGGCACGCCCGGCGCCTGAACCGGTGCGGACCCGTGACGCTCCCAGTGCAGACTCAATCGCCGATCATTCGAAGTAGATGAACTCGTGGTCGCCGGTGTAGCCGGCCTCGGCGAATTCGAACTCCCACTCCTTTGGCGTGTGGAAGATGCGGCAGGTGAGTTGCCAGTACATCAAGTTCACTTTCTCGCGCTCGTTGCGATAGGCCTCGACGCAGAGATACTTCCCGCCCTTCGAAACGCGTTCCATCTCTTGCAGCGCCAGGCGCAGGTCGTAATTGTAGAGGTTGTGCAGCGTGTTGATCGATACGACGAGGTCGAAATGCCCGTCTGGCCAAGGCAGTTTGGCGGCGGCGCCCTGCGTCAGGAACGGCTTCACGCTCTCCATCGAATGCTCGATGCCGTACTGCGATATATCAAGCCCGGCGACTTCGACGCCAGGGACGGATTCGAGAAAGTCGTGAAGGAGGAAACCCTTGCCCGACCCGACATCGAGAATGCGCATGCCCGGCTTGACGCCGTAGGCCGCCACCATCGCGTCCGCCACCTTGCGCCAGCGCCCATCATACTTGTAGCCGCCATAACCCTGCAGACGCGTGCCGTCCCAATACTCCCGGTCGAATTTGCAGGCGTCTTCGGCGACCGTGGCCTTGTCGATTTCGGTAACGCGGCCGACATAGTCCCGCTTCGTTGACTTGTGCACGAGGCTGACAAAATCGCGGTAGGGCATCCTGGATTCCTTCGGCTGAGTTTGGACGGTCAGGCAATTTCAGCGAGTTTTGCTTCGGCCTTGGCGAGTTGCCGGGCGCAACGCTGCTCACGCTCACCCTGATCGGCGAATGACCGCCTTGCATCCTCTGTCGGCAGAAAATCATTCAGAATAATGCAAGCCCATTTGACCCGGTAGGCGTTACGCAGCAAATGCGCGCGGACGCCGGCGGACGGGGAAAGTCCGAGCCGGTCGGACATCCGATCGACGAAAGTGCCAAACTCCGCAGGCGGGGTTGGAATTTCCGGGCAACCGAAGAAATCTCCGGCCAGCTTGGCGGGATCGTCGCGTCCCGCATACTCGAAATCGAGAAAGCGCAACACGCCGTCTTCGCCGATCAGCGCGTTGTGGAAGCCATAGTCAGATGGAGAAGCGATCACGTCGGTTGCGACGATAGCCTCATTCATCTTCAGTCCGGCTTTGGCGGCGCCGGCTCGCACGCCGTGTTTCACATCGTTCCAGCAACACGTCAGGTCGCCGTTGATCAGTCGCTGGGCCGCCTCGCGATGAGGCGCATCCTCCGCGATCTGCTGCAGCCTCGCGATCCGCCGATCGACCGTCGCAACATGCTGGTCCAGTGACAGGCAGGCTTCCGATCCCAGGGCGAGGTGACCGATGCTGCGGTCCGGAGCGTTGACGTCACAGACGAAATCTGCGGCGGCCCTGACATGCGCCTCGTCGATGTCGAGCGCCGCCAGCTTGTCCCCCGGCAGCATCGAGTAAAGCCCGAGGTGCTCGACGGGATCGCTGGCCAGGGGCTGCGGAGCGGCGCGGACACCTTTGCGCCATGCATAGTTGAGAAAACTCCATTCGGCGGAGAGCCGGTCGCGGGTGTCGCCCGGATCGTGGAAATAGCTCTTGAGAACGACCGATCCCCCGTCGCCGAAGGGCAGACGGAAGACGCGATTGTTTTTTCCCCCGGCGAGCCGTTCCAGCGCGACCGGATCGCCTAGGCCGGCCTCGCGGCAGAGACGGACGGCCAAGCCAGAGAGGTCCGCCTTCTGCATCGTATCAGCCCAGCAGGTGGCGATGGATGGAGGTCCAGTCCCCATGCCGTTCAAACGGCGAGCCGCTCCAGCGATTGTCTGGATCGAACAGGACGGGTTTGGCGAAGTCCGGGAAAGCAGGGTGTTCGAGGATTTCGGGAAGGTCGTCGATGAAAACATCGACGGCCAGCCCGGTCGCCCGCCGCAGCTTGTCTTCCTTTGTGACTTCGAAATAGGCGCGGGCCGGGTCGATCATGTTCTGATCGTTCAGAAAGCCCCTGGCCGCTTCATGCATGTCGAAAGCGGGTCCGAGCATCGGCGTCCGCGTCTTGTGGCTGATCACCCAGACTTCGTGTCCGCGCGCGACGGCTTCGACGATGAAATTCCTTACCCCGGGATAGGGCGAGACAAGGTCCATGCGCGAGCCATAGACATAGCCCTGGAGTTCGGTGAAGTCGTCCTTCCGCCCGGAACCATTGAGGTAGTCCCTGACATCGTTCTTGCCGTTCGGGAGGTCCGCCGAAATCAGTCCGCGCGCAAGCGCCGCCGCGTGGAACACGCCGTCATAATTGGCGATGGTGTTGTCGAAATCGATCCCGATACGCATGGGCCCGCCCGCCCTCGCCTAGAGACTCATGTCGATAAGCGGCCGGCCCACCCGGCCGGCGGCGAGATCCTGCAGCGCCTGGTCGGCCTCGGCGAGCGCATACGGCCGCGACAGGAGACCCGCCGCGTCGAAACGGCCTGTCGCTAGCAGCCTGCCATATTTGGCATAATCGCGATCGGGCACGCTGTCGCCGCCCCAGGTGCCCAGCAGGCTCTTGCCCTGGTTGAACACGCCGGGATTGAGGGTCAGCGCCGCGCCATGCCTGGCGTTTCCGATGATGACCGATCGTCCACCTTGCTGGCGCGTCGAATTTATCGCCTGCTCCATGACCTGCGGCAGACCCGTCGCCTCGACAGCCAGATCGACCCCGTTGGGCGCGATCTTCCGGATCTCGGCGAGGACGTCGGTGTTTGTCGGGTCGATCACGTGAGTGGCGCCGTATTTCATCGCCAGTTCGCGGCGCGAAGCCTGCGGGTCCACGGCGATAACGGGCGTCGCCCCGGCGAAGGAGGCCGCCATCAGAGCGTTGAGCCCGATGCCGCCCGCCCCGAAAACTGCGACCGAGTCTCCGGCCTTGGCCTGAAGCACGTTCAGCACGGCCCCCATGCCCGTCGGCGCGGCGCAGCCCAGCAGGATGCCGACCTTTGGATCGAGCGCCGCTGGAAGGACTGTGAGGCGGTTCTCGCTGACCACTGCGTGCTTCTGGAATGTCGTGACGCCGCCCGCGTTCACCGATTTTCCGTTCCAGTCATACTTGGCGCCTCCCGCCTCGATGCCCGTCCCCTTGATCCACGAAAGCACGACCACCTCGTCCTTCTTCAGCCTGGTGACAGCCGAGCCTGTTTCCAGCACGCGGCCGACACCTTCATGTCCGAGACAGTGCGGCACCCATTTGTCCTCGCCCTTGTCGCCGCGCCATTCCATGACCTGGGTGCCGCAGGCGCCCGAATAGGCGATCTCGACCAGCACCTGGCCTGGATTGAGCGCGGGAATCCCGATCTCGGCGACTTCCAGCGGTTTGCCGGTGGCGATCAGCAGGGCGGCCTCAGTTTTCATTTTCGTTCAGCTCCGTATGTCATCGGGCCATCCCCTTCCGGCCGGCGCTATCCGCTCGCACGCGCTTCTGCGCCCGACAAGCTCATCCTTCGACAGGCACGGAATAAGAGCCGCCAGCGCCGCAGAAAAAGTTTCGGCCAAACCCCAATCCCTCATCCCAAGCCTGTCGGAGGATGAAAGTCCGTTCCGCCAGGCTGCTAGGCTGCCTGGCGCTTGGCCAGCCTCGCCTCGATCGCGTGCGCGATCTGGTGGCCGGTCAGGCCAAGTTGCTCGCGCGCGAACTCCTGCTCGCCCGAAAGCTTGAAGAACTTGTCCGGCGTGCCGATGCGCAGCAGTTTGCGGGCGTCAGCGCCATTGTCCGCCGCCCACTCGGTGACGGCCGAACCGAAGCCGCCAATTTTCGAATGTTCCTCGCAGGTGACCACCAGCGGGAATTTCGCGAAAGCCTCGGCAAGGCAGGCCTCGTCCAGCGGCTTCACGGTGTGGAAGGAGACAATTCTCGCCGTGCGGCCGTGCTCGGCCAGATGTTTGCCCGCTTCGACAGCCTCGGGCAGCATGTTGCCGGTCGAGAGAATGCAAACGTCCGACCCGTCCGCGATGGTGATCGCCTTGCCGATCACGAAGTTTTCGGGGACGCCCTTGTGGACGACCGGCTCACCTTTTTTTCCCATGCGGATATAGGCTGGCCTGTCCTGTTTCATCACCGCGCGCAGCGCGCCGCGAACTTCCCATGCGTCGCCCGGCGCAATCACGATCATGTTCGGGATGGCGCGAAGGAAGGCGATGTCCTCGCAGGCATGGTGGGTGGGGCCAAGGCCCGCATAGGCAAGGCCCGCGCCCACCGACACGATGGTGACCGGCGCCTCGTGATAGGCCGCGTCCGTCCGGATCTGTTCGAGACAGCGCGTGGTGACGAACGGGGTGATGGTGTAAGTGACCGGACGCAGCCCGCTCATCGCGAGACCAGCCGCAACGCCCGTCATGTTCTGCTCCGCGACGCCGCAGTTGATGAACCGCTGGGGATGAGCGTCCTTGAACTTGTCGAACAGCTTGTTGCCGATGTCTCCGCTCAGCATGACGATGCGGGGATCGTCATTGCCCAGCCTGGTCAGCTCGTCGGCGAAGGCGTTTCTCATTTCACAGTACCTCGTATCGATGCGCGTCGACGCCGGATCAGGCCAGTCCCAGTTCCTGGCGCGCCTTGACGACTTCCTCGGCAGTCGGCGCGCGGTAATGCCAGTTGTTGTCGTCCTCCATGAACGACACGCCCTTGCCTTTCACGGTGTGCGCGATGAACGCCACCGGCTTGCCCGAGCCGTTGGGGATGTTCGACATGAGACGCGCCAGCGTGGCGACGTCGTGCCCATCGATCTCGTGTGCGTCCCAGCCGAACGCCTCCCATTTCTCGCGGAGCGGCGCGAGCGCCAGCGTTTCGTTGGAACGCGCTGTCGCCTGCCACTTGTTGTAGTCGACCACGACACAGAGGTTTTCGAGTTTCTGGGCCGCCGCAAACATCGCCGCCTCCCAGACCGATCCTTCATTGTTCTCGCCATCCGAAAGGAGGGCGTAGACGCGATACGCCTGCTTCTGGATGCGGCCGGAGACCGCCATCCCGATGCCGATCGGCAGTCCGTGACCGAGCGACCCGGTCGCAGCTTCCACGCCAGGGAGAAGATTGGCCGGCGGATGCTCTGCGAGCCGGCCATTGTCCTGATTGTAGGTCTTCAGTTCTTCCTCAGGGAAGTAGCCGCGCATCGCCAGCGTCGCGTATATCGCCATCGCCGCGTGGCCCTTCGACAGGATAAAGCGGTCGCGGAGCGGATCCTTCGGGTTCTTCGGATCGATCCGAAGCACATGCCAGTAGGCCGCCGTCAACACGTCGATGCACGACAGCGACGAGCCAAGGTGAGCCGACGAGGCGGCGTGGCACATTTCGATGACGCGTCCGCGGATCTGCGCCGCGCGCGCCTTCAGGCCCGCTTCGTCGATCACCTTTTCCTTCGTCAGGGCGGCCATGATTTCAGTTCCTTGAGCGGTCAGGGCTTGTGTACGTATCGCGACGGCAGTTCCGCAAGTTGGCTCTCGAACCTGCGGGCCCAGTCGATGCAGTCGTCCACGCCTTCCGACAATCCGATCTTGTCCTGCCACCCAAGTTCGCTGCGCAGCTTGAAACTGTCGAGCATATAGGCGCTGTCCTTGCCCGGACGCTCCGGACCAAGCTCAACACAATCCTCAAAACGCTTGCCGAGCTTGGCCAGGATCATTTCGGTCAGGCTGCGGATCGACACCAGCTCATAGCCCGATAGGTGATAGGTGTGGCCGATCTGGCCGTTGAGCGCGATCTTCAGTGTCGCATCCGACACGTCGCGCATGTGGATAAACACCCGGACGGACTTGCCGCCGCCATCAAGCTTCATCTTCTCGCCGCTCATCGCCGAAAGGATGACGCGCGGAATGATGCGGTAAAGCTGCTGACCCGGACCGTAGACATTCGCCGCGCGGGTCGATACCGCCGGCAGGTTGTAGGTGTCCACGAAGGTCTTGAGCGACATGTCGCCGGCCGCCCGCGATACCGCGTAGGGCGTCGAGGGATTGAACCGCGTGTCCTCCCTCACCCAGCCGTCCGTTGAACCGTAGACTTCCGGCGTCGTGACGTGGACATAGCGGTCGAGAAAATCGAGGTTCTTCAGCAGCACGTGCAGCTTGACCGTCGAGACGACATTGGTGGTCATCCAGTCGTCGGGGTGGTCCCAGCTCTGACCGACCATGCTCTGCGCCGCGAAGTTGACGATGTGGGTGAACTTCTCGCGGCGGATCAGCGCCTCGAGCTTTGAAAGGTCATGATTGATATCGACCTGCTCGAATCGCACCGAACCCCTGCGCGCCGACCATTTGTAGGGCAGCTGCGCCTCATGCGGTTCCGGCGAACGGCTGGTCGCGATGACGTCGTGGCCCTGCTCGGCCATGAAGTCGCAGAAGCTTGCGCCCGAAAAAGAGTTCGAACCGAGGACGATGAACTTGGGCGCGGTCATCTGGTCTAGAGCGTCCCGCTGATGGCCGTGCGATTGTCCCAGAGCCATTGCATGAGCATGTGCCCGACAATGCCTTGCATATCCTCGGCGATCTGCATGTCATCGATGGCGAAATGGATGGGCACGTCACACATCGTCCGGGCCTTGCCCCCCGTATACCCAAGTACCGCGTAGCTCTTGACGCCCATGGCCTTGGCCGCTTCGAGGACTTTCAGAATATTAGGCGAATTCCCGCTGCCCGAGAAGACAATGAGAATGTCGCCCCGGTTGGCCAGTTCCTTCAGCTGGATCTCGTAAATCCGGTCGTAACCCTCGTCATTGGCGAGGCAGGTCAGCACGGCGGGATTGGCCGCCAGCGAGATGACGCGCAGGGCGTGACCCGGGTTTTTCGCAACGCCGTAGATGAAATCGTTCGCGAGATGATTGGCGTTGCCGGCCGAGCCGCCATTGCCGCAAATGAACACCTGGTGACGAGACTTGATAACGCGGGCGAAATCTTCAGCGAGTTCGGCGACCGGCGACCAGTCATAGGTCCGCATGAGCTGGTGGAGATTATCGGTGTAGCGCCGGAAATGGGCCATGGCGTCCGTGCGGACCGGAGGGGCAGCCTTGCTCACAGAGGGCTTTCTCGGCGGCGCAGGCAGCGGCTTGACCAGGGCCACCGGCGGCGCCTTGGCGCGCGTCGCGGCCCTGGCGAGCCTTTGCTGGGGCTTTACCTCGGCCCGCTCCGCCATCAGACGGACCCGGGGCTTAGGAGGTGGGACCGTCGCGGACGGCTCAGCAACGGACTTCCGTGGGTATTTGACCGGGATTTTCGACCTGTCTGTCATCCTGCTGCCCTTTGCCGGACTTCTGCGACCTGCGTCTGCATCCAGCGCAGGTTGTAGGCCCCATCCTCGTCCTTGAGAACGCCCTGGCGGTAAAGCCCGACCATCTCCTTGATCGCGTCCTCGACTTTTTTCTTTGGCCGGAACCCGGTCGCCAGCAGGCGGTCAGAATTCACGCGGTAGGAGCGGGGATCGTTGGAGTCCTTGACCGTCACCTCGGCATCTACATGGCTGGCGACCATGTTGGCGATATCGAGGATCGAGATGTTTTCGAAACCCGCGTTGAAGACGCCGGTATGCTCCGGGTGGTCGAGCAGGAAGATGTAAAGATCGGTGATGTCGTCGATATGGATGTTGGGTCGCGTCTGGTCGCCGCCCAGCACTGTGATCTGGCCCTTGGTCAAAGCCTGCATCGTCAGAAGATTGACCGCGACGTCGAGCCGCATCCGGGGCGAGAAGCCGCAGACCGTGGCGGGGCGCACGATCTGGGTGACCATGTCGTCCCTGTAGGACAGAACGATGCGCTCGCCGCACATCTTGGTCTTGTTGTATTCCGACAGCGGAACAAGTTCGAGATCCTCGGTGACCTGTTCCTCGTCCTTGAGTCCGTAGACCGAGCCGGAGGAGGCATAGATGAACCGCTTGATGCCGTGCCGCATGGCGCGATCCGCCAGCTGCATCGTGGCGAGGCAGGAAATCTCCCAGGTCAGGGTGGGGTCAAGATCGGCGCACGGATCGTTCGCGACGCTCGACAGGTGGACGATGGCGTCCACCCCATCGAGATCGATCTCGTCAGGATTGCGGACGTCGCCCTTGATGACTTTCAGCCCGGGATGGGGCCGCAGGTGATTTCCGAACCACTGGATGTCGAACGCCGTCACCGTGTGACCGGCGGCCAGCAGTTTCGGCGTCAGGACGCTGCCCTTGTAGCCGCAAGCGCCCGTCACAAAGACATGCATACTTCAGCCCCGCTCTCTACCACGCAAGTTCCCGGAGCGCCGCATGGGATCGGCCGGCGTCCCCGACATCGCCTGTGGCCATCCATAGCCGCCCTATAGCAAGGTCATATGACAGGCGCAAGCGCGTCGAACCGTATCAGCACGATAGTTAATGTCACGCCAGTAATTTGGGCATCCGACTGTTTTGTCTATGTTTTTGTGTTAATGTCACGACCGGCGGCGTCCAGCGTGCAGCGGATCGGCCTCATGAAAATCCCGCCCACGCCAGCACCGCTTTGTGCGACCGAAAAAGGCTCAAAAAGTTTTTCATCAGGCGCCACATTCTGCCCCACCGCGCGTTGCAGAACGACCTCGCTGAGGGCGCAGCAAAGAAAGCGTAAAGCAGATGCTATCAGAGAGCATGGAATTCGCGGCCTGGACCAACGCAGAAGACGAACAGCTCCGGCAACTCTCCCGCGCCAACGGAACCGTGAATTCCGCCGCAGCACGGATCGGCCGAACCGTGGATGACGTCTCGGAGCGTGCGGATTCGCTTGGCGTGACGCTGAGCCCGTCTCTCGTCCCGGCGCTGCGATACCTGACCGCCGAGCAGGATAACTGACGGCCGGCCGCCCGGGACAGCCGGACCCAGAACCCTCAATGCTGATCGGCTCTGCAATGCGCCTGCGGGGCACACCCCGGGAATTGTCGCCTGGAGGCTGGCCGTGACCGCGCTCAGGCCAGCCCAAGACGTGTTGAGCCATGGCCGGACTGGCGCAGGGGACGCCACCACCAGTCATTATCGAGATACCATCGAACCGTGCGCTCAAGTCCTGCCTCGAAGGTCTCCCCGGCCCTCCAGCCCAGACGGGTTTCGAGTTTTGTCGCGTCGATGCCATATCGCCGATCGTGGCCCTTCCGATCCGCCACGAAAGTGATCAGGTCGCGACGGGGGCCATTCCCCGGACGCATCGCGTCGAGCAGATCGCAGATAGCCCGGACCACTTCCAGATTGGTCCGCTCGTTCCGGCCGCCGACATTGTAGGTCTCGCCCGGGTCCGCCTGGACGATCATCATGAGCGCGCGGGCATGGTCCTCGACGTGGAGCCAGTCGCGGATGTTGCCGCCGTCGCCGTAAACCGGAAGATCGCGCCCTTCCAGGGCGTTCAGGATGATCAGCGGGATCAGCTTTTCCGGCAGCTGGTATGGTCCATAATTGTTCGAGCAATTCGAAACGGACACCGGCAGCCCGTAGGTGTGACGCCAGGCCCTCGCGAGATGGTCAGCGGCCGCCTTGCTCGCCGAATAGGGTGAGCGCGGATCGTAGGGTGTCTCTTCCGTGAAATGACCGTCCTCACCGAGGGAGCCGAATACCTCGTCGGTCGAGACCTGCACAAAGCGAAATCCCGCTCGTGTGCCGGAGGGGAGCGTTTCCCAGTACCGAAGAACCGATTCGAGGAGGCGGAACGTCCCGACAATGTTGGTTTCCACGAAAACCCCCGCGCCCGTGATCGAGCGGTCGACATGACTCTCGGCCGCGAGGTGGATGACCGCATCGGGCTCGAACGAACGCAGCAACGACGCCATCCGCTCTTCCTCGCAGATGTCGGCATGCTCGAACCGGAAGAGGGGCGAGGACGCCACTTCACGCAGGGAAGAGAGATGTCCGGCATAGGTCAGTTTATCCGCAACGAGCACGTCGTGACCTTCTCGCACCGCAAGTCTGACATATGCCGAGCCGATGAACCCCGCGCCTCCCGTAACCATCATGCGCATCGCATCTGCCCCATGCCGGATATCAGCCGCCGAAGACAAAACAGGCCGGTGTTTCCGACAGCAAGGGCGCCACAGCGTCCCTCTCCGAGAGGATCACCTCTTCGGACGTGACGCCCCATTCGATGGCGAGCGCCGGATCGTTCCAGCGGATGCAGCGATCATGCTCGGCGCTGTAATAGCTGGTGACCTTGTAGAGCACCTCGCAACCGGCATCGAGCGTCAGGAAACCGTGTGCGAAGCCTTTCGGCACGAATATCTGCTCGCCTCCGTCAGCGGAGATCAGCGCTTTTGCATGCCGGCCGAATGTCGGCGATCCGTGTCGCAAATCGACCGCGACATCGAGAATGGTTCCTCGCACGCACCTCACAAGCTTGTCCTGCGAAAAGGGCGGGAGCTGAAAATGCAGGCCGCGCAGCACCCCCCGCAGGTTTGAGCTTGATTGATTGTCCTGCACCCAGTCGAGCGGGCCTGCCACGGTTTCCAGCGCCGCCTGGTTGAAGGTCTCGCAGAAAAATCCGCGCCGGTCCTCAAGCCGCCTGGGTCTGTAGAGAAAGACATCCGCCAGGGCCAGCCGCTCGATCCTGACTTTGCCGTCGTCCCTTTTCGGCGAAAGAGGCTCCATTTCCTGCTAACCCAAAACCGGCAGCGCCAACTCGGTCGCGACCTTCAGCAGATACGCGCCGTAATCGCTCTTGGCGATGGCTCCCGCGTCGCGCTCGAACTGCTCCAGGGAAATGTAGCCCTTGCGCACCGCTATCTCCTCAAGGCAAGCGATCCGCTGACCCTGGCGACGTTCGATCGTGTGGACAAATTGCGCCGCCTCCAGAAGGCTGTCCGGCGTTCCGGCGTCGAGCCAGGCGCAGCCGCGTCCAAACTTCACGCAATCGAGCTGACCGCGATCGAGATAAACCTGGTTTACATCCGTGATTTCGAGTTCGCCTCTGAGGGACGGCTTGAGGGATGCTGCGATATCGAGGACCTGATTGTCGTAGAAATAGAGGCCGGTCACGGCGTAGCTGGATTTGAATTCCGGAGGCTTCTCGTGAATGCGGATGGGCCGTCCCGATCCATCAAACTCAACCACGCCATAGCGTTCCGGATTGTCCACATGGTAGATGAAAACACTGCCGCCGGTCGTTCCCAGGCTCGCGGAGGCAAGGTCATCCTCAAGACCATGGCCGTGAAAAATGTTGTCCCCGAGAATGAGACAACTCGGGTCGTCGCCGATGAAGTCGCGGCCTATGATGAAGGCCTGCGCAAGGCCGTCAGGGCTCGGTTGAACTGCGTAGTTGAGATCGACTCCGAAACGCGAACCGTCTCCCAGGAGATCCCAGAACGCCGATGCGTCTCGCGGAGTCGTAATGAGGAGTATCTCGCGAATTCCCGACATCATCAGGGTCGAGATCGGGTAATAGATGAGAGGCTTGTTGTAGATGGGCAGGAGCTGCTTGATCGTGGCTTTCGTGATCGGGTAGAGACGCGTCCCCGATCCTCCCGCCAGCACGATACCCTTCCGAGCCATAAGCGCCCCCTATTCAAGTGACGCAGTTTGCTCTTGCGCTTCAGCCGGATCGGCGCGCAACCCAACGATCTGCGTCACGGTATCAACTTCTTGACGTCCTGCGCCCGGTCGCGCGGCAGAATGAGAATCCCGTCGGCGGTCGCGACCACGATCAGGTCCGACACGCCGGCGATCGACACATGGACGCCGTCCGACCGGACCAGATTGTTTTCGCCGTCAAGGATGGTCACCGGCCCCGAGACAGCGTTGCCGGCCTGGTCTTTTGGAGAAAACCGCCAGAGCTCCGCCCATGAACCGATGTCAGCCCAACCGATCGAACAAGGCACTACGGCTGCACGGCTCGTCTTTTCCATCACGGCGATATCGACAGGTTCGGCCCGGACCGCGTGGAACGCCTTCCGCCCGAGCCGTATCTCCGCATCCGTCCGCGATGCGGTGCGGAGCGCTTCGCGCGCGCCGGCCAGTATGTCGGCTGAGCCGGTCTCCATTTCCTCGATCATGACGTCCGGGCGAAACATGAACACTCCGGAATTCCAACTGTATCCGCCCTCCTCGATGTAGCGCCTGGCGACCGACAGATCCGGCTTTTCCTTGAAGGCCGCGACCCGGTGAACGCCGGGCGCGAGCGTCCCGCCCTGGTGAATGTATCCATAGCCGGTTTCCGGGCCGGTCGGCGCAATGCCGAATGTGACGATGTGTCCGGACGCGACCGGCGCGGCCAAGGCTATGGCGCCGATGAACGCGGCCGGATCGGCGACGACATGGTCGGCCGGCAGGAGAAGCACCAGGGCTTCCGGGTCGAGCTCCGCCGCCACGAGCGCGGCGACGGCTGCAGTTGCGGCGGTGTTGCGCGCGACCGGCTCCAGCACGGTCGCCGCCGGGACGATGCCGGCATCTGCCAGCTGGCTTGACACCAGCTCCGCATGGCGCTCGCCCGCGATGATCACAGGATCAAGAAAGTCGAGATTTCCATGGCGGCCGCGCACCCTCATCGCGGTCTCGACGATCATGGCGCACTCCCCGCCCAGGGCATGGAACTGCTTGGGCCGCCGGTCCGTGGACAGGGGCCACAGCCGGGTTCCAGAGCCGCCGGACATGATGACGGGCAGAATGCGAACGACCATCTCACCTGCCATCTAGAGCAACCTGCGTCCGCTTGGACGCAGAAAAATTGCTCTACACTTTTGGGATAGAGCATCTTTCTTCGATCAACCTGATTCAGTTTGATCGAAGGATGCTCTATCGTCCCTGCCCGATCCAGAAAACTGGCGCGAACAGGGGTTTTCGCGCTTGAACCGACTTCTAGCTCGATCGCGATACAGCGCAAGCCGACCCGGTCGCGACGGCGTGAGCCAAGGCGGGCTCTTGGCCGGTCACGCCCATGCGCATCCGCGCCGCATCGCCTGTCAGGCGGCCATCACGCGCTCAACCTCATCGACAAGTTCACGCAGATGGAACGGTTTGGACAGGACTTTCGCCCCCGCCGGGGCCGGCCCTCCCGCTGCCAGGGACACCCCCGCAAATCCCGTTATGAAAACGATCTTCATGGCCGGGTCGAGTTCCGCTCCGCGCCGCGCCAGTTCAATGCCGTCAAGGCCCGGCATCACGATGTCCGTCAGCAGCAGGTCGAAGACCTCGCGCTCCAGCGCGCGGAGCGCCGTACGGCCCTCGTCGAAATCCTTGACCAGATGCCCGGCCCGCTTGAGCGCGTTGACCAGAAACCCGCGGAGGCTGTCGTCGTCTTCAGCAAGCAGAATCTTCGCCATCGCCGTCATCCGAGCTTGCGGGAACGCATCAAACCGTACGATTTGTGACTGCGCGTGGTAAAGCGCGAATGAAGATCCATTCTTGACGATCCGCGAGCGGACCAAATGATGCGCCCATGTTTTCAGGCATGATGTTCGGCTCGCCGCAGCCCCGGGACCGGGCGCCTGTTTGCGAAGCGGATGAGTTCACGGCTCCCGCCCACACGATCGATGAGCCGGTGTCGGTGGTTTCTCCGGCCGTCTTCGCCTCGCCCCATTCCGGTCGGCTCTATCCAAAATCCTTCCTCGAAGCGTGCGCCGCCCCGATGATCGATCTCAGGCGGATCGAGGACGCCTATGTCGATCGGCTGCTCTGCGGGGTGACGCTGTCCGGCGCGCCGGTCATCAGCGGGTTGGTCGGTCGCGCCTTCATCGACCTCAACCGGGCCGAAACCGAAATGGACCCGTCCATGTTCCACGATCCCTCGCCGGGATGGACGGGTATCCGGTCGGCGCGCGTCGAGGCGGGTCTGGGCTGCCTGCCGCGGGTCGCCTTCAACGGCGCCGCGATCTACCGCCGCAAGCTCGTTCGCAAAGAAGCGGAGGCGCGGCTGGACGTGGTGTACCGCCCCTATCACCGTGCGCTTGGCGCCTTGCTGCAGCGCTCGCAGGCCATGTTCGGACAGGCCTGGCTGATCGACTGCCATTCCATGCCGGCCGACGCCGATCCCTCCAGCCGTTCGCCGGACATCGTGATCGGCGACAGGTTCGGTGCATCCTGCGGATCGGGACTGGCGGCGCACGTCGAACGTCTTTTTCGCACCCGGGGGTATTCGACGGCTCGAAATGCGCCCTATGCAGGCGGCTTCGCTACCATGGCCCACGGACGTCCTGCCCATGGCCGGCACGCCCTGCAAATCGAGTTCCGCCGGCGGCTCTATCTGGACGAGGCCCGGGTCGAGCCCAACGAAGGTTTTCTCAGGTTGAGAAACGACATCACTGAAATCGCTGATGAAATTCGTGTTTTTACCCGCAGCTTCGTTGGCTTGGGCTGACATCCGACAGAAAAAGGCCGCTCCGGATGCCGGAGCGGCCTAGGCTGAAGGGAGGAAACGCCCAAAAGGGCAGCGACGCCGAAGCGCCGCGTCCCAACATTTACGCTGCAGCGCAAAAAACTCAACCCCCCGGCGCCGCTTTGAGGTGGTTTTGCGCAGGATCGGTCGAGTTCGTGGTTTTCCGAACGCTTTGCAACCACAACTGGCCAGAAAACATGCGCCCTCGATTGCTGCGCCGCAACAATATCAAAGGCCAGGGTTGGCGCCCCGCTTGCTGCGCTCCCGCCAAACGGTCCCCGATTGGGACGGGCCGAGCGGGGAGTTGAGTGCATGGCAACGGATGTGGATATTTACGTCGGCAAGCGCCTTCGCCGCCGGCGCCGCCTTCTGGGCCTGACCCAGCAGGATCTCGCCAGCCAGGTCGGCGTGCGGTTCCAGCAAATCCAGAAGTATGAATGCGGCGCCAACCGCATCACGGCCAGCCGGCTCTTCAGCCTGGGCGCCGCGCTCAACGTCAACATCAATTATTTCTTTGACGGCCTCGCCCCCGACGGCAAACAGGCGCCCGCCAATGATTCGATCGACCGCCTTTCCGGCGACGTCCTCTCCTCGAAAGAGACGCTCGAACTGGTCCGGGCCTATTATCGCCTCGGCGAGCGCCCCCGACGTCGTCTCCTCGATCTCGCCAAGGCGCTTGAAGGCGATGGCACGGACACGGGCGTCGCCTGAACAATCCTCGCGTCCGATTGGAGTCTCTCCCGGAGGTTGTCTTCGGCGCGCGCGCAGGGCATGGGTCCGCCATGCCGAGATTACAGCCCGAGGACTCCGGAACACGCTTGCTCCTGCCCTTGGCGATGCGCCTGGCCGATGCGGCGCGCGCGTCGGCCCTGCCCAATTTCCGGTCGGCCGCCTCGATCGCCGAGAACAAGGCGGCGTCGGGCTATGATCCCGTCACGGAAGCCGACCGCGCCGCCGAACGCGCCATGCGGGACATTCTCACCGCCGAAAGACCCGATGACGGGATCGAAGGCGAGGAGTATGGCTCGTCACCCGGAACCAGCGGCCTCACCTGGCATCTCGACCCTATAGACGGCACACGCGCCTTCATCGCCGGGCTGCCCTCGTGGACCGTTCTCATCGGTCTCGTCGAGGAGGGCCGTCCGACGCTCGGGGTGATCGATCAGCCTTGGCTGGACGAGCGCTATATCGGCTCGGGAGGAGAGGCATGGCTCGATTGCCGGGGTGCACGGACGCCGCTGCGGGTGCGGGTCTGCGAGAAACTGACCGACGCCATCCTCTCGACCACCGACTATTTCATCCTGACCCCGCCGGAACGCGGCGCCTTCGAGCATTTGCGCACCGCCGCCCGCCTCACCCGCTATGGCCTCGACGCCTACGCCTATGCGCGGCTGGCGGCGGGAACGATCGACATGGTGGCCGAGACCGGTCTCCAGTCTCATGACGTTGCGGCGCTGATCCCGGTGATCGAGGGCGCGGGCGGCGTCGTTACCGACTGGCGCGGCGATGTGGCGAAACTTGGCGGACAGATCGTGGCGGCGGCCAACCGGAAGATTCTGGACGAGGCGCTGGTGTCGCTGAGGCGGTCGGCGCTGTAGAGCCTGATGCAATCGACCTCTATCAGGTCGATCGTTGAATCAGTCTCTACACCTATGAATCCAGAACAACTTTCTTCTGGCTAAACCCCCGACCGCTTGCACATCTCGTCGAAGGCTCTCCAGAACCGGGCCCGCAGCTCGTCGGTCTCCATCAGGATTTCGTGGCGCGATCCCTCGATGACGACCAGTTTCGCGGCCTTGAGCCTTCGCCCCAGCCGGCGCTGCGCCGAGGGCTGGACGATGGTCTCCTCCGAAGCGATGGCGACAACAACAGGCAGCTTGTCCAGATGATCCAGCGCCTTGGGCGCGAACAACGCCTTCATCACGTTGAGGGACGCGACGACCCAGGCGACCGTGGGTTCGCCGATTGCGAGCCTTGGCTCTTTCGCAATGAGGTCGCGCTGGATCGCCCAACGCTTTTCATCATGGGTGAGCTGATTGTCTGCAAAGTTTTCCGCCGGCCCCGGCGGACGGGCGATCGCACCGCCAAAGCCGAACAAGCGGGCGCTGCGGGCATACCAGCGCTGGTAAAACCGCGTCGACAGCCCCCACATCGGCGCCGAGAATGCGGCCGCAGCCACGCTGATGCGTCGTGTGCGCAGCGCCTCCAGCGCGATGGCGCCCCCATTGAATGCGCCAGGATCACGAGCGGTTTGGGAGCACTCCGCCCGAGGGTTTCAAGCCCGCGCGCCATGGCGTCGACGTAAACACCGAACATGCGGACATGGCCGGCCAGCGGGCTCTTGTGCAGGCGGGCCGACAATCCCTGCCCCGGCCAGTCGAAGACAGCGACCGCGAAACCGCGCGCCTGAAGGTCGCGCGCGACCTCGAAATACTTCTCGATGACCTCAGTCCGGCCCGGGCAGACCAGCACCGTGCCGCGCGTTTTCACCCCGCCCTTGGGTTCGGGAGCGAACATCATGCGATACTTGCGGCCGCCCTTGGCCTCATACCAGATGCATCGCGCGCCGCCGGGAGGCGGATTGCCCTCGATCTCGACGAAACCGGAAGACGTGGCCGCTTCGGCGTGGTCGCTCCCGGGCCGGGCGCTCATCGAGGTCGTGAACTCAGCGCAGCTTCGAAAACAGCGTCTGCAGCTTCATGGCGACGGCCATGTCGCCCGCCACTTTCAGCTTGCCCTGCATGAACGCCATGGTGGGATCAAGCTGGCCCTGGACGAGCTTCTGGAAATCCTCGAAATTGACCGAGACGGTCGCGTCCGCTGCGCCGTCCTCATTGCTGGCCTTGCCTGCCGCGCCGTCGATCAGCAGCTTTCCGATGTCGCCGAAATCGAACTTCACGCGCTTGTCGAAGCCAGAGCCTGGGCCCAGCGCGCCCTGAACTTTTTTCGTCAGCTCGGCGAGATCCATGTGCGGTGCTCCATCAAAGGCAATTGTCAGCCTTCCTTGTCGCGCAGTGTGGCGCGTGGCGCAACGGGAGACACGTTACGGCTACGGAAATGGCTGGTCCGGGCGAATTGTCTGGCCGTTTTCCTCCCGGTTGAAAACCGGGAGGGCGGGCACGGGAAGATTTAGAAGGAACTCATCCAGCTCGGCCTGAACCTCCGGATCGATTGGCCAGCCCGAGCTTGAACCGGGAGCGGCTTCTTCATCCGGATCGCCCGTCGTCCTAGCCCGGCACTCCTCGGCGGTCATCCCGTCGCAGCTCTCCTGCTTCCACTGCACCGCCTCTGCCTGGTTAGAAACCGCCTCTGGCTGGTTGGAAGAAGCCATTTCAAGCGCAGGCCGCGTCAAACTCGCCAGCGCGACCTCGCCATGGAATCCCGCTAAAGGCGCCTCGTAGAGCCGCACGGTCGCACCGGTACCCCCGCTGCCGGCCGACGTGGCTTCAAGGCACAGAACCTCGCCTTCCGGCAGATGCAGCGGCATCGGATCAAAGCCGGCAAAGCGCTCGCCCTGCGCCCGCGCCCGGGCGCAGGAAGCCTCGGCGCGTGTCACCAGCAACAGCGCCCGGGCCGCGCCCGAGGCTGACACCCTCGCCATGATGTCCTGAGCCCAGCGTTTCTCGGACACGCTACGGGACCGGCGCGTGACCTCCCGGCCCTGTTCGCTG
>JAWXBJ010000222.1:0-14575 GCA_034439955.1 Alphaproteobacteria bacterium
ACGGCGAGGGTTTGGATCGCAGCTGATTACCCGCAACCTCGAGGCGGCGTTCAACGGAGAGGTGGAGATCAGTTTCGATCCGGCAGGCGTCATCTGCCGCCTCACAGCGCCCGTCGATAACGACTGACGATCTTCCCTATATCGCCTCGACCGAGATGCTGTCGAAGTCGCCGCGCCACAGCCTGCGGGCTTCGTCCAGGCGTGCACCGCCTTCCGCCATGCGTCCTTGCCCGATCTGCGCCTTGCCGAGCACCCACAGCGCCAGCGGATCGTGCTTCCAGGCGGACAGGCTGACCTTCGCCTCCATCTCGGCCCTGACGAAATCGCCGGCCTTGAGATGCGCGGCGGCCACGCTCCGCCGCACCGGATACCACCAGAGCGGCGGATCCCAGCTGTCTGCGAGCTTGGTTTCCTGCTCGTTTGCCGCCGCCAGAAACCGGCGAGTCGCTTTGGCCGCATTTCCCTCCAGCATCGCGATCCGCCCCTCCAGCACGTTGCGCGCGATCATCGGCTCACTCTCACCCGCAGGATGCTTGACGCCGCCGATCGCTCTGGCCTCCGCCCGCGCGCCCGCCACATCGCCGGATGTCAGCATCGCCTCGCCGCGCGCATAATGACGGTAGACCGACAACCGGTAATTGGCCTCCTTGGCTTCTGGAATCGTCATCGCCTTGTCCGGCGCGTATCGCCCCAGCGCTGCATAGGTGCGCGACACGGGATAGCCCCGCCGATCCGCCGGCATCGTCTCCGGCCACACAAGCTGCGCATGGCTCGCGTACTTCAGCGCCAGTTCGCGGTCTCCCGACATCAACGCCGCCGTCACCCCGAACGCCAGATTGTGCGCGTAGTACATCGGCGCCGGTGCGCCGCCGTCCCCGCCCGCCGCGATCCACGCGCCATCAGCGCCAATCGCCTCGGCATTAACCACCGCCGCTTCCTGATAGCGGCCAGCATGAAAGAAGGTGTGCGCCGGCATATGAACCAGATGGCTCGCCCCGGGAGCAAGCTCTCCCAGCCGGTCAGCGAACGCGATCGCGTCCTCGGCCCGTCCGTCAAATTCCGTCGCGTGGATGTAATAGTGGATGGCGCCCGTATCGTTCGGAAGCTTCGCCAGCACGCTTTCCAGCAACGCCAGCGCCGGCTTCAAGCCCTGCTCGTTGTCCGCCCGCACAGGAATGAGCAGCGCGTGCGAGGCCAGGACGGCGATCTCCGCCTCGTCAGGTTGAGCGTGTGCGATCGCCAGCATCGCCTTGCCGAACGCCGGCTCCGACACGCCCGGCTTGCCCTCGGCATACCGCGCCTGGATCGCTTCGATCAACGCCAGTCCCCGCGCATCGGCGGGCGTCACCAGCGTCCGCGCCCGGTCGGCGGCGGCCCGCGCCGCGACCCTCTCGGCTTCGTCGATCTGGTAATTGAGCGTCGGCCCCAGCGTCCACGCCTCACCCCAGGCGCACATCGCGCACGTGGGATCGGCCTCTGCGGCCGCCTTCATCGCCCGCTTCGCGTCCTCATGATAAAACGAATGCGAAAGCTGCAAACCATAGTCGAACCATGATTGTGCGTCGGCGCTGGCGCTATCGATCTTGAAACCGCCCGTGCCCATGCCTGGCTCGCGCGTCAGCGTCTGGCCTTTGGGCGTCTTCGATCCTTCAGCGAGGCACATCGCCGCCAGCGCCCGGATCGTGTCCTCGACCGAAACCGCTGACGCCTTCAGTGACGGGAGCGTCGTCGCCGGCGTCACCGAACCTGTCGCACATGCCGCAAACAAAACAGCGGAAGCCCCGACCACTCGCTTCAGCACACGCCAACTCCCGATTGCGAACCGGAAAGCTAGCGCAGTTTCAGACACGCGCGAAGACCTCCCTTCCCCGAACGCCGGAAGACGAGCCGGCAAGTCCGCCGCCGCTGCTGCGAGTATGCCGAACACACGCAGGTCGATCTTGCGACCCGGATCGGCATGACGCGCCAGACCGTCGCCGCCATCGAGACCGGAAAATACTCTCCGTCGCTCCATGCCGCCTTCGGCATCGCGCGCGTTTTCGACGAACCGCTTGAATCCGTTTTTCAGTGGACTGGCCCGTAGCGCAGCCTGGCGTTGCGTTCCATGGCTCCAGCGCCTATCGCTGCCCATCATGATCCGTGAGGCCGCATGCGCATAGTGCTGACTGCCATTGCGCTTGTTGCCGTTTTCGCTTCACCGGCCTTCGCCCATGCGATCGGCGGGTCCGACGCGGCATTTGTCGCGGCGACTCGCGGGGCCGATCCTTTCCCGTTCATCTATCTCGGCGCCAAGCACATGGTGACGGGGTACGACCATCTCCTTTTCCTCGTTGGGGTGATCTTTTTCCTCTATCGCATGAAGGACGTGCTGCTTTACGTCTCGCTCTTCTCGCTCGGTCACTCGACCACCCTCTTGCTGGGCGTTCTCCTCGACCTCAGCGTCTCGTCTTTTATGGTCGATGCCGTCATCGGCCTGTCCGTCAGCTACAAGGCGTTCGAGAATCTTGGCGGCTTCCGGCGGCTCGGTTATCAGCCCGACAACCGGGTCGCGGTGGGTGGCTTCGGTCTCATCCACGGCCTTGGCCTCGCGACCAAGCTACAGGATCTCGACCTTCATCCCGACGGCCTCGTGCCCAACCTCATTGCCTTCAATGTCGGTGTCGAGATCGGCCAGATCGTCGCCCTGTCCCTAATCCTGGCGGCCATGACGCTCTGGCGCGCGACACCAAGCTTCGCCCGCCTTGCGGTCGCCGCCAACGCTCTCCTCTTTCTGGCGGGCGTCATCCTTTGCGGTCAGCAACTGGCGGGCTACTTTATCGTTGGAGATGCATAGATGAGCGACCCCCAGGCAAGCCTGCCCGACGCCCGGATCAGAGCCGACGAACTCAGCGTCAGGCCGAAGACCCTCGCCCTGATCGCCGGCGGCGGCGTTGTCGCTGGATCGCTGATCGTCCTCGGCGCCATTCTGCCCGCCGAATACGATGTCGATCCGCTCGGAATTGGCAGGCTCACCGGTCTCTCCCGCCTCTGGGCCCCGGACGAGGTCGCCTTCAAACCATCTGGCGGAGTTCCGGCGCATTCGTCCGCCACCCCCATCCAGACCCACACCGTGGACATTCCACTGGGCGCTTCGGACTGGCCCGAAGCCGCCCTAGAATACAAGGTCGCCATGGCGCCGGGCCACACCATTCTCTATTCTTGGACCGGCCGGATGGCCGATGGCTCGCCCCTCACCGTGCCGCTCGATTTCGATTTCCATGGGCACACTATCGCGGACGGCGAGGAAATGACGGTCGCCGAGTACCGCAAGGCCTCTGGCGCCGCCGACACCGGCGCCCTCGCCGCCCCCTTCGAAGGCATCCATGGCTGGTACTTCAAGAACAATGCAGCCGATCCGGTCATCGTCCGCCTTCAAATCGAGGGCTTCTACACGCTCGTGCCGCCCGGTCAGCCAGGGAATGAATTCAGCGTCCGGCCGCTTGCGCCCGAGTAGGCTTCAGCCATCACATTCGCTTCACCGGCCGCCTCCCCCACCGTTGCCGATTTGCCGCGCGATCAGGCTCATGCCAAAAATCGTCCCCTGACCGGCGAATGACGCCCCATCCGCACGACGCCCCGCCCGGGAGATACCCATGCGCTTCGCTCTGCTCGCTTCCGCCTTCTTGTTCGCCGCCCCGGCCTTCTCGCCCACATTCGCAGAAGAGCCGCTGCACTTCCCCAAGAAGCTCGATCGCACCGACTTTCAGCAGATCATCTCCGACGTCGGCCCGATCTACATCGCCGGCCAGCCGACCGCCGACGCGATGCGTTCAATGGCCGCCGAGGGCGTCACCACAGTTATAAATCTGCGCACCCAGCAGGAGATGGATAACCGGAAGCAGGTTCCTTACGACGAAGCCGCGCTCGTCAAGGAACTGGGCATGACTTATATCCACATTCCTCTGGGCGGTCCCGATACTCCCTATAGCCCCGCCGCAGTCGAACAGGTCGCCGCCGCGATCAAGGCCGCCGGCGACAAACCGATCCTTCTGCATTGCACCGTCGCCTGGCGCGCCAGCCACATGTGGGCTGCCTACCTGATGAAGCATCGCGGCGTCTCCAGGGACGAGGCGATCGCTCAGGCCAAAGCGATCAATCTTGGCGGCGCCTATGGCGGCGTCTTTCCCCTAGACCAGTTCCTGGGCGAAGCCTCTGGCGCCGCGCCCGCCAGCATGACGCCGCGGCCCGTCGCCAACTAGCCTCCCCTCGCCAGCGACGACCCCTCGCGCTAGCCCTCTGCTGAGGACATTTCCGGCAGGGGTCCTTCAGGCGTTGAAATTCAGCCGCAGCCCCGTCTCCGGCCAGCGAGTCTTCACAAGTGTCCCGCCCCTGGAAAACGTCAGATAGGCATCTCTCATGTCATCGCCGCCAAAGGCTATATTTGTCGTGTAGCGATCGGGGGTCGGAAAGACTTCGTAGGATCCGTCCGGCGCGATCGACGTGATCGACCCGTCGAGCACTGTCGCCACGCACACCTTGCCCGAAGCCGTCACCGCCAGGCTGTCAAAAAATCTGAGCTCAGGCAGCGCCATAACCACACGACCCGGAAACGGCCCCTTCTGCGGCCGGATCACGCCCGGCGAGACGATGTCATACGCCCAGAGCCGGCTGGCGCTCGTCTCGGCTACATAGACCGTTGACCCGTCAGGCGAGAGCCCAACGCCGTTCGATCCCGAATTTCCGAAATCCACCTCGACGATCTTCGATCCATCCGGCCTCGCATAATAGAGCCCGCCCTTGTCACGCACCCGTCCCATGTCCTTGCCATAGTCGGTGAACCAGAAGCCGCCGGCCTTGTCGAAAACGAGATCATTCGGCCCGCGCAATTTGTGTTCGCCGCATGTGTCGTAGATGCGCTCGACCTTTCCGTTAGCGAGATCGATCCGCTCGATCCGTCCACCCGAGTATTCCTCGCCCATGAACATCGGGTTGGTTTGGCCCCAGCCAAAGCCGCCATTATTGCAGACATAGAGTGCGCCATCCGGACCGATGGCGGCGCCATTGGGGCCGCCGCCAAGGTCCGCAACGATCTCGGTTTTTCCCCCGCCCCAACACCGCGTCACCGTCCCGCGACGGATTTCGACAACGATCACCGATCCGTCGGACATGACGACTGGCCCCTCGGGAAACTCCAGGCCTTCGGCTACGACTTCGAATTCCATTGACTTCTCCACCCGGTTCGCCAACGCCGCGTCCTAACTTTTCCGCACAAGTTCGCGGATCACGAATGCATGCTCGTTGGCGTCGTCCGCCTCAAACCGGACCGCGCTTGCTTCCCGCCACTCGCGGCGATCGAAAAGCGGGAAAAACACGTCCGCCTCGGCCTCAGCGTCTACTTCGGTCAGCCAGAGGCGATCGGCGGCGGGCAGGCAGGCCGCATAAAGGGCCGCCCCGCCAATCACGCCGATTTCCTCTTTGCCTACCTTCGCCGCGATGGCTTTGCCAACGGAAATCGCCGCAGCGACGCTGGAATAGACCAGTGCGTGCGGGGCGGGAACATCGGTTTGTCTTGACACCACGATATTGGCCCGTCCCGCCAGCGGTCGTCGCGGCAGGCTATCCCAGGTTTTACGTCCCATCACGACAGGCTTGCCCGCCGTCACTGCCCGGAAATGCGCCATGTCGGCCTTGAGACGGAACAGCAGGCCGCCCTTGTAGCCGATCTCGTTTCGGCGTCCGACCGCTACGACAAGGCTCAATCCCACATCTTCTCCCATCTGCGATACTGGCTCTCACGTCTGCGATGCTGGCGGGCCCGCATGGTGCTGGACTTGATCACCCATGCGGTATTTGGCGTAGACGATGGAGCAACCTGCGTCCAATCAGACGCAGGTTGATCTGGGAGACGGGACCAGCGTTTCGCATTTCGCGCAACTGCAGGCGGAGGGATAACGGATGGACGCGGTCTCGGAGGTCTGGTCCCAGCTGGTCGGGGCGTTCACCAACCAGAATCCCTCTCAGTTTCCATTGGCGCTGGCGGGTCTTGCGGCGACCGCCATCCTGATCTGGTTTCTCAAGGGCCGGGCCTGGGCATACTTCTATGTCGCGCTCATTCCGTTCTTGAACTGGACGTTCGGGCGCAGCGACATTCCGACATTCGACCTTACCCCGGCATTTGGGTGGATGTCGAATAGCGCAGCCCCGATCATCTTCAATCCGCTGACGATCCTCACCGGTTTCGTTTTCGTCGTCCGGGATTTTGTGCAGCGCGAAATGGGCCATCGCGTGCTGATCCTGATGGCGCTGGCGATCGGATGGTCGTTCTACTACTCGTGGCCGGTCATCGCGCTCGCTTCTGCGGTCGCCTTCGCAATTTCCGAAGCGGCTGACTGGCTCATCTTCACGTTCACCCGCTACCGGCTATCGACGCGGATCCTGTTGTCGAGCGTCGTCGCGGCGCCGGTTGACACGACGGTGTTTCTGTATGGCGCAGACCTGGCGCGACAGATGAACGGCGACCCGGCCGGCATCATGTTCAACACGCCGAACTGGATCTTCTTCATTGTCGGCAAGCTGGTCGGCGCGCTGGTGGTGTCGTGGATGATCCGTCGGCGGGAAGAACGCGGGACGGTGGATCCGGCGGCGGCGTGACACCCGGAAACGAAAAGGGCGGCCCGTCGCCGGACCGCCCGTCGGCAATTCAGCCGGTAACGTCAGTGCTGCTCGGCCGGAGGCGCGGCCGGCACTTCAGTGGTGGTCGTCGTGGTGGTCGTCGTGTCGGCAGGCATGCCGGCGGCAGCGGCGTCGGCAGCGGCGCCGGCAGCATCGACGGCTGCGTCGGCAGCGACACCGGCAGCGTCGGCGGCTTCACCGGCGGCGTCGACGGCGGTTTCGGCGGCTTCCTGGGCAGCTTCGACGGAAGCAGCCGGTTCTTCCTGTGTGCAGGCGGTGAAGGCGAGAGCGGCGAGCGAGGCGGCCGCGACGGCGATGAGTTTAAGCGACATCTGAAAGATCCCTCCGACGGATCACGAACCGCCCCGGTCAAGTTATTCGCCGGGCGGCGACGCTTCTTCATCCCAGTCCGACGAAAAGCGCAAGTGATTGAAACATTGCGGCTTATTTAGCTTTATGACGTGACCCCCAGCACGCCAGCATCGTTCTCGCGGCGCCCCTTGTCACCGGCTCCGGGGACGCCCTTGGCGGCGCCTCTCGACAAAACGCCAATGGCCTTGAATCCATTCAGGACTTGTTCAGGTCGCGCCCGAACTGTCGATTGGTCGCGGACAAGGCGAGGCCAGGCGTCTCAAATGGCGACGGGCGCCTTGATGTGGGCGTCGGCGGCATAGTCCTTCAGGGTGAAATCTTCGTAATCCCACCCGAACAGGTCGGTCTTGTCCGGATTTAATCTGAGAACAGGCAAGGCGCGGGGCGTGCGGGTCAGCTGGAGTCGCGCCTGATCGACATGATTTGCGTAAAGATGGACGTCCCCGAAGGAATGCACGAACTCGCCCGGAGCGAGCCCCGTCGCCCGCGCCATCAGCAGTGTCAGCAAGGCGTAGGAGGCGATGTTGAACGGCACGCCGAGGAAAACGTCCGCCGACCGCTGGTAGAGCTGGCAGGACAGCCGCGAAACGCCCTCGGCGTCTGGCGCCACATGGAACTGGAACAGGCAGTGACAGGGCGGCAGAGCCATGTCGCCGACGTCCGCCGGATTCCAGGCCGAGACGATCAGGCGCCGGGAATTGGGGTCACGGAGGATGTCGTCGCGCACCTTCGACAGCTGGTCGATCGTCTCCCCCGAAGGCGCCAGCCAGAACCGCCACTGCTTGCCATAGACCGGCCCGAGATCGCCGTTTTCGTCTGCCCATTCATTCCAGATCGAGACGCCGCGCTCCTGCAGCCATCCGACATTGGTCTCGCCGCGCAAGAACCAGAGCAGCTCGACGATGATCGATCTGAGATGAAGCTTCTTGGTGGTCAGCATCGGGAAGCCGGCGGAGAGATCAAAGCGCAGCTGACGTCCGAACACGCCGCGCGCGCCGGTCCCCGTCCGGTCCGGACGGTCCACGCCATTCTCCATAATGTCGGACAGAAGATCGAGATACTGGCGCATGGCGGCTCCTGCAGAAAAACCGATTCGCGAGCCTAAACCATCCTGCAATCAAACTGAGTGCGCTTGACCGCAGAAAGTTGCTCTATCCCGAAGGTGTCGAGCAACGTGTCAGCGTCCAAACGGACGCAGGTTTTCCAGCCGCGTTCTCCAGCCGCGATTTTTGGTTATCTCGCAGGCCATCATTTTCCGTTTTCATCGAGATTGAGCATCAGCGCCGGGTCAATCTCGGCCGCGTCGCCGCGTTTGCACCCATCGACGAGACTGGTCGCCTGTTCAGGGCTCAGCCCTGGCGCCCTCTTCAGAGAACTCCACCCGGCATTCGTGCGAACACGTCAGCTCGCGAGCCGGAGCTGCAGGGTAACGTTGCGGGGCACGTTGTATCGCCGCGTAGTCGGACCCTCGAAGAGTACGTAATCCTCATCAAAGGCGTTGGTCGCATTGGCGGAGACTTCCCAGTTTCCGAATTGCACGCCAACGCGGATATCCACCAGCGTGAACTGTCGCAGTGGCGGTGTTTGTTCAACTTCCTGCACGCCGCCGGTCTGATACGAGTAAACTAGGTTGGCGAACGCATCGACTCCGTTCGCCACAGTCCGCCTGTAGTTCAGGGCGGCGCCTGTCGTCCATTCGGGCGATTGGGGAATCTTGGACCCCGCCAGCGGGCCGCTCGTGATTTCGCCGTTCAGCCAGGCGCCCGAAAGATTGGCCCTCAGTCGCCCGCCCAGCAGGTCCCAGTTGGAAGCGAGCTCCAGCTCGACACCCCTGGGCTCGGCCTGGCCCAGATTCGTGAAGAAGAGGGTGTTGCCGGTCGGGCAAACGGGGTTGGCGACAAAGCAGCCATTGTCCCGCTGGATGATGATGTCGTCGACCGTCGACTGGTAGGCGGCAGCCGTCACGAAGATGTTGTCGGTGATGTCGCCCTTGGCGCCGATCTCGTAGGTCAAAGTCTGTTCGTCGGTGAAGCCCGCAGGGATCGCAACGGGCTGGCGGGGATCGCCCGAATTGGTGTTGAATCCGCCGGCGCGGAAGGCCGTTCCCGCCTTGGCGTAAAACAGGAAATTTCCGGCGAGCTTGTATCCCACCGTGGCGTTGTAGGAGAAATTCTCGGGCTGGATCGCGGCGTCGCGGAAGGTCCGGACGCCCGACGGAGCGAGCGTAAAGCGGTTGTACTGCACCTGGCGGCGTTTGCGCCGGTCCTCGACCTGGCGAGCCTCGAAGACGACGTTCAGTTCGTCGGTCACGTCGTAGCCGACCGAGCCGTAATAGGCGAAGGAGTTCAAAAGCGCCTTCGAATCGGTGCGGTCTCCACTGACGCTCAGCGCTCCGGTCAGGCTGGGATTGGTCTGGAAGGACAGCAACAGGCTGCCGTTTTCGATCTGCAGGTATTCGAGGCCGGCGAGCCAGCTCAGCCGGCCTGTGTCGGCGCCTGCAATGTGGAGGTCCGAGAACCAGGTTTCGGCGGTGTCGAAATTGTCCTGCGTCCTGTTGGGGTCGCGCACGGCGGCGGGCGCGGCCGAACAGACTCCGGGGACTGCCCGCGCACAGACGATCCCCGAAGCGATCTGCTCCGCGCGCTGCTGTGGGTTGGTGGCGTCGACGTCGAAGCCCTGGTGGGACAGGCGCTTGCGCCACATCGTTGTCGACGTAATCGACGCCCAGTCCATGTCGTAGTCGGCCGTCAGGTTGAACATGGTGACGTCCTGCTCACCCGAGCCGGCGTAATTCCAGGCCAGGGTGCGGGGCGGGGCCACGTTGCCGAATGGTAGGCCTCCGGCCGGGTTGGGCGGGGAGACGACGGTGAAGGCCAGCTGCGGAATGTCCGCGATCTGGTTCTCGCCCAGAAAGTTCACCTCCAGACGCTCACCCCGGTAATTGATCTGGGCGCGGTAACTGAAGAGGTCGGTGTCGTCATTATAGCGGTCGAGGAAGGTATTGTAGAAGAAACCCTTGGATTGATCGATCGACTTGAGGCCGAACCGCGTCGAGATCTGGTCGGTGATCGGGACGTTGGCGATCATCTGCAATTCGGTCTTCTCGTTGTCGAGACCGTACTTCAAATCCACGGAGGCGCTCAGGTCCCGGGTCGGCCGCTGCGAGATGATGTTGACGGCGCCGCCCACGGCGTTGCGCCCGTAGAGTGCGCCCTGCGTGCCGCGCAGGACCTCGACGCGGCCAATGTCAAAGAAGTCGATGTCGGCGAAATTGCGCGATCCGAGATTGTTGGAGCCGCCAGCGATGTAGGCGCCGTTCGAATAGAGGCCAACCGCGCCGTCCGAGCCGCCTCCCCTGGCGGGGCCGGAATTGCGGATCGTGATCTCGCTTGAGAGCCCGGTGGACGTGCCCGCATACCGCACACTCGGTATGTTGGCGAGCAATTGCTCCGCATCGACCACGCCGCCGCGGTCAGCGATGGATTCAACGTCGATCACCGAGGCGGCCAGCGGCACGTCGCGAAGCACTTCGGCCGTCTTCCGCGCGGTCACGATGATCGTGTCCTGATCGCCGTCGGCGATTTGCGCATCGCCTGTCTGAACGATGACGGACCCCGGCGCCGGCACGGTCTGCTGCGCGCTTGCGACGCCTGCGCCCGCCGTCAGGCATGCCATCGCCGACGTCCAGAATCCCAGGGATTTTATCATCGGATGTTTCCGCCTTCCCGTTGATGTTCCTGCGCTTTCGACGCAGCCCCACAGCGCCCACTCTTTCGCGTTCACGAAAGCCCCGCCGGATCGCGCTGGCAGTGCTTCCATTTGTCGCTAATTCTGCGCGAACGTGCAACTTGATTCACGAAATGCGCCATGCCGGCCCGGGCCGGCTCGCGCCGGTCGCAAAAGAAGGGTCTTCGCGATCCTTTTTCAGGCCGCCCCCGCCCCCTCCGGAAATCCCAGGCGAACGGCGGCTGTCAGGGAGCCATGTGGGCGGCCTGCCTGGTCATCTCGACCGCCGATTCGGTTTGCCCGTCCGCTTCGAGCGTCCTGATCCGGAAGACGAGGCCCGCAAGCCCGGCGCCGATCAGCGGCGCGACGATGAACAGCCAGAGCTGGCTCAGCGCCGCTCCCTGGGCGAAGACCGCCGGTCCGAAGGAGCGCGCCGGATTGACCGACACGCCCGTCACCTGGATGCCGACAATATGGATCGCCGCGAGGGTGAGCCCGATGGCGAGGCCGGCGAAGGCGGCCGGCGCGCGCGCCTGGGTCGAGCCCAGGATCACCACGAGGAAGAGGAATGTCGCGACGATCTCGAAGACGAGCGCCGCCGTCATCGAGTACTGGCCGAGATAGCCCTCGCCCCAGCCATTCGATCCAAGCGCCCACTCTTCCGGCATTTCGAACCCGGCCTGGCCGGTGGCAATGACATAAAGGACGCCAGCGCCCGCCAGCGCCCCCAGGAACTGCGCCACCCAGTACATCACCATGTCGTTGAGGCTCATCCGCCCGGCGACGAACGCGCCGAAGGAGACGGCGGGATTGACGTGGCATCCGGAAATCGGTCCGACGCCATAGGCCATGGCGACGATGGCCAGCCCGAAGGCCAGCGAAATGCCCAGCTGCCCGACCGTGTCGCCCGCCAGAACGGCCGATCCGCAGCCAAGCAGAACCAGCGTGAACGTGCCGATGAATTCGGCGACCAGCTTTTTCATGCAGATGTCCCTCCCAAGACGTTCGAGGCGGGAAAATGCCGGGGTTTGCCAGACCGCGCCAGCCGGAATCTGGCGTCCTCCGCCGCGATTCGAGGCGAGTGTCAGGTTGAGCGGATAAAGCATCCGTTCTTCCCTCATTCATGAAGACGCCCTATATTCGCAGTGTTCCCACAAGGAACTATGGCGATAAACCCTCGCGCAATAAGCGGCTCGGACCCGGGGGCGGTACCCGGCGGCTCCACCAGATTTCCGGTTCATGGGCCGGATGGATGAGGGGCCGAAATAGCATCGACGGACGTGTAAAGGCGAAGACTTCACCCGCATGGGCCCCGACAGAAGCCCGATACGCAATAGTTGCCAATGACAACTTTGCTCAGGAAACCCGTCTCGCTGCGTAAGCAGCTGATGGATTCCAAACCTAAGTCCTTAGCTGTAGCAAGCTAAGGCGGGGCTCGGAGGGGCGCCTGGCAACAGAAGCCCCTCCACTCATTTCCGGCTTTTGGCTATTCGCGCTCAGCTCTTCGCTATTCGCGTGCAGGACCTATCTTAGCGACACGCACGCTCAGGAGTCGCACGATGAAACGCACCGCCACAGCCGTCTGGGCCGGCGCCCTCAAGGACGGCAAGGGCGCGATCTCGATGCAGAGCGGCGCCCTCAGGGACGCCCCCTACTCCTTCAAGGCGCGCTTCGAGGACGACAACAACCAGACGTCGGGCAAAGGGGCCGCCACCAACCCGGAAGAGCTGATCGCCGCCGCTCATGCGGGCTGCTTCACCATGCAGCTCTCGCACTTTCTGGCCGAGGCCGGACACCCCGCCGCGAAACTCACCACGAGCGCCGAAGTGACGGTCGGCCAGGGCGAAGGCGGCATGGCCATTTCGAAAAGCGCCCTGACATTGCGCGGCGACGTGCCCGGCATGACTGAGAGCCAGTTCGTCGAACTCGCCGAGAAGGCCAAGGCAGGCTGCCCGGTGTCCAAGGCGCTGGCCGCGATCGAAATCACGCTGGATGCAAAGCTCGAAGGGTAGGCGGGCGCACTTTCCTACCGCCCTCGTGGTTCGACGGACGCTTGCTTCGCAAGCTGCTCACCTTGAGGACTCTTGCGACATTGTGGATGTTGATACAGCCAAACTACCGCGCCTGCACAAACAGCGGCATGCCGCCATCGGGCCTCAGCGTGCTGCGGATGTTCGGCGTGACCGTGTGCGCTGGGTTGGGCAGGATTTTCAGTTCGCGCACCAGAGTCGCGAGAATCGCAACCGCCTCCATGTAGGCGAACTTCATGCCGATGCAGATGCGCTGGCCCCCGCCGAAGGGCATGTACTGGAAGCGGTGGCGACCTTGCGAGCGCGCCTCCGAGAATCGGTCCGGATCGAACGCTTCGGGGCGGGTCCACAGCATCTCGTGCCGGTGCATGGCGTAGACCATGAGCAGCACGATCTCGCCCTTCTTCACCTCGATGTCGCCGACCTTCACATCACGCAAGGCGACGCGGTCAATGAGGGAGACCGGCGGGTAGAGGCGCATCGCTTCCTTGATCACCTGCTCGTGGAACGGCATGGCGTCGATCATCTTCGAGTCGACCGGCCGGTCACCGCAGGCGGCCTGCGCCTCCGTCAGCAGCCGCTCCTGGATCTCGGGCGCGTTGGCGATGAGATAGAGCGTGTAGGTCAGCGTGAGCGCAGTCGTCTCGTGTCCGGCGCCGATGAACGTCACCACATTGTCGCGCAGTTCATCGTCCGACAGACCCTTGCCCGTCTCGGGATCGCGGGCCGCGAGCAGGAGAGCGAGCAGATCGTGGCGCGTGTCACCGCTCGCACGGCGGCGGTTGATCGCGTCCACTGCCGCCTGCTTCAGCGCTGCGGCTGCGCGCGGCCCCTTGCTGTCGCGCGGGCGCGGAACCCAGCCGGGCAACCCCAGAATGTCGAGCACATCGGGATGGCCGAGGCTGTCGACATAATCAGAAACAGCCTGCGCCACCACTTCATGCCGGAAACCCGGATCGCGACCGCCCAGGATCGTCTCGACAATGACGTCCAGCGTCGTGCGCTGCATCTCGTCCATGACGTTGACGAGCGCTCCCGGCGCCGTCGATTTCATCCGGTCGGCGGCCGCCTGCGCTGCGGAGGAGAAAGTCGGGACCAGCGCCCGCAGCGCATCGATGCGGAATGCCGGCGACGCCGCCCGCCGCTGGAAACGCCAGTGCTCGCCCTCGGTGGTCAGCAATCCGTCTCCCGTCGCAGGGCGCAGCAGGCGCAGCTGGAAACTGGATTTGGCGAACGAGTCCGCCTCGTCCAGCAACACCGCTTTCATGTGTTCGGGCGTGCGAAGGTAATGCGTGGTTTTCCCCAGCCATCGCACCCCATGATAGGGTTCGCGATACATCGCCCTGGGCCAGACCGTCAGCGGATTGCGCACCATCCCCAGCAGGCCGCGCACGAAAGGCAACGGCTTGTCTGGCGGCGTAACTGTCTGCGGAACAAAGAACTCGGGGATTTCCGTCAGCGTGTCGGCCATCTACGGGCTCCGCACAGCGGGCGCAGGGAGGACCACGCGGCGCAGCGCCCGGCGCGCCGACACACGGGTGTTAGCACCCGCAACATGCGCCGTCGAGACGAAGCAACCGGCTCGGATCCTAGGCCCGCAGCGCCTGCTCCAGATCCGCGATCAGGTCGTCGGGCGCCTCGACGCCGATGGAGAGGCGCACCAGCGCGTCGGTGATGCCGAGGCGCTTGCGGCTTTCCGGCGGCACATCTGAATGCGTCATCGCAGCCGGATGAGACGCCAGCGTCTCGGTGCCGCCGAGGCTCACGGCCAGCTTCATGATTTTCAGCGCGTTGAG
>JAWXBJ010000223.1:0-19667 GCA_034439955.1 Alphaproteobacteria bacterium
ACCCCGCCAAGGACATGCCGATCGGCATCATCGGCTCGCTGCTGGTCTGCACCGTCCTCTACATCCTGACGTCGGCCGTGCTCGTCGGCATCGTGCCCTATGACCAGCTCGCCGTCGCCGCACCGATCGCCAAGGCCGTCGATGTCATGGGTTTGCCGTGGTTCGCCATACTCGTGAAGGTCGGCGCCATTGCCGGTCTTTCTTCGGTGATGCTCGTGCTGATGTTCGGCCAGACCCGCGTCTTCTACACGATGTCGAAGGACGGGCTCATTCCGTCGGTCTTCTCCACCGTCCACAAGACGTTCAAGACCCCGTGGATCAACACGCTGCTCGTCGGATTCTTCGTATCCTTGGCGGCGGGCTTCCTGTCGCTGGACGCGCTGTCCAATCTCACCAATGTGGGATCGCTGGTGGCGTTCGCGATCGTCTGCCTGACGGTGCTTTACCTTCGGTTCAGTGCGCCCGACATGGTGCGGCCCTTCAAGACGCCGCTCTTTTTGTTTGTCACCATAGCCGGCGCGGCGATGTGCCTTTACCTCACCTATCTGCTTTTGGCCGACCCTGAACGCCGGCCTTTCTTCGCGCTCGAATACACCACAGGAGAATTCTTCGCCGCCTATCTTGTCATCGGCCTCCTGATCTATTTCGCCTATGGCATGTGGAACTCGAAGCTGGCCAAGGGTGTGATCGTCCCGGGCCACGAGCCGTCGATCGCAGACATGCAGAAGCCGGGCTCAACGATCTAGCGGGCCGCGTCTGCCGTTTACCAGCTGAGGCGGCGGCGCAGGGTGGGTCGGGCTGCGGCGTTGGCCGTCGCCACACGCTGCGGCGCCGCGTCGATCGCGAGCGGCGGGGGCAGCGGCGTGACGGAGAAAGCGCTCTGGGCCCCGCCATCGCGTGGCGCACCAGCGAGTTGTTCTGGGCTCGACGCATCGGCCGGCGCCCCTCCGGGGAGCGTTGAGTCTTGGGTGATGGCGTCGAGGTCTTGTGGAGACAGGGGGGCCGCGTCGAAGGCTCGCGCGGACAAGGGGGCGGCGCCTTCGGGGGAAGGCGATGCCTCACCAACTGCTGCACGTCGGCGGGTCACCGCGACGCGCCGGGTCGGCTCGGCAACGAGGCTGTGCATCCTGCCCGTCCTGGGATCGGCGCGCGTCACGTCGGACAGGTCAGCTCCTTCCTTCCAGACGAGGCGCGGCGTATCGACTTCGACGATCTCGATGACGGTCTCGAACAGGAGGTCGCCGTCCGGCGTCTGAGCCAGGGCGGCTTCAGAAAAGGCGGCGCCCGTGAGCGTCATGGCGGCGGCGAGCTGAGTTTTCACGGTTGCGTCCCCTGAAAAGCTGGCGTGTCGGGCGCCTCGGCGCCCTTGACAAACCCTGCTAGCAGGAAACACGCCACGGGCGAATGTGCGGGCGAATGTGCGGGCGAATGCGCCGGTTGGGCGGGCGCCGGCGAGGAGCGGCTGATGGCGGGCGTCGAGGCGGTCATCTGGGATTTCGGCGGCGTCTTCACCACCTCGCCATTCGACGCCTTCGAGCGTTACGAGCAGGAGCGTGGCCTCCCGGCCGACATCATCCGCCGCATAAACTCGATCGATCCCGACAGGAACGCCTGGGCGCGACTCGAACGGTCGGAACTGAATGCAGAAGCTTTCGACGCCGCCTTCGCGGCCGAGGCTATGGCGCTCGGCCACGCAATCCCTGGCCGCGATGTGCTGGCCCTGCTTTCGGGCGATCTGCGCCCGGCGGTCGTGGCCGCGTTCAAGGTGTGCGCCGCGAGGTTCAAGGTCGGGTGCATCACCAACAACGCGCCGTCAGGCAAGGGCGCCGGCATGGCGTCGGACGACGGCAAAGCGGCGGGCATTGCCGAGGTGTTCGGTCTGTTCGACCATGTGATCGAAAGCTCGAAAGTGGGTCTGCGCAAGCCGGACCCGCGCATCTACGCGATGATGTGTGAGGCGCTGGGGGTCAGCCCTTCGGTCTCTGTCTATCTCGACGACCTTGGCATAAACCTCAAGCCGGCCCGCGCGATGGGTATGACGACGATCAAGGTGACGTCCGAGGCGCAGCTATTGGCCGATCTTTCGCGCGCGGTCGGGCTGGCTTTCCACCAGGCGCCCGGCGCCTAGGCGCCCGCCGAGTGCTTGTACAAGCTCGATGTTCAGGCTGCCTTGTCCGTCTTGCCGATTCGCGGCGGGCCGCCATGGGCCGACTGGGACGGTCCGAAGGCGCGGTCGAGTATGCGCGTCGAATCGAGGGCGAGGCTGATCAATTCCGACATGTGGGCGAGGATTTTCAGATTGTTGTTCATTACGGACAGCGCCTCGGGACGATGATCCGTGGCGATCGCCTCGCAACGCTGGATCAGCTCGGCGCGCAGATGCATCAGCAGGTCCTCGAGCTTGGAGCCCTCGGGGTGCTTTTCCGAACACAGGAACCGGGTCATGCTTGTCTCCGCATCTCGGGTCTTCATGGGCGATCGTCGCAGCAAAAGCTTAAGGACTGTTTCCGCGCGGGTGCGAGATTTGCCATGACGGCGGCAGCAAGGAGGTTGAGCGTGATCCCTAAAATTGGTGCGGAGGCGGCGGCGGCCAAGCTCGACGGCTGGTCGGTGGCAAAGGACCGGGACGCCCTTGTGAAGTCCTTCAGATTCAGGGATTTCAGCGCGGCGTTCGGCTTCATGACACGCGTCGCGCTGAAGGCGGAACAGTTGGACCATCACCCGGAATGGTCAAATGTCTACAACCGGATCGATGTTACGCTCACAACCCACGAAGCTGGTGGGGTCACGCAAAAGGACATCGACCTGGCGCTGTTCATGGATTCACTGGCGAACTGAAGCGACGTCTCGCCCTGTTGGACGCTCAGTTGCTCCGGATCTCGGAAGAAGATGGATTTGCCCGTCTGCAGTCGATGCTGATTAAAGGCGCGCGTCTCGGGCGTCAGTTCTCGAACACCATGATCGAGGCGAGCGCGACCCGCGCCTCGCCCTTGCCCAGGACGCCGTCGACGGCTTTCTGCAGCCGTGCGCGGATGAGATCGGCGTCCGGCCGCTCGCCGACAATGTAGGAGAGCGAGGCGTAGTTGAGGACCGCATCCCGCATGTCGCTCATCAGCCGGGGCTTGAGGGCCGCCACGCGCTTGCGGGTCTTGGCCTCGGGTACATCGAGCCCGGCGTCGATCGCCAGCACGCCGTGGATCCTGAACCCGCGTGAGATCGACGCGCGCAGGCCGAATGTCGGTACATAGGCGTCCGAGCCAGTGATCCGCTTGGCCTGCGGGTCCGTTGCGGCGGACTTGTCGGAGGGAGGCGGCGCGCCGTGCGCGGGCGCACCAGAGACGGCGAGGGCAAGGATCAGCAGGGATAGCATAGCGCGCATCCCGCGATCCTGGCGGCCAATGCTTAACGCAGGCTTATGTCGGGCCCGCGCGTGGCGCTCGACTCCGCGGCGAACCGCAGCCAGCCGGACCCGGGCGTGTTGCCGTCGACCGCTGAAGTCAGGGGTCTTCAGCTTGACGGGCGCCCGGCTTGGGCCTAGCAAACCGGCTCCCGAACCCGGGTCCCCCAAAGGGTCTCAAGGGGCCGTAGCTCAGTTGGGAGAGCGCGTCGTTCGCAATGACGAGGTCAGCGGTTCGATCCCGCTCGGCTCCACCAGGGTTGACCGCCTCCCGCTTTCTCCAAAGCCCTTCGCGCGCCTGTAAGCCAGCGGCTTGCTCCGTCCGCATTGCACACGCTAGATGCAGGCGTCACCGATTCATTTGGGCGCGGAAAGATTCATGGGCCTGCTCTGGGCGATCTACGTCTATTTCCTGTCACCGCTTCTCACACTTCTGTTCTTTGTGGTGTTCGCCTGGGTCATCGCCGGCTGGCTCGTGCAGTTTGGCGTGATCAACACGCGCAATCCGAATGTGCGGGGGCTCCTTGGCTTTCTCGACGCCGTCGTGAAGCCGATGTGCGCGCCCTTCCGGCGTTTGATCCCGCCGATCAACGGTGTGCTGGATCTGTCGCCGCTGCTGGTGATCCTGCTGATCGTGTTCGTGCGCGACTGGCTGTTGCCGACCCTGATCCGGACGCTGGCGGGCGGGCCGGCGGCTCCTTGAGGCCCGGTGTCTCCTTGAGGCAGGGTGTGCGGCGATGCCGGCCAAGCTGATCGACGGAAAAATCGTCTCGGAAAAGGTGCGCGCCGCTGTCTCCGCCGCCGTGGCGAAGCTTCCTGGCAAGCCCTGCCTCGCCGTGATGCTGGTCGGAGATGACCCGGCCAGCGCCATCTATGTGAAATCGAAAGGCGAGAAGACCGAAGCCGCCGGCATGCGGTCGATCACAAAACGCTTTCCCGTCACGGCCACTCAGGCCGAGGTCGAGACCGAACTCACGGCGCTGGTCGCCGACCCCGAAGTGGATGGCGTGCTGCTGCAGCTTCCGCTTCCGAAGAGGCTCGATGAGGCGAGGGCATTGGCGCTGATCGATCCCATGAAGGACGTCGATGGCCTGACCGAGCTTTCCGCCGGCCGGCTCGTGCTGGGCAAGCCCGGACTGCGGCCATGCACTCCTTCTGGATGCGTTATCATGGCGAAGCACGCGCTTGGCGATGATCTTTCGGGCAAGCACGTCGTCGTCCTAGGCCGCTCGATCCTGGTGGGCAAGCCGGCGGCGCTGCTGTTTCTGGCGGAAAACTGCACCGTCACCATCGCGCATTCGAAAACGACGGATCTGCCGGCCTTGTGCCGCACCGCCGACATTCTCGTTTGCGCCGTCGGCCGCCCGGAAATGGTGCGTGGGACGTGGCTGAAGCCGGGCGCGACCGTGATCGATGTCGGCATCAATCGCATTCCCGCGCCTGAAAGAGGCGTGGGGAAAACCCGGGTCGTCGGGGACGTCCACTTCGCGGAGTGCCGCGAGGTCGCAGCCCACATCACGCCTGTCCCCGGAGGGGTGGGCCTCATGACCGTGGCGTGCCTGCTGCGCAACACGGTGCTGGCGGCCTGCGCGCGAAGAGGGTGGACGCCTCCGGCCGAACTCGAGGGATGAAAGCGTTTGCCGATCTCTGGGCCGCGCAGGCCGGCCGATGCGCGCTGTGCGGCGAAGCCATGCCCAGAAGCCGATTCGATACACCGCACGCGACCGTCTGGAAGAAGCGGCAGCCCACGCTCGATCACATTCGCCCGCGCGCAAAAGGCGGCTCCGATTCGTCGGACAATCTCCAGCTCGCGCACGCCGACTGCAACTGGCGCAAGGGATCGGCCTGGGGCCGCTCCTCAGCAAGCGGCAACCGATAGTCGCGCCATGGCGTTGATGGCGCGGAGGCCGGCTGGCAATCATCGCTGATGAACCTGGGTCACGACCCCCTGCGCAAAAACCAGGGTTGGTTCAGCTGGCTGCCACCGGCTCGGGCCGCAGACGCGCGAGACCCCACCGGGCAAGCCGCCAGCCCAGCAGCAGGATCAGAATTGCCGCGTGGATGACCGGTCCTGGCTGCAGACCTTTTTCGGCGAAGAAATGGTGAATCAGGGCCAATATGGCGAGCGGGAAAATCAGCCAGTGAACGCGATCCCACGTCTTGTGTCCCAGTCGGCGGATCATCCCATTAGTGGAGGTGAGCGCGAGGGGCAGCATCAGGACGAGCGCGGCCATCCCGAACGTGATGTAGGTGCGCTTGACAACGTCCTTGATGAGGTCGGGCATCGACCATTGCAGGTCAAGACCGACATAGACCAACAGGTGCAGCAGCGCGTAAAAAAAGGCTGCGAGCCCTATCCGGCGCCGCACGAGGGCCAGGGGCGCCCAGCCGGTGATGTCCCGTAACGGCGACACGGCCAGCGTCGCCAGGAGCACGCGGATCGCCGTCTCGCCTAGGAAATGATGCGTCGTCTGGATCGGATTGAAGCCGAGATCGTGTGGTCCGCCGTTCACTGCCGAAATCCAGTCGGCGCAAAGATAGACAAGGGGCGCAAGCAACACGGCGAGCGTGAGCGGTTTCAGCCAGCGCTTGCCGAACGTGCGCAGCAGGGGGCTATGGGCCTTCGCCATGGATCAGAAGTTTTTCTTGAGGTCCATGCCGGCATAGAGCTTCGACACCTGGGCGGAGTACCCATTGAACATATCGGTTTTGCGCCGCTCGTTGAAACCCTTGCCGCCGATCACGCGTTCGCTCGACTGGCTCCAGCGGGGATGATCGACGTCGGGATTCACGTTCGAATAGAAACCGTATTCGTTTGCGCCCGCCTTGTTCCAGGCCGTCGCGGGCTGCTTCTCCATGAAGCGGATTTTGACGATCGACTTGGTCGCCTTGAATCCGTATTTCCACGGCAACACGGTGCGGATGGGCGCGCCGTTCTGCTTCGGCAGTGCCTTGCCGTAGACCCCTACCGCCATGAAGGCCAGTTCGTTCATCGCCTCGTCCATCCGCAGTCCCTCGACATAGGGCCACGACAGGACCGGTAAGCGCACGCCGGGCATCTCCTTGCGATTCAGATAGGTCTCGAACTGAACGAATTTGGCGGTCGCCTTGGGTTTCAGCTTCGCGATGACATCCGCCATCGGCACGCCAACCCAGGGCACGACCATCGACCATGCCTCGACACAGCGGTGTCGATAAACCCTCTCCTCAAGCTTGGCGTAGTCAACGAGGTCCTTGACCCCGTAAGCGCCGGGCTTGTCGGTTTCGCCTTCGACAGAGATCGACCAGGGCGAGACCGTCATCTTGTCCGCATAGCGGGCAGGGTCTGACTTGTCCGTGCCGAACTCATAGAAATTGTTGTAGCCCGTCACTGCGTCTTCGGACGCAAGCTGGTCGGCGACCGCGTAGGAGGTTTTCTTCGCCGTCAGAGAGGCGCCGGGGGCGGGATGCGTTCCGGCCGCCGGTTTGGCTCCCGGCGCCACAGCTGTCGCTTGCTGGGGTTCGGAACATGCAGGCAGCGCGCCCAGTATGCTACCGGCGCCGAGCACTCCGGCGGCCGTCATCATCCGGCGGCGATCCAGGAAAAGCGATTCGGGCGTCACCTCGCCCTGCAAATCCTCGTAGTCGGGGTTGCGCCGGAATTCCATGACGTTCTCCTGGCAGACCACTCCGCCTTCAGGTTTGATCCATTGAAGGCCGCTCAATCGATCGATTGCAAATTCCAGAGCAACCTGGCTGCGTCCGGTCGGACTTGAGGTTGCTCCAGGCAGCTAGTTCGGTCCAGCCCGCAGTCTGGTTACGCTGAGAATAGGCCGGCGGACCGGTTGCGGCGACGGCTTCACGCATGTGGTGGCCGGAATTGCAAGCTAGCCGCTCTTCCGGACCCGAAAAAAGGCCGGCGGGGTTGAGCGGCCGGCCAGGGTGGGCCAAGACTTGCACCGTCTGGCCAGACGTCACAGGCCTGACGTCACAGGGATGGAATGCACCGATGAAAGCGCTTGTCGCCCTTGTCGCCATCGTCCTCATGGCCTGCGGCGCTCCGGGGCGCGCGCAGGTCGCGCCCACCGCGCCCGCCCAGACGACCATTCCCGCCCGATCCGGCGACCTTGTCTGGGGCGTCAACGGGCATCCGACGACAGCGTATGGGTCGGTGACGCTCGACGAGCAGATGGCCGCTGTGGCTCGCCTCGGAACGACGCACTACCGGGTGGGAAGCCGGGACGACATGATGGAAGGGATGCTGGACGCCGCCGACCGGCATGGCGTAACGCTCCTGCCGATCATCGATCCTGACATTGATTTCGAGAGGGACTCGGCTGAACGCATCCGCGCCACGGCGTTTAACGCCGCCCGGACCATTGTAAACCGCTACAAGGATCGCATCCATGTCTGGGAGCTTGGCAATGAGTACGAGATTTTCGCCATCATCCAGCCTTGCGAGACGCGCGACGACGGAACCAAGTATCCGTGCGAGTGGGGCGCGGCGGGCGGGATAAGCGTCAGCGAATACTACGGCCCGCGCTGGGAGAAGGTGAGCGCCGCCCTCAAGGGCATGTCCGAGGGCGTCCGCGCCGCCGACCCGACCGCGCTGCGGGCGGTCGGGACGGCTGGCTGGGGTCATATCGGGGCGTTCGAGCGACTGAAGGCCGACGGCGTCCAGTGGGACATCAGCGTCTGGCACATGTACCGCCTCGCCGAGGACGAGTGGGCGTTCAAGACGCTGGCGGAGTATGGCAAGCCCATCTGGGTCACTGAATTCAGCCATCCTCTCGGCAGCCAGAAGGGCGCCGAGGCCCAGGCCAGGGGTCTCCGGGACACGATGGTCTGGCTGCGCACAATGAGGCCCTATGGCGTCGAGGCGGCCTTCGTCTATGAGCTTCTGGACGAGCCCTACTGGAGCGATTTCGAAGGCGTCATGGGCCTCATCCACCTCGAAAAGAACGCAAGAGGCGAGTGGGTGCTGGGCAAGGACAAGCCTGCCTTTGAGGCCGTCCGTTCAACCGTGGCCGCCGGCCGCTGACGTTTTTTCCAGCGGGGGTCCGCCGGTTCACTCGCTGAGATCAGCTTCGGTCTTGATGCCCCTGCGATCGTCCTCGCGGGCCCCCGCGAGAATGCCGGGAAGCGAATAATTTCCCTCGTGGCAGGCATATTCGTAGACCACGTCGTCGGTGAGGTTGAGCGACATTTCGGCTTTCCACGGCCGATCCAGTATGTCCGGGTCGTTGACCGAGAACTCGTAAAGGATCTGGTCCTTCGACCAGCGCGTGAAACGCTCTGTGACCACCGCCTTCGGTGAGACATAGAAAGTCGAGGCGAAGAAGGTGCGCAGCGCCTCGTCGGGGTGGAAATTGGTGGTCTCCACAACCAGCGTGTCGCCCTCCCAGCGGCTGATCGATTCGCCCATCCATTTGTGCATTGAGGTCGGCAGACGCTTGTCGGTGAGCGGAATGATCCGTGCGTCGTGATTCATCTCGACATTGATGACGACCGCCTCCGGCGTCTGCACGAACTCGTAGTGGCTGTTGTACATGACGTTGATCATCGGAGGGCCGGCAGTCGATCCAAAGCCGATCAGGCAGCGCTCGGCGAGCGGCCGCGCTTCCGGTCCGTCAAAGGTCGTCCGCCGGAACGCCAGCGTGTCGTCGAAAATCTTCTTGCCCTTCTGGCTGTAGGGGATCTTGCCGTCCGCCGGTTCGACGATCCAGGACGAGCGCGCCTCGCCCTTCACGACGCCGAAACGGGTGCCCGGATCGGTATAGACGGCATTGTATCCGCCGACATCCTGTCCGGCTTTCGGCGCGCCGTCATCGGGATTGGTGGGCCGGTCCTGCGCCGCCCGCATCGAGGCGCGCTGCGTCTCGAGCTTGGCCACCTCCTCCGGCGCTATCACCAGCCCGCTGAACTGCCGGCCGCGTTCCAGATTGGTCAGCGAGACGTTGGTCCAGGTGCCCTGCAGGTCGGGATGGCCAAAGGAGGTTCGTGGAACCGCATAGCCCGGCGTCTGCGCGTGAGCGGCGCCGCCCAGCGCGAGGAACGCAACCGCTCCAAGAATGCAGGTTTTCATGCGTGCCGCGCTCCATGCGAAAACGGGTGGCAGTGTGGCGGTTCAGTCGTTCGCACGATCTCGCCGCAGCCAGTTTGCGAACGTCTGAACCCAAGCCACACTGACAATCCAGTGATTCGAGTGTCCTTTCGATTCTGAAGTTCGCTTCAGGACCTGCCGCGACAATCCTGCGAACTTCAGAATCTGGACACTTGCGCATGTTGTACGCTGGCGCCCGCCAGTCAACCTGAGGGCGGGACGTTACACCACAAACGCGCCCGCAGATGTATTCACTTGTCCGCAACCCTTAAGGCGCCTACCTTCCCCTCGTGGCGGATGTCTGCTGCGTTCGATCGGGAGTTATTCCAGCGACCTTACATTTTCGTCAGGGAGCTGGCTCTGGACGGGACCGTGGTCCCGATCACCTGGCGCCCACCTAGCTTGCTGGGTCGATGGGAATGAACATGCCCAAAACGGCGCGAGTGGCGCCGCCACACTCTAGTTCATGGCCAATCTCGCGCCAGACCCGGAGCGCGACCTGACGCAGTCCTTTGAACTCGCCGAACAGAAGGCCATCCTGCGCGGCCATATGCGGGAAATACGGTCCGAGGCGGCCGCGCGCGACCCCGACGCCGCCGAGCGCTTGGCCGCACGTTTTCCGATCAAACTGTTTGAACGCTATGGTCCGGTGGTGGCGGGCTATTTCCCAATCCATGACGAGATCGATCCGCATCCCTTGCTGGTGCGGCTCAGAGCCGAGGGCGCCCGGGTGGTGTGGCCGCGCGTGGACAGCCCCGGCGTGATGAGCTTCCGCCACGTCGATGCCGAAACGCTCGAGCGGGGGTCTTTTGGACTGACCCAACCATCGGCGGAGGCGCCGGAGCTGCGGCCGGGCCTCATTCTTGCGCCGCTGCTCTCTTTCGACGCTCGGGGCACGCGGCTCGGTTATGGCAAGGGCCATTATGACAAGGCGATGGCGCACCTGCGCTCCACCGGACGCGTCTTCTATCTCGGCCTCGCCTACGCCGCGCAACAGGCAGATGTCGTGCCAGCCGAAAAGCATGACATTCCCCTTGACTGGGTCGAGACGCCGCTCAATTCCGTGCCGCTATTCCTGGGCCGGGCGATGGCGCGTTAACCTCAGCACGGCGAAGCTGATCCCGTCGTAGCGCATTTCCATTCCAGCTCATTCCTCTTAGTCTGTCGTGCTCCCTTGGCGTGTCGGAGGAGTGATTCGGAACGGCAATGGCAAAGCGTACAGCCCTTTTCATGCACCTTCTCGTCCTGTCGGCCTGCGCCTCGCCGGCGCCAGACATTGCATCTTCCGGCATGACGGCCGCTCAATTGCTGGCCCAGACCGCCTGTCCGCATATCGTCGCGGACGCGGCCGCCTGGGTGGATCATGGCGCGATTGCGAGCCGGCCTGCGCGCGATCTGCATGTGACGGCTCGCTTCAGAAATCCGGACGACGCGCTGGTCGTCCTGCGCTCCCCCGTCTCGACGGCGGACACGCTGGTTCTGGAGCTCCGGCCGACACCCGCCGTCCAGACTCCCGGAGCGTTCGCCTATAGCGAGCCGGCCCCCGATCCGCTCTATGCGCGCATCGTGTTTCGCTGTCGCGGCGGCGATATGCATACGATCACGTCGATCGCGCTCGTCTATTGACCGAGGCGCCTTCTGCTTGGAGCGGCGATCAACCTCATGTAAGCCGGCAGCGCAGGCGGGGCGGTCGCGACGCGGAGATGAAATGCGGCTTGCGTTCTTTGGCGATGTGGTGGGCAGGGCGGGCCGGGCCGCCATCACCCAGCATCTCCCCAAGCTGCGCGCCGATCTCAGGCTCGACTTCGTCGTCGTAAACGGGGAGAACGCAGCGGGCGGCTTCGGCATCACGCCCTCTACCGCGCAGGAGATTTTCGACGCCGGCGCCGACTGCATCACACTCGGCAATCATTCCTGGGACCAGTCCGAGGCGATCACCTATATCGAGCGGGAGACGCGCCTCCTGCGGCCCTACAACTACCCGCAGACGCTGGTGATGCCGGGACGCGGATCGCAGCTTTTCACGACGCCAGCCGGGCAGCGGGTCTTCGTCATCCAGATCCATGGTTCGGCTTTCATGGAATCCCTCGACGATCCCATCCAGGGTGTCGCCCGGGCGCTTGAGGAAGCTCCGCTGAGACAGGTCGCCGACGCCGTCATTGTCGAGATGCATGCCGAGGCGACGGCCGAGAAATACATCATGGGACATTTCTGCGACGGCCGGGCCACGCTGGTCGTCGGCGCCCACACCCACGTGCCGACCGGCGACGCGCACATCCTGAGAGGGGGGACAGGTTACATGACCGACGCGGGCATGTGCGGCGATTATGACAGCGTCATCGGAATGAAAAAGGAGCCGATCTTGCGGCGAGCGACGACGCGCCTGCCGACCGAGCGCAAATCTCCCGCCGAGGGGCAAGCCACTGTCTGCGGGGTCATGGTCCTCTCTGACGACCAGACCGGCCTTGCCCTTGGCATCGAGCCGATCCGGGTCGGCGGAAGACTTGCGCAGACCCTCCCCAGGAACTGAGGCGCCGCCTAGAGCATCCTTCGATCAAACCTGATCAGTTTGACCGAAGAAAGATGCTCTTTCTCAAAAGTGTAGAGCAACTTGTCTGCGTCCAAGCGGACGAGAGGTTGCTCTAGCTGGCGCGCGCAATCTCCAACCCTCGTGATTTGTCGTCGGCTGCAGGTTGGGTTAACCATGCCGCTGTCGAGCCGTCTCCGGCGCGCCATCCATGGGGAAGATCACATGCGCTCAACCGTTTCGCGTTCCAGCGTCTCCAGCGTTCTGGCAGTCGCGCTTCTCCTCGGCGTCGCCGGCTGCAATCACATGAACGGCAAGGCTGACGCCGCGTCGATCGCGCCGGTCGCCAGCTCGGCGCACATCGTGGCGGCGGTGAAGGATCCCGCCCGGCCGGCTGCCGACACGGCGATCGACGCGGACCGCAAGCCGGACGAGATGCTGGCCTTCGCTGGCGTGACGCCCGGCATGAAGATCGGCGAACTGATCCCCGGCGGCGGCTACATGACTCGCGTCTTCTCCAAGGCGATCGGTCCGACCGGCAAGCTTTACGCCTTTGCCGGGCCCGTCGCGGAAGGGCGTCCGCCGGTGCTGGAAGCCGTGATGAAGGAGGCCGCGACCTATCCCAACGTCTCCGTTGTCACGACCGATTTCGTGACGGTCAAAAGCCCCGAGCCACTCGATCTGGTCTGGACCAGCCAGAACTATCACGACCTTCACAATCCGGGCCGCAACATCGACCTTGTCGCCGCCAACAAACAGGTCTTCAACGCCCTGAAGCCCGGCGGGACATACATCGTTCTGGACCACTCGGCGCCGGTTGGCGCGGGCACAAACTCGACCACTCACCGGATCGAGCCCGAACTGGTGAAGAAGGAAGTGCTGGCGGCGGGGTTTGAATATGTCGGTGACAGCAATGTCCTGCGCAATCCGGCCGATCCCCGCGACAAGACCGTCTTCGACCCCTCGATCCGCCGCAAGACGGACCAGTTCATTCTGAAATTCCGCAAGCCGGCGTAGAGCCTGATTCCACCGGCCTGATCCAGGTCGCTATTGGCGCTCTCGATTCGACACAGCCGGTCAAAAACCGATCTCCACGCGCTCCAGCCCCATCGTCGCAAGCGCTTTCGCTATGCGGTTGCGGTGGCATTTCCGGCCGTCGCCGCAAGAGCAGAGCAGGGCGGTCGGCTGGGCGCGCGCCAGCTCCGCGCATTCCAGCAGCGCCAGCTGCGCCTCGGGACGCTGGAATGACGCCTCGTAGATCTCCCGGAATTCGTCCATTCGGCCGGCGCGATTGGCCTCGCGCCCGGCCTTGGGTGTGCCCAGCGCCCTGAGGTGGAGATAGCCGATGCCGGCCTCGTCGAGGCTCGCCGCCAGCAGCATTTTCGAGAAGCCGGCGCGGCGGGAGTTGGCGATGTCGCGCACGTCGATGAGGCGTTTGACGCCATGGGCGTGCAGCGCCGCGATCAGCCCGGCGAGCGTCGTATGTTCGTAGCCGACCGTGAAGAAGCGCGCCGAAGGCGTCGCGGCCGTCACCGGCACTCCGGGTCGATGCCCTGCACATAACTGGCGATCACGTCGATGTCCCGGGCCGCCTCCGATCCCACAAAACCTGTCAGGCGGTCATAGCCCACGGCGTCAGGATACTGTGCAAGATAAGTCTCCGCGACAGGCATGTAGGACCAGTGCCAGCGCTCCTCGCTATAGCCGCGCGGGCGGTCCGGGCCACTTTCCGAATAGACCTGGCAGAAACCATACTCAGCGGCGTTCTCCTTCAGCCAGTCGTGTATGGCCTTGCCCTTGCCGCTGTCGAAATAGGCGTTGGTGAGAGCGTTGAGATCGAAATCCGTTCCCCAGTGATGCCGGGACGTTCCAGGCATGGACGAGAATTCCAGGATCTTGAGCGCCCTCTCCCGCGGGTCGGGGACGGTCGAGGGCAGCTTGCCGCCTTCAACCAGCGTCTTGCCTGTCCACTTGTCCTCCCAGATGCGTGTCTGGTCACTGAAGGAGCGAAATCCGGAAACCACCTTGAGCTCGACGCCGTCGGCTTTCGCCGCGTCGAACATCCGGACGAGGGATGCGACGGCGTCCTTGTGGCCATGGCGGACGCCGCTTGCGTACTTCGCCGGCACTTTGGCGAATATCGGGTCTGACGCCGCGACATCACCCATCAGCAATTTAAGCGGCACGGGATCGCCCGACGCTGCGGGAAGCGCGGGCGGGGCCGGCGCGTCGGGCGCATGGAGGACGGCGTTGGCGTCGGCATCGTCGGGCCGCGTCTCCAGCGCCGGCTGATCATCGAGAAAAACCTTAGGGGCGGCCGCCGCGAGCTCCGGTCGGGCACCGTCGTCCCGCCCGACCGTTTCGTCGGCGGCGGGGCCAGAGAGGGTCGGCGCCGCCTCGGACGCCATCGACACATCGTCCGGCCTTGGAGAGCATGAGACCAGTAGGCAGGCGCATGCAGCGCCGAAGAAGAGGCGGTTCGGCATGGAGGGTCTCCGCGTCAATTCTTGAGTTTTGGGTCGCGCCGGCGGATCAGACCCTCTTGCACAACGGAGGCGACCAGTACGCCATTGCGCGAATAGACCTCGCCCCGGTTGAAGCCGCGTGCGCCGGAGGCCGAGGGGCTGTCCATGGAATAAAGCAGCCAGTCCTCGATGTTGAACGGCTCGTGAAACCACATCGCATGATCAAGGCTCGCCATCTGTACACCGCCGGTGAACCAGTTGACGCCATGCGGCTTCGTCGCCGTGTCGAGGATTCCCATGTCGGAGGCGTAGGCCAGCAGGCATTGCTGCAGGGGCTGGTTCTCGCCCACCTTGCCGCGCGCGCGCAGCCACATCTGCTTCACCGGCGCCGAGGGTTCCGGGCTCACCATGGCGCGGGGATCGATCGGCTTCAGCTCGATCGGCCGGGGCCGGGAAAAATGTTTGGCGAATTCCGGCGGGATATGGTCTCGGGCGATCGAGCGAAGCTGGTCCTCGCTCATCAGCTCGTCGGGGTTCTTGACCGCCGGCATCGCCGATTGATGGACGAAGCCTGTTTCCGGCGTCTGGAAGGAGGCCGAGAAGTTGAAAATCTGTTCGCCATGCTGGATCGCCACCACGCGGCGGGTCGCGAAGCTCTTGCCGTCGCGCGACCGGTCGACCTCGTAGAGAATCGGAATCGTGGGATCGCCCGGTCGGATGAAATAGGCGTGCAGCGAATGGCAGACGCGGCCCTCCACCGTCCGGTAGGCGGCGACCAGCGCCTGGGCGATCACCTGGCCGCCGAAGACGCGCTTCATGCCGTCGTCGGGCGAGACGCCGCGAAACAGGTTGACCTCGATCCGCTCAAGGTCGAGCAGGGCGAGGAGGTCGGCGACGGAATCATCCGAAGGCGTCATCGGCGCGGGGTCGGACATGGAGACATCCTGGGTGGACAGGGGCACGGAGCCGGATGTGGTCTCTATAGTCCGATGCGGGCCGGTTTGCTAAGAGGCTGAACGACAGGGAGATAAGCGATAGCGGCGGAATTCGATTCAATCGTCTTGTGAAGGCGGTCGCGTCCGTCAGTGTCGGGGAGATCGGGGATCAGCATGGTTCGACAGAACGACGTTATCGCCCCCCAACGGGCGCGGCGGCCACGTACCCTGGTCTTGATCGCAGGTGTGACAGTTGTGCTCCTGGTCGGCTGGACTGCCTTCCTCGGCATTGGCGCAATCGAGGGTTGGTTGCGGCGCCCGATAGCGCCGCGAGGCGACGCGCCGGCCTTTGCAGAAACCGCCCGGGCCGTGATGGAACGCGAGAACGCGGGCAACATCGCCTTTGCGCTGCTCGATGGCGGACGGGTCGTCGCCGAGCACTTCGCGTCTAAAGGCGCTGCGGTGGATCGCGACTCTTTGTTTCAGGTGGCCTCGCTGAGCAAATGGGTCACAGCTTGGGGCGTGATGAAGCTCGCGGAAGAAAAACGCATAGACCTCGATGCTCCCGTCTCGACTTATCTCGCCCGCTGGCGTCTGCCGGATGGTGAGTTCGACGAGGCCCAAGTCACTGTAAGGCGCCTTCTCAGCCACACGGCGGGACTCACTGATGGATTGGGCTATGGCGGTTTCCCCCCTGGCGAGCCGATCCAGCCGCTTGTCGATTCGCTGACTCTGGCGATTGACGCCTCTCCTGGCGCCGATGGCCGGGTCCGCGTGGGCGCACCGCCGGGCGAAAGCTTCGAATACTCGGGCGGTGGATACGCGCTGCTGCAACTGCTCGTCGAGGAAGTCTCGGGCGAGCCTTTCAGCACCTACATGAAGCGCGCCGTGCTTGATCCGCTCGGCATGGAGCGCTCGACCTACTTGCTGCCCGACAATGTCGCGAACGTGGCGGAATTCTTCGACACCGATGGGTCAAAGGCCATTCACTACCGCTTTTCGGCGCCGGCTGCGGCTTCCCTGTACACGTCCGCCGCAGACATGAGCCGCTTTCTCCAGGCGCATGTCGCCGGCGAAAATAGCGAACCGCCTGGACGCGGCGTTCTGACCCCGAAGTCGCTCGAAGACATGCGCCGGCCTCACGCAGATCAGTTCGGAGCGGAAATCTGGGGGATGGGCACGATCCTTTATGCCCCGAACGACGCTGGCGGTTTCGTCATCGGTCATGACGGCAGCAATACTCCGGCGATCAATACGAGCGCGCGCATCGACCCCGCGAGCGGCGACGGCATCGTCGTGCTGGAAACAGGCCACACCCGACTTGCAACCGACATCGCTGGCGAGTGGGTGTTCTGGAACACCGGCAATGTGGACCTCTTCGTGGTCTTGGCCGATCTCCGCCGCGCTCTGCCCGTGCTGGTGGGCGGCTGGCTCGCGCTTGTGATCGGCGCGATCCTTGCCGGATTTGTCGTCGTCGGCGGGCGACGGCGCGCTTCAGCATGATGGCGCACTGAAGCAGGCGAATGGTCTTGGGCAAAAGGCGTTCGTAGGGCCCGTCTCGCTCAATGCACCCGAATGCGCTCCTGATCTGACGTAGCGACCCACTTCTCGCCCCGACGTCGCATGACGCAAATGCCGACGGCTTGCAGGCGCTGCAGGCGACCGGTAGACGGGTTTCCCCAAAAACGCTCCAGACGGAAAGCGCCATCCATGGCAGGCCACAGCAAATGGGCGAACATCCAGCACCGCAAGGGCAAGGCCGACAAGGCGCGGTCCAAGGTGTTCTCCAAGCTCTCGAAAGAGATCACTATCGCCGCAAAGTTGGGGATGGCCGACCCAGCGATGAACCCGCGCCTGCGTCTTGCGGTCAACAACGCCAAGGCCGTGTCGATGCCCAAGGACAACATCCAGCGCGCCATCGACAAGGGCGCGGGCGCCGATGGCGCCAATTACGAATACATCCGTTATGAGGGCTTTGCGCCGGGGGGCGTCGGCCTGATCATCGAATGCTCGACCGACAATCGCAACCGCGCCTCCGCCGACGTGCGCGCCACGCTTTCCAAGAATGGCGGCAATATGGGCGAGACGGGTGCGGTGTCGTTCGGCTTCGAGAATGTCGGCGAAATCGTCTATCCGCCCGGGGCCGGCGCGGAGGAGGAAATGATGGAGGCCGCGATCGAGGCCGGAGCATCCGACGTCGAGAGCGACGCAGACGGCCACTACATCTACACCGCCCGCGCCGACCTGGCCGAAGTCGCGGGCAAGCTCGAAGGCAAGTTCAAGGTCGAGCCCACATCCACCAACCTGATCTGGAAACCTGCCAACACGGTGCCCGTCACCGGCGAGGACGCCGACAAGCTGATGTACATCCTCGAACTGCTGGACGACCTCGACGACGTACAGAACGTCTATGGCAATTACGAATTGTCCGATGCCGAGATGGCGCGGCTGGCCGGATAATCACCAAGCGCGTCCGGCGCTTACTCGGACCAAAATCCCGTCCGCCTGGACGCAGACAAATTGCTCTACAACACTGAGATAGAGAAACTTTCTTAAATCAAACCGACTCAGCTTGATCAGAGGATATGCTAGCTTTGGCGCAAAATCCCCGGCCGGGCGGCTGCGAACGTCAGCGTTGACTTCATTGGCCGGGGCCTGTCCGCGATGAGTTGAGCCATAAGCTCGGCCGCTGCCCGGATAAGCCTTTCAGAGCCCGTCGCTTGCGCGGCCCGAGCGATCCGGCTCACGATTTCCAGACGTGCGGCATGCTGATCGGTCTCGGTGCGCATCGCTGCGGAAAACGTCGCATAAGCATTTTCGATTTCCGCCAGTGATACAATCAGCTCAGCCTTGCACTCGGCCATCTCGCGCACGTGCGAGCGCACCTCATCGTAGAGTATGCCAAGACCGCCGTCGCCGGCCGCGATGCTTTTCCCAAACTGAAGAAAAGGCCTGAACTGAGAATCAGGAGAGAGTTCGCCCATCGGATAAACCTCAGTCGAGCGGAGAAATGCGGTAGAGACTCGTAAAAAGAATCCTCAAAACGGTATCGCGCCCCACGGACATCGGACTAGTGGAGGTTGTGCCCATGAACGCCAGCGCCTCGGCGCCGACGGAGTCGATAATCTCGATTTCCTTCCTGGCGGCGTCCAGACCGAGAGTGTATTGCGCCGAACGCTCGGCTCGGTCCCGGCGCATATCGTTCAGCGTTCGCTCGTTCTGGACGACGGCGGTCAGTTTCGCGGTGGCGTCGGCCACCATCGATCCCGCCCACGCCACCGCGATCACCGGCATGAGCTGTGGAGCAAATCTGTGAATGGCCGAGACATGGCCGCCCGAGAAGCCGCGCCAGGCGGTCGCGAATACAGTGTCCGCAGGAAGCGCCACCGATCGGTCGATCGCCGTGAATTTAAGGCTTTCCAGCTTCCGCAACGAGTCGCGCAACTGCGCCGGTAATGTCGCGGCGCTGTCATCGCCATCATAATTCCAGGGCGTTGCGACACGTGCCGATATCATGACGGCTTCCGCCTGCCCGATGATGTTCGCGCAGCTTTCGAGGCAACGCTTGGCAAGCGGCTGGAGAGCCGTTTCGAAGGCGCGCAGCTCTGTCAGCATCGCTTCCTTGATCCGGGTCGACTCGGCAGATTGATCATCCGATTTCGCCTCAGCGTATTTCTTGGCGGCGAAGCCTCCGACGCCAGCGGCGGCGACAGCGCCGACCGCCCATTGAACGAAAGGCACGGCCAGCAAGCCAAGCAAGGGAAGCGGCATTGCGATCACCCCACATTAAACGCAGCCTGCGATAGCATTAACCTTGATGGAAGTTGAGATCAACATTCCGCCTGGGCGTTCTCCAGCTCGATCAGCCTCGATCGCCTCAGAAATTCCGTCGCGCGGCCCTCCAGCTTTCTCGCCCGGATCCGCTCGTTGTCATCGCCTACGCGCAAATCCCGGATGGCTCCGAGCAACTGCGTCATCGCGCCGATCGGCGAGACAGGCTCCGCCTCCGCCAGCCGGTCGCGGGCGCGCTCGACTTCAAGCGCCAGCGTCTCGAACAGCCGTTCGCAATCGGTCTGGAGAGCGGCGAGGGGGCCAGACGCGACCGGGTCAACCGCGATTCTGAGCCGCCAGGCGCGATGGAGGTTGGCTTCGGCCTCGGCGACCGCCAGCGCGCTGGCGGCGGCGGGACAGAAAGCCACGGGAGACAATGTGGGCATGGAAGGCTCCTTTGCGGGGCTTTCAGCAGCCGAAAGGTGCTGAG
>JAWXBJ010000224.1:0-4269 GCA_034439955.1 Alphaproteobacteria bacterium
AAGCGCGCGCGCTTTCTGGCGCCCGGCAGGAGCCCATTGAGGTCGCCGCCGTCAGCCTCGAGGAATTGCTGCAGACCGAGAGTTTCTTCGCTGTCGGGTCGATCATCGCCAAGCCGCGCGTCGAGACCGCCGAGCCTGCGGTCGAGCCCGAGACCTTCGATGTGGCGGCGGCCTCTGCGCCTGCCTCGGCCAGCGAAGTCGAGGAGGCGACCGGCATCGACACGGGCGCGCCCGGTATCGCCCAGGCGGCCGATCCTGTCGCGCCTCAGCCCGAAATCATCGATTCACCCGCGCCGCCGCCGGCCGTGGCTCTCGACGATGGAAGCGGGAGCGCCGCGCGCCGGCTCGAAATCATCGACGCCCCAAGCGCTGTCGAACTTCGCCGCAAGGACCTAATCGCGCCGCGCGCCCTGGAAAAGGCCGTGCGCCAGTCGGGCGTGCGCGTGACGGAGCAGACACTGCAGAAAGCCCGCCAGTCCGCAGAGGATCACTGGGGGGCGACGAACCAGAACGCCCAGAGAATTGGCGACGAGATTTCGCGCAGCACCAGAGATGCGGTCGCCCCCGTGCCCAAGGCTCTCGCCGTACGCAACAAGATCAATGTCGACGCCGCGCTCGGCGCACGGGAACGCGCCTATTCCCGGCTGGAGGCCATGGGTCTCTCGGGCGTTGTCTCGCCCGAGGAAGGCGGCCAGATGCGGATCGTCATCGGCGTCAGGCCGACGCGGTTTGGCGACGTCATCGACCCCACCCGGATCGAATCCATGCGTGCCCTGTTCGCGGAGAAGAAAGACCGGCCCGAGCAGGAATGCGCGGGCGATCCGACCCAGGCGGAAATGCAGGCTGATCCGGTTCTGGCGACCGAATGCGTCGTCAGGGTCCTCCAGGAAACCGGCGACTACGAGTATGTCGAGAAGGACTATATCTTCACCAACCAGATGCTGAAGAAACCGAAGGCCTCAAAGCCTGCAGCGCCGGCCATTGTGCGCGCGACGCCCAACGATCCGCTTTTCGGCCTGCAGTGGAACCTGATGGACAATGGTCCCGGCGGCGCGACCGGCGGCCAGTCGGCCGGCGGCGCGGGATTCCGGGATTTCTGGACGCGCGCCAAGGTCACAGGATCGCGGTCCGTTGTCGTCGCAGTCGTCGATACTGGGCTCCAGATGTCGCACCCGGATATCGCTGCGTCGCGCAACGTGGCGCCGGGCTTCGACATGGTCTCCGATCCGATGATGGGCAATGACGGAGACGGCAGGGATGCCGATCCCAACGATCCTGGCGACAAGTGCGACCCGTCGGACCCTTCCGTCACCGACACCTACCACGGGACCCATGTCGCCGGCACGGTCGGCGCGGGCGCCACGAACAACGCCAGCGGGGTCGCTGGCGGGGCCTGGGACGTCACGCTCGTTCCCGTGCGCGCGCTTGGTCGCTGCGGCGGGCGGCTGTCCGACATCAACGATGCGATCCGCTGGGCTGCAGGCAAGGTCCCGGCGCGCAATGCGCTGGGAGCGGAAATCTGGAACGCCAACCCCGCAGACGTGATCAACCTGTCGATCGGCCTGTTTGAGCCCTGTCCGGCGTCGATGCAGGCGGCGATCAATGACGCCGTCGCAGCGGGGGCGATTGTTGTCGCGGCGGCCGGCAACGCCCGCATCGACACGAAGTACTACGCGCCGGGCGGTTGCCAGAATGTGGTGTCGGTGGCGGCCGGTGACGCGCGCGGCATGCTGACGCCCTATTCCAACTACGGGCCGGACGTCGACATCCTGGCGCCGGGAGGCGACATGACCCGCGACGACGACGGCGACGGCCGCCCGGACGGCATCCTGTCAACGAAATTCGCCCGGGACTGCTATGATCCCGCAAAGCCGGGCGCCCAGGTGTCGCAGTGCTTTTATGCTTACGAGAACGGCACATCGATGGCTGCGCCTCACGTCACGGCGGCGCTGGCGCTTCTCAAGTCCAAGTTTCCGGCCGCCTTGCCCTCGGAGTTGCGCGCCAAGCTGATGTCGGCTTCGACCGCCCGCACCCCGTTGCAGTGTTCGGGCAAATGCGCGAATTACCCGGGGTCGGAGCCGATCCCGGGCCAGGACGGGATGTGTTTCAGGCCGTGCGGGGGCGCAATGCTGAATTTGGGCAATGCATCCGTGCGCTAGTTCGCGCGTTGATTGGTTTAGTGGGGCTTTGGTCAGCGTTGGCGACAGGGACGAGATTCCCTTGACGCAACATGCGCGATAACAGGGAGACCGGATGTTGAGCAACGCACATGGCGAAAACAGCCTGAAGGCTGCGGCCCCTGCCGGCGCCGCCGCACTCGCAATCGCGGCCGCAATTGTGGCGGGATCTTTGCTGACTTCGGAAAAGAAGGCGCCGCCGCTTGAGGCCGGAACTTCCAGCCCGACCGTTTCGAGCCCGACCTCGTCCACCCCCTCCTCCTCCGGCTCCCTATCTTCCGGCCCCGGGACGCCTGCCCCCGGAGGGATGCCCGGCGTGGCTTTCGACCAGGGCGCCCCGGCCGGCGCGAGTGTCGGACCCTCGGCCGCCAGTTCGGGAATGGAGATCGTGGTCAAGTTCAAGGACGACGCCAAGGTTATTGAAATCATCGACGCCTTCTGGAAGAACCCATCGGCGGGCCGCGCGCAGTTCGACGCCTTCAAGGCGCGGCGGCCCGAATTCGCGTCGGTCACCCTCGACCGGGTCACATATTCGAACGAGCTCGTGCTGGTGCATGAGGGGGGGCCGGCCGCCTCCAGCCGTCTCGCCGCCATGCGGGAAGTCGCCGGGAAGCTGAAATCAGTCGCCGACATATCGTACGCCGAACCGAACATGACGGCGCATCCGGGAGGGCAATGATGAAAACCGTACTTGTCGCGTTGACGGCATTGGCGTCGGCCGCCTGCCTGGAGGAAAGCGCAACAGCGCCTGTGCCCGAAACCCCGTCAGAACAGGCCTTGGAGAACGCCGCCGGACCTCGCGCCGTCGAGGGCGAGATCGACTGGGTCGCCGCGCGCACCGCCCGGGCTGCGGCGCCGGTCACCGACGCGGCGGTCAGCATTCAGTCCGTCTCTCCCGACGCCGGTCCGCCGCCGGTTCCCGTGCTTCTGCCTTCCGGCATTGTCCAGGCTCAGAACGCGAGGCCTCCAGCTCTCGTCACCACGGAGGACGGGTATTTCGCCACCTATCAGACGCCGAAATACGATGCGATCGTCAATGGCTCGAAACAAGCTTACAGCACGGCTGGAGCAAACGCTTCCGGGTCCAAGGAAGCCATGAAATTCACCACGGGCGAGGCGAGCGCGCAGCTCTCCTTCTCGCGCTTCGGGGCCGACTATCTGATCGAGTTCGAATGCCGCGAAGTCGATGGGGGCGAAAGCTGCATCACCGAGGACGAGGCCCGGGCGTTCGGCGAAAGCCTGTTCGTGTCGCAGACCCAATAAGTATCGCGGACTTGGTAAGACGCATGAGCGGAGAGGGGGCTAGGACATGATCCGTCCTGTCGGGATACGATCTGGCGCGGCGCTCATGGCCGGGGCGTTGCTGCTGGCCGCCTGCGATGTTGGAAGCGTCGCGATGTGGCCCTGGGTCGGAACCGAGGAAGTCGCCGAAACCGAGGTCGATCCGAATGCGCCGCCTCCGCCTCCGCCGCCCATCAACCCGGTTGATCCCCTCGATCCCGCCACCCTCCCCGAACCGGAGACCATTCCCAACCCTGGCGGCAACCCCGGCGCGCCCGAAGCCGGAACGCCGTTTGCCGAGGCGCCGGTCAATGAAACGATTCCAATCAGCGACACGATCCCGCCGGTGAGCGCCGATACCGGCCAGCCTGTCGACATGCCGCCGCCCGTCGAGGAGCCAGGCCTCCCCGGCCAGCCAGTGCCGGCGGATCCCGCTCCGGCCGATCCCGCCCCTGCGGATCCGGCGCCGGCCCCGGAGCCTGCCAGGCCGGCCTTCCTCTACTTCGCCAGCGGCAGTCTGGAACCTGGCAGTGGAACGGGTTCAGCCGAGACAGCCGCACTCGTCCCGGACATGGCCTTCCCGATCAAGGACGCTCCCGCTTTTCCGCAAAGCCAGGTTTATCGGTTTGGCGGCGGCGTGAAGGGCGGCGACCAGTGCGATGTCCGCAACTTCACCGCACCCTGGCGTGACAATTTCTGCGAGAACCGTTCGACGACGGCGACCACGCCCTTCTGCACCCGGACGGGCGTCCATCTGGGTCAGGATATCCGGGTCGGCACGCCCGAAGGCTGCAAGGTCGAGCGCTCGACC
>JAWXBJ010000225.1:0-2740 GCA_034439955.1 Alphaproteobacteria bacterium
CGGCGCCGGCGCCGGACCCGATCATGATCATCACGACGCCGATGGTCTTCGAGGCGATCGCCACCTCGTCATTGGTATGGCCAAGCGCTCCGTTCTCGGTCCCGAGATAGAATGGATAGGCGAACGACCCCCAGATAAGATCGGCGAAGCGATACATCAGAACCAACGCGACAACGAGGATGACGCTCCATCGCAATCGCTGAACAAGGTCCATCAGCGGATCGAGAGCGACATGAAACAGGGTGTCGGCGGCCCGGTCGAGCCGCGAGCCGCCAGAGCCCGCATGCGCGGCGGCCATGGGGTTCTCCCTCAGGAGCCAGGCCGAAACAATGCCGGGAACCAACACCGACAGGAGGATGATCGCCGGTCCCTGCTCGCGGATGAAGACGTTGGCGTTGGGCGGCGTCTCCGCCAGCAGATAGCCGGCGACGAAACTGACGATCATGAAGATCGCGACGGCCCAGCAGGCCATGACGATCCCGACCGCGATCCGCTTGGTCCCCTCGTCGATGCCGGCGGAATAGGTCGGCCGTCCGTCGCCGCGCTGACCGTCGCGCTCGAGCGCCTCCGGTTCGGGAGCGATGAAGGTCCCGACGGTCGCGAGCGCCATCGCGACTGCGATCAGGCCATAAGTGAGAGGCCAGCCGATCCGCTGCGCGAGGACCAGCGCCACCGCGCCCGTCAGCAGCGACGCAAAGCGGTATCCGAACTGATAGAGCGCAGACATGAGATCGACGTCTTCTTCGGTCTTTGCGACCTCGATCCGCCAGGCGTCCAGCACGATGTCGTGCGTCGCCGATGAGACCGCGATGGCGAGGCCGATCAGGGCCACATAACCGATGGCGCTCGCCGGATGCGACATCGCCAGCAGGCCGAGCAGCGCCGCCATCAGGAGCTGAAACACCAGCAGCCAGGCGCGTCGAGGCCCTAGCCGCGAAAGACCCGGAATGCCGATCTTGGGGAACCAGGCCTTCTGGAAACCCGGCGCCCAGATGAATTTGTAGGCATAGGCGAGGATGATGAACGAGAGTACCCCGATCGTCGACGGGGTGACGCCGTCTGCCGTGAGCCAGGCGTTGAGCGTTCCAAGGATGGCCCCATAGGGCAGCCCCGCCGCCAGCGCCAGCAGCAGCATGGCCATCATTTTCGGGTCGCGGAGCGCCTTGAAGGCCCGCAACGAGCGCGCCGGCGGTTTGCTCGCAGTCCGGGGAGCGGAGGCGGGCGCGAGGCTCACCCGGCAGCCGCGAGCCGGCGACCGGCCCAGGTTTCCGCCAGACGCCGCAGCTGCATCGGGTCGATCGGCTTGGACGCCATGGCCGACACACCGGCCTGGTGCGCACGGTCCTCGAGTACGGGACTGATATCGGCCGTGAGCGCGATAACCGGAACATCGGCAGCAGGCCCGGGCAACCTGCGGATGCGCCTCGTCGCCTCGAGACCGTCCATAATCGGCATGCGTATATCCATGAAGATGACCGAATAGAGCGTTTCGCCCGCGCGTTCCAGCGCCTCGGCGCCGGTGCCGGCGACATCGACCCGGAAGCCGGCTGCGGCAAGCGCGCTCTTGGCGAGCAGGGCGTTGACCGCGTTGTCGTCGGCGATGAGGACATGGCCCGCGGACCCAGGCGCCCTGATTTCCGCCGCCGGCTCGGCCTGGACGTCGCCCGCCATCGCCAGCCGCACGCGTTCAAGAATGGACGCCGCCCGCAGTGGCCGGATCAGATAGCCCGCGCATCCGATGGCGCGAAACTGCGCGATCCGCGAGCGGTCTTCCGGTCGCAGCACGACCAGGGTCGGCCGGCTTCTCGCCCAGGCCTCGATGCGACCAGGCGGTTCAGCAGCGTCGACGATCGCCAGATCCGCGTCGTCTCCATCCAGACCGGTCAGCCTTGCGCCCTCTCCCGCCAGCGCCGACAGGCAGGCCAGAGCCGAAGCCGGCGGCAGGCCGATGGCGATCACTGGCGGCGAGCGCGTCCGCCTACGCGCCCCTCCGGAGCGCTCACTCCCGGGGTCGCCCGCCAGGGGGACATCGACACGAAACAGCGAGCCTTCGCCCAGGATCGAGGCGATCTCGATATCGCCGCGCATCGCCGCCACGAGACGCGAGACGATGGCGAGCCCCAGTCCGACCCCGCCATCGCGGCTGGAGTCGGCCGCAGAAACCTGGCCGAAAGCCTCGAACAACCGTCCGCGCGCCGCCTCGGGCACGCCCGCGCCGGTGTCCCGCACGATCAGCGACAGGCCCACGCCTTCAGCGCCCGGCCGCGCCTCGATCAGAACGGCGCCCGAGGCCGTGAACTTTACCGCGTTGCCCGTCAGGTTGAACAGGATCTGACGCAGCCGCCCCGCGTCGCCCACCATCCGGGCCGGCAGATCGGGATCGATGATTGCGGCGATGTCGAGCCCCGCCCCATGCGCGCGCGGCGCCAGCAGTTCGGCGACGTCCTGCACAAGGTCAGCCGGATTGAACGGGCCGATATCAAGCGGAATGTCGCCGGCTTCGAGCCTCGAATAGTCGAGAACATTGTTGAGCAGATCCAGCAACCGCGCACCGCTCTTGCGGATCGCGGCGGCATAGGCGCGCTGCGCCGGCGGCAGCTCGCCTTCCTCCAGCAGCGCCGCCATGCCCAGAATGCCGTTAAGCGGCGTGCGAATCTCGTGGCTCACCGCCGCTGTGAACCGGTGCGCCGCATCGGGCGCCTCGTTGAGTTCGGCGGTCGCGAAGCGGACGCCCGCGACC
>JAWXBJ010000226.1:0-6083 GCA_034439955.1 Alphaproteobacteria bacterium
ATGTTCACTCGGCGCATCTCCGCAGAAATTGACGTGTCGCAACATCAATCTCCTCGGTCCGCGCCGAGTGGACAACCTATTGAGAGACCACATCTAGCTGATACTGGCTCGCTAGCATTCGTCAGCGCGGCGTCCGTGTGGGAAATCACGACCAAGTATCGACTTGGAAAGCTGCCACAAGCCGCTTTGATCGCGTCAAACGTACCGTCGGCGGTTTCGGCGGACGGCTTTATGACACTGTCGATCGAATTGGCCCACGCACAGCTCGCCGGTTCGCTCCAGGGGGCACACAAGGATCCCTTCGACCGCATGCTCGCCGCACAAGCGCTGCTGGAGGGCCTTGTGCTTGTCTCGAATGACGAAGTGTTCGACACGTTCGGCGTGAAACGCCTCTGGTAGCGGCGCCCGTCAGGATTGAGCGCGTCATGATCTTCGATCCTCTCCGCGATCTGCCAGACTTCCATGACATCCTTGACGCCGCCGCACGTATTCGGTGCGTCACCAACCACACGCCGCTGCTCCGTTCGGAAGTCCTCGATGAAGCCGTGGGGGTCCCCGTATGGATCAAGCCTGAAACTCTCCAGCGCACGGGTTCCTTCAAGATGCGCGGCGCCTGGAACCGCATCAGCCGCATTCCGGAGGTGGACCGCGCAAGAGGCGTTGTCGCTTTCTCGTCTGGCAATCACGCGCAGGGCGTCGCCGAAAGCGCGCGCATTCTCGGCATGGCCGCCACAATCGTGATGCCCGGCGATAGCCCTCGCGCGAAAATCGACAGCGCGAAACGGCGCGGCGCGACCATCCGCCTTTATGACCGCGTCAGCGAAAGCCGGGAAGCCATCGCCGCCGGGATCGCCGAACAAACCGGCGCCACGATCATCCGCCCTTTCGACGACGCCTGGATCATGGCCGGGCAGGGCACGGCGGGTCTAGAAGCCGCCAATGACGCAAAAGCCTTGGGCGTCACCTTCGGCAGCCTGATCTGCAACGCCAGTGGTGGCGGGCTGCTGGCGGGGGTCGCCGTGGCCTTCGAAGAACTGTCGCCGATAACCGAGATCTGGGCGGCCGAACCTGAAGGCCACGACGATCTGATCCTTTCGCTGGCCGCTGGCCGGATCGTGTCCAACCCTCCAGGATATCGCTCCATCGCCGACGCGCTCCTGACGCCCGAGCCGGGCGTTCTGCCCTTCGCCATCCATCAGCGCCGGGTCGCGGGGGGCTTTACCGCCAGCAACGATGAACTGCTCGACGCGATGTCGTTCGCGTTCCATCACCTGAAACTCGTCGCTGAGCCTGGCGGTGCGGCGTCCCTGGCTGTGCTCTTGAAAAACAGGGCGCACTTCGCGGCGCGCGGGCCTGTGCTGGTGATCCTGTCGGGCGGAAACGTGGACGCGGACATTTTCGCGCGGGCGATCAACCGGCAGCCGTCTACATAGTTGGACCGAGCGAAGCTAGGGCCTCCCCCGTCCCAGATCATCGGCCAGCCGCAACTGCGTGGGCAGACCTGAAAGACGGTGGCGATAGACCTGTGTGTTCTCAAGCACGCGCTGGATGTAGTTCCGCGTCTCGGCGAACGGGATGCTCTCTACCCAGTCGACCGGATCGACCTGGCCGCGCGGGTCGCCAAAATCCCTGATCCACTGGCGCGCTCGCGACGGCCCCGCATTATAAGCGGCAGTCGCAAGGATGTACGAGCCGTTGAACTCATCCACCAGGTCGTCGAGAAATCCGCGCCCCAGCCGGAGATTGTAGGTCGGATCGTCCGTCAGCCAGCTCTGCCGGAAGGGCAGTCCCACCATGCGTGCCTCGGCCTGCGCGAAGCGGGGTATCATCTGCATCATGCCGCGCGCGTCGGCGCTGCTGATGGCGCGGGGGTTGAATTCGCTTTCCTGCCGCGAAAGCGCCAGCACGAGGGCAGGTTCTGCTGAGCCCGTCCGCGGAGACGGGGGCAGGGCCAGCACGGGAAACACGGCGTCGGGCGCTATCAGGCCACGCGCCAGTCCAGCCTTGCCGCCGCGCACGGCAGCCCGCGTCTCGAGATAACCCTGCGCGATGTCGAACAGCATCTGGTGGTCTTGGGGCGTCTCGAGTTGGTCATCGATCTGGTTGGAAAACCGCTCAAAGGACGCCAGCCTTCCAGTCTCTGCCAACAGCACCGCCGCCCGGACGAAGGGCCGCTGCGCAAAGGCCGCGCGCTCGGCGTCCGTCGGCGCGGCGACGGGAGCGAAAGCCAGAGTCTTGACGCCCGGGTGAGTCTCCGCCAGTCGTTCGGCCGCCATCTGCCCGTAGAAAACATACCCGAATCTCGCCGCCGCCTCATAGGCGGCCTGCGCCTCCGCAGAACGATTCTGGGCGCGAAGCGCCTCACCAAGCCAATATTGGGCTCGCGCGACGCTGATGGGCGTCTCGACGCCCAGAATCAGCTGCCGGAAATGCCCTTCTGCTTGCGGAGCGTTGCCCAGCTTCGCCAGGGCGAGCCAGCCGGCCATCCATTCGGCGTCCCGGAACGCTTCTCCTTCCGTCAGCCCGGTTCCGGCGGCCAGCAAATAGGACGTCTGGTAGTCACGTTCGCGAATCAGCCGGCGGATGACGGACTGCTTCTCGTTCCAGATCGCCTCGCGGCCGACGGGCGCGGCATCGACTCCGCGTATGCGGAGCAGCAATTCCTGTTCGCCTTGCACCTGTCCGCGTTTCTCACGCCAGCGCGCGCGCTCCAGCAGCAAGCCAGCATCGTTCGCATATTCTTCCGGTACCGCTTGCACCAGACCATCAACGTTCTTCTTGTTCTGCATGAGCGCGATCCGCGCGTCCGCCAGGTTCCGCCGCCCGGAACTCAACTTGCCAAGCAGGGGTTGCGAGGCGCTGACCCCGCCCCGCCACAGCAACATGTCTACACGGGCCCAGTGATCCTCCGGCGTCAGGATCGCTGCGTAGGAAAACTGCATGGCGCTCGCCGCGTCGGCCGTCATGGACTTGGTGCGCCATGCCTCGCGGATGGTCCGTTCCATCTCGGTCGGACGCCCGGCGGAGTTGTAGGCGTCGGCGAGCGCGAGTGCGCCTTCTCCGGTGGTCGGGCCGCGCGCCGTCAGCCAGGCAATCCGCTCCGCCGCCGTGAGGCTCGATGTGGCGACACGAATTTCTGCGCCATCGAGAATGCGCGAAGCGTCCGGCCAGGTCGCGAAATCCTCCGCCGCGCGCGAAAGGTCCGACCAACCCATCGCCGAATTGCCGTCCGTCGCCATTCGCCAGCGCAGCAGCATCTTTGCGGCGGGATCGTCGATCGCGTTGAGGGCGCCGCGAACGTCGTTCCAGCGATTCTCGTCCGCCGCCTCCAGGGCGCGGGAAAGACGCGAAAAGTCGGCAGGGGCGAGCCAGGCGGACTGACGCTGTTCCTGCGGCTTCAGGGACGGCGCCGAGGGCAGGGCGCCCGCCGCCTCTGCAACAAATACCGCAGCCAATCCCGCCATGAGCATTCGGGTCGTGCGCGACATCTGCTTGCCAAACCCCCAAGTGAAATGAATATCGCACGATTCCCGCGAGCGGCCGCACCTGGCGCGCTGCGACCGTCCCGCTTCGGAGCGTTGAATGTTCAGAGGGTCCATCCCTGCGCTCGTCACGCCGTTTCGCGATGGCGAGGTGGACGACGCTGCCTTTATCGCCTTGGTCGAGCGCCAGATTGAGGCCGGCAGCCATGCCCTGGCGCCGTGCGGAACGACCGGCGAATCGACCACGCTCTCGCACGAGGAACACCGGCATGTGGTTGAGCTATGCGTCAGTACGGCGAAGGGGCGGGTTCCGGTCATTGCGGGCGCGGGGTCCAATTCCACACAAGAAGCGATCGGCCTCCTCGCTCACGCGAAGGCGGTCGGCGCGCACGCTGCGCTGGTGGTGAGCCCCTACTACAACAGGCCCACGCAGGAAGGCATATACGCACATTACAAAGCGTTAAATGATGCAGTGCAGTTACCCGTATTTGTCTACAATGTTCCCATGCGGACCGGGTCGGACGTCAGCGTCGAGACGATGGCTCGCCTTTCCCGCCTGCCCAACATCATCGGGGTCAAGGACGCGACCGCCCAGCTTGACCGCGTCGCGCGCCATTCCCTGATGTGCGACCCGGGATTCCTGCAGATTTCCGGGGAGGACCCCACGGCTGTTGGGTACATGGCCCTCGGCGGCGCGGGATGCATATCGGTCACGGCCAATGTTGCGCCCGGGAAACTCGCCGCCTTGCAGAACGCCTGCATTGCGGGTGACTATGCGACCGCGCGGCGGCTGAACGACTCTCTCGCGCGTCTCCACCGCGCGCTGTTCCTGGAGGCCAGTCCCGCCCCCACCAAGTATGCGCTCGCCCGTCTTGGTCTTTGCACCGAGGATGTTCGGCTGCCTCTGGTCCCTGTCGCCTCGCAGGCCGTCAGGGATGAGATCAATGCGGCCATGAAGGAAGCGGGACTGCTCTGATGGCGGCCGCACCCAAAAACGCGCGGGAGCAGGCTCGCAAGCTGATCGCCGAGAACCGTCAGGCGCGGCGCAATTACGAGATCGAGGAGGTCTACGAGGCCGGCATCATGCTGCTCGGCACCGAGGTGAAGTCGCTCCGGGCCGGCCGGGCCAATATCGCCGAGAGCTATGCCCGAGAGGAAGATGGCGAGATCATTCTCGTCAACGCCTCGATCCCGATCTATCCGCCCGCCGCTCAGTTCAACCACGAGCCGGGGCGCAAGCGGAAACTCCTGCTCAAGAAGAAGGAGATGGCCAAGCTAATCCTCGGCATCGACAAGGAAGGCCGGACGCTGGTCCCGCTGAAAATGTACTTCAACGATCGCGGCCTCGCCAAGATCGAACTGGGTCTTGGGCGCGGCCGCAAGAACATCGACAAGCGCGATCTGGAAAAGGCGAGGGACTGGGACAGGCAGAAGGGACGGTTGCTGCGGGATAGGGGGTAGGGACGCATGATCAGCGCGAAGCGAGGCGTCGGGTGTCGCGCAAGCGATGGGCCGGGCAACTTGGGGCGTAGTTACTGCACTTGCGCCAATCGATACCGTCCGCTTCCCAGAAAGTGCAGATAACCTTGGTCTCGCAAAACTTGCAGTTGCTGCCTAATTTTTGGACGGATGTTGAAGTTGCTAGGATAGACTTGGCGTAGCGTCGTCTCGAATGCATACACGTCTTCCAGACTAAACTCCGGAAGACCGATCCGTTCGACGCATTTCATCACTTCGATTAGCCACCCGCGGGCGGCGATACTTCCGTCGCGCAGGAACAGCGTCCGCTGCCAACTTTCGACGATTTCCTCGCGCGAGCTGACGATGCCGTTGCGAACAATCCATATTTTTCCTGCTTCGGGCACATCGCCAATGAGGATGTTGCACCCCTGCCAGCCAGCCCGGCGCGCAGTCGCAGCCAGGGGCTTTCTCGGCTCTATGATCTCGGGAACAAAGAAATGCTTTGGGACCACGATCAGATTCGTGACGGCCAGGGCATCGCGATCATAGTTCATAAGAATCAGGTTCGGGTTGTCTCTAGCCGCCAAACGCTCCGTCATCGTTCGGTAAGCGCCATCATTCACCCTACGGCCAAAATTTGTTTTCTGGCTTTTCAGTTCATAGTTCTCATCGCACTCCTTACAGATGAAATCGGCGACGGGTCGATTGTTTGGGTACTTGTCGAGCGAGCTTGAACCGCAGCTGGGGCAGAACAGGCTGTCTTTGACCCAGTTTTCCGTCCAGACACGAGCGTTCTGTGACTGGCTTTGAAAGGTGGTCGCATCCTCGCGAAAGCCAAGTGATCTCCAGCGTTCCTCACTCATCAATTGAAACGGATGAAGACCAAGGGCGGACTATCCTTTGCCCCACTTGGTTCCTTCAATTTCGCCGCCGTTCTCATCCAGAGTAACGACGTGGCGCGCGTCAAACTGCAATGTGCCGATTTCTGTCCAAACAATGTTGGGGTCGTTGCAAGACGCGATGTCAGCAGCTTCGTGGGCATTGACCCAGCCCCCTGATCCGGGCCGCGCATTACGAGAGTCCGTTCGCCTTTCTTTCTGGTTTTGGGGTGGTGATCAAGGCCCGCTGAGCGGAGCCGTG